>JBGPEJ010000108.1:0-10391 GCA_041482775.1 Gemmatimonadota bacterium | reverse complement strand
GGAATCCGCATCATCGCGGTCGGGATCTTCCGGAGCTTGAGCGCCCCGTAGAACTGCTCCGCTTCGCTGCTCGGCGTGCGCCAGTCCACCTCCCCGGTCACCAGCATCGTCGGCGTGGTGACGTTGCCGACGTAGCTGAGCGGCGACCGGCGGGCATACTGCTCGACGTTCGCCTTGTCCCACGGCACCCCCGGGAACCAGTATCGAGAAAAGAACGCCAGTCCGTCCGATGTCAGCACGAAGCTGGACCAGTTGATTACCGGCTTGGCCACGACCGCGGCCCGAAACCGGTTGGTGTGGCCCACGATCCAGGCGGTGAGCACTCCGCCGCCGCTGCCGCCGGTCACGAAGAGGCTGTCCGGAGCCACATAGCCGCGCGCAATCACGCTGTCCACCCCGGTCATCAGGTCGTCGTAGTCATGGTCGGGATAGTCGTGATGGATCAGATTCCCGAACTCCTCCCCATAGCTGGTGCTCCCGCGCGGATTGGTGTACAGGACAACGTATCCCGCCGCGGCGTAGAGCTGAATGTCGGCCGCGAACCGGGCGCCGTAGTTGGCAAACGGCCCCCCGTGAATCTCCAGGACCATCGGGTACTTCCGCCGCGGGTCGAACCCAGGCGGTTTGACGATCCACCCCTGCACCCGCCGCTGGTCGAAGCCGGAGCGATACCAGATTTCTTCCACCGCGCCCAGCGTCTTCTGCCCGAACAGATCGTCATTGAGTCGGGTCAGGCGCTGGGAGGGCTGGCCGGCCCGCCCAATCGCCACGTCGGCGGGATGCTCGGGTGACGCCTGGGTGAACGCGAAGCGCCCGTCAGCGGCCACCGAGAAGGAGCTGCCCCCATACGGCCGGTCGATCGAGAGGCCGCCCAGCCCTGCAGTCAGTGACTTCACCTCACCGCCCAGCGTGACATAACCGATCCGGGTGTCCCCGGTATCGTCGTATTGGAAGAACAGCCCCTGTCCGTCGCGGCTCCACACCGGATCCTGCACGTCCCGATCGAGGTTTCCGGTCACCAGCCGAGCGCCGCTCCCATCGCGATTCATGAGGTAGAGGTGGGTTACCTGGTACCCCTGGTAGCGCTCGTCGTATCCGACGTAGGCGATCAATTTCCCGTCCGGCGAGATCACCGGGCTCGCGTCAGGCCCCTTGCGGTGGGTCAGCGTCTTGACCGTTCCGCCCGCGATCGCCACTTCGTAGATCTCCGACTCGCCCGGCTCGTACTCGCCCCCCTCGACCCGGTTGGCCGCAAAGACCAGCGAACGCCCGTCGGACGCCCAGCGCGGCGAGCCGTCGTCGAATGCGCCGCCGGTCAGTTGCCGTGGCGTGCCGCCGTCGGCCGGGAGCAGGAAGATGTGGCGGTGCCCCTTGCGGAGGTATCCGGACCCGTCGGCCCGGTAGTTGAGCTCGTCGATGAACTTGATCGGCGGGCCCCAGTCGGCCCCGGGCGGGGGCGACGGGAGCTCGGCGAAGGGCTTGGGCGGATCGGGCACGAACATCGTGAACGCAATCCACGCCCCGTCCGGCGACCAGGCCAGCCCTCCCGGCGACTCGGCCAGGTGAGTCAGGTTGGTCTCCTGGCCGGTGTCCATCCACCGGACGAAGAGCTCGCTCTTCCCCTCCACCGTGGAGACGTAGAGCAGCCGGTTCCCGTCGGGTGACCAGCGCGGTGACCCCGCCTCCCGCCCCGGCGCCAGCAGCGGGCGCAGGTCCGTCCCGTCGGCGTTGATGATCCAGAGGGCGGAGCGCTGGCTGTCCTTCATGATGTCGAACCCGCCGCGCGCGAACACGACCCGCCGGCCATCCGGTGCGATCTGCGGGTCGCCGGCCCATTCCAGCTCGAAGACGTCGCGGAGGGTGAAGTGATCCGTCGCGGGCGCCGCTCCTTGCGCGGCCAGATGGGTGGCGCTGAGCGCCGCGCCCGCGAGCCCGACGAGGACGATTCCTCGCATCTCCAGTTCTCCTCTCAGGGTTTGCCCGGCCCCTTCAACCCGCGCTGCTCCAGCAGCGGCTCCACGCTGGGATCGCGGCCGCGGAATGCCCGGTACATCGCCGCCACGTCCATGGTACCCCCGCGGGAGAGCACCATCTCCCGGAACCGCTGCCCATTGGCGCGGGTCATCCCGCCGTGCTCCACGAACCAGTAGTAGGCGTCGTGGTCGAGCACCTCGCTCCAGAGGTAGGCGTAGTATCCGGCCGAGTACCCCCCGCTCCAGATGTGCGCGAAGTAGGGTGTGCGGTACCGGGGCGGCACCTCGGCAAGATCGACCCGGAAGCGCTTGAGCGCTTCGGTTTCGAAGCCGCCGACGTCCTGCTTCGGGGCCGAAGCCGGCAGGGTGTGCCACGCCATGTCGAGCAGCGCCGCGGCAAGGTACTCGGTGGTCGCATACCCTTGATCGAACGTCCGCGATTTCTTGATCTTCTCGACCAGCGCCGCCGGCATCACTTCCCCGGTCTGGAAGTGCCTGGCGTAACTGGCGAAGACGCTGGGCTCCAGGGCCCAGTGCTCGTTGAACTGGGACGGGAATTCCACGAAATCCCGCGGCACATTGGTGCCGGCGAGCGTCGGGTACTTCACATTGGAAAACATCGCCTGCAGTGCGTGCCCGAATTCATGAAACATCGTCTTGACGTCGTCGAAGCTCAGGAAGGCCGGCTGCCCCGGCGCCGGCTTGGTGAAATTGGCGACGTTGAACACCACCGGCCGGGCCCCCAGCAGGCCGCTCTGATCGACGAAGGTGTCCTGCCACGCGCCGCCACTCTTGCTCGGCCGGGCGAAGTAGTCGGCGTAGAACAGGGCCATCGACTTGCCGTCGGCGTCGAACACCTCGAACACCCGCACATCGGACTGGTAGGGCGGGATGTCCTTCCGTTCCTTGAAGGTCAGGCCGTACATCTGCCTTGCGGCAAAAAAGACGCCGTCCTTGAGCACCCGATCCAGCTCGAAATAGGGGTGCACCGCGGCATCGTCGAGATCATACTCCGCCTTGCGCACCTGCTCGGCATAGAATTGCCAGTCCCACGCGGCCAGCGAAAAGCCGCCCTTCTGCCCATCGATGATCGCCTGCATCCTTGCCGCCTCGCCGCGCGCCTTGGCCGTCGCGGCGGGCACCATGTTGGTCATCAGCCCGATCGCCTTGTCAGGCGTCTTGGCCATCTGGTCGTCGAGGCTGTACGCCGCATAGGTCGGGAAGCCGAGCAGTTTGGCCCTCTGCGCGCGGAGCTCGGCCAGGCGCTGCGCGATGGCTCGGGTGTCGTTGCTGTCGCCCCGCTCCGCGCGGGTCATCGAAGCCTTGAGGAGGCGTTCGCGGATCGCCCGGTTCTTGAGCGAGGCAAGGAGGGGCTGCTGGGTGGTGTTGCGCAGCACCAGGACCCACTTCCCCTCGAGCTTTCGGGCCCGGGCCGCCTCACTGGCCGCGGCAAGATCTGCCTCGCTCAACCCGTCGAGGTCGGACTTGTTGTCGACCACGAGGCCCCCGGCGTTGGTAGCGGCCAGCAGCCTGTTCTGGAAATCGGTGGTGAGGGTGGACTCCTCCTTGTTCATCGCGCGAAGGGTGGTCTTGTCCGCCTCGGACAGGTTGGCGCCGGCGCGCACGAAGTCACGGTGGTACCGCTCCACCAGGAACTTCTGCTCGGGCTCGAGCCCCAGCCGGTCGCGCCGGTCATAGAGCGTCTTGATCCGCTGGAAGAGTTTCGGGTTGAGATAGATCGCGTCGTGGTGCTCGGCGAGTTTGGGCGCCTCTTCCGACTGCACCTTCTGCAGCGTGTCGTCAGTGTTGGACTGGGTCAGCGCGAAGAAGACCTTGGCCACCCGGGTGAGCAACGCCCCGGACCGTTCCATGCTTTGGATGGTGTTGGCAAAGGTGGGCGCCGAATCCTGGGCCGCGATTTTCTCGATCTCCGCCAGGTTCTGCTTCATCCCTTCCTCGATCGCCGGCTGGTAGTCGGCATCGTGGATCTTGTCGAACGGCGGCGCCTGGTATTGGAGCGGGCTGGCCGCGAGGAACGGATTGGGGCCGCCCGCCGCCGGCTTGGTGTTGTCCGGCGTAGAGCAGGCGATCAGCGCGGCGCCAAGGGCCGGGAGGGCGACCTGAAATCGAGACATCGGGAGTGGGTCCGGTTGAAGGCGTTACGGCGAGGGCGGCTGGGGGCGGGGAAGTCGGTCACGGCGCGTCACTGCGGGCTTTCCTGCATCGGCCGGTCCCAGCCCATGCTCGCGAGAATGCGTTGGTACTCCGGGTCGCCGCGCCATTCCCTGGCCCCGGGCCAGTGCTGCGCTATCAGCGTAAACAGCGGGTCGTGGAGCTTTACCGCCTCGCGCAAATGGCGGAAGCAGTCCTCCCGCCGCCCCGCCCCCTGCGCCGCCACCGCCAGCACCGCCGGCTGGACGAACTCGGTGCGGGCCCGCGCCGCGAGCTCCGCGTACACGGCGTCGGAAACCTCGCGATGGCCGGCGAACCCGTTGGCCAGCGAGAGGGCCATCAGCACCCAGGGATGGCGCCCGAACCGCGCCAGCATCAACGCCCCGTGGGCGATTCCTTCCTCGGGGTGAGCTCCCTGGAAAAGCGCGTGCAGCAGCGTCCAGTGCGGATAGAACGACTCGGCGTCGAGCTCCAGCGCACGCCGGGCCTCCACCGCCGCGTCCGCGAACCGCCCCGCCCATCCCAGGAGCAGCGCCAGCTGGGCCCGCGCGAACACGCTGAGCGGGTCCAACTCCAGGGCGGTGCGCATCTGGCGTTCTCCCTCGGCGAACGCGCCGCGCACGTAGCAGAGATCGTACATCGCCTGCAAGCTCAGAATCTCCGGGTTGGACGGATCGAGCGCCACCGCGCGGACCCAGCTCTCGGAGGCCCCCTCGCGGTCGTACTCCGCCATGAACCGGAAGAGCGCCTGCGCGATATGGGCCGCCGGCAGGTTGGGCTCGCGGGCCAGCGCCCGGTCGCACGCACCGGCGACCCGATCGCGAATGTCCACCAGCCGGTTCATGCCGTAGAGGCTGGCAAGCAGGAGCGCCTCGGCCAGCTCGGCGAGGGCCAGGGCGAAGTCCGGATCGAGCACGACCGCCCGCTCGAGGCACTCGACGCCCCGGGGAAGGGCCGGGCCGCGCTGGAGGATCAGGGCGTGACCCTTGAGGTACAAGTCGTACGCCTCGAGGTTCTCGGTCGGCGGCTTGACCAGCGGGCCGGCTCCGCGGCCCCCCAGAGTCACTTCCAGCTTGGCCGCGATGGCGGTCGCGATCTCGTCCTGAATTGCGAAGACGTCGGTGTGCTCCCGGTCGAACCGCTCCGACCACATATGGTATCCGTCGGAGACATTAATGAGCTGGGCGGTGATCCGAAGCCGGTTCCCCGCCTTGCGGACGCTCCCTTCGAGCACCGTGGCGACGTTGAGCTGGTCACCGACGGTGCGCAGATCGGCATTCTTGCCCTTGAAGGAGAACGCCGAGGTGCGCGCCGCGACCCGGAGACCCGGCAGCTGGGCCAGCGCGTTGATGATCTCTTCCGAAATCCCGTCGGAGAAATACTCGGCCTCGGGGTCCCCGCTCATGTTGGCGAACGGCAGCACCGCGATCGAGCGATCGACCGGCCCGCCGCCCTCCCCGCTTCCCCGGACGTCGAGCGCCTGGATGAACCTTTCCACCGTGGGAAAGCGGTCCGCCGGCTCCCGGGCCAGAGCGGTCGAGATCGCCGCCTCGATCCCCCGGGGCACGTTGGGGCGCTTTACGGTGATCCTGGGTGCCGTCCGGGTGAATCGCTGCACCAGAATCGCCTCCATTGTCGGGCCGGTGAACGGTGGCTCGCCGGCCAGCATTTCGTAGAGCAGGCTCGCCAGCGAATAGAGATCGCTGCGTCCGTCCACGTCGGCCTCTCCGGCGGCCTGCTCGGGGCTCATGTAGGACGGCGTGCCCAGCGCCATCCCCGCCATGGTGAGTCGCTCGGGCCCCGCGGCGCTCACCGCGCGGGCAATGCCGAAATCCGCCACAATCGCGTGGCCGGCTTGGAGGAGAATGTTCTCCGGCTTGATGTCGCGATGGATCACGCCGTGGCTGTGCGCGTAGGCGAGGGCATCGGCGACTTCCCGCGCGATGCGCACCGCCTCCTCCACCGGCAGCGACCCCTCCCGGGTAAGCCGCTGGCGCAACGACTCCCCTTCGATGAACGGCATGACATAGAACAGGAACCCCTCCGCCTGGCCCGAGTCGTGGAGCGGGAGAATGTGGGGGTGCGCCAGTTTGGCGGTGGTGCTGATTTCGCTGAGGAACCGCTCCGCGCCCAGCGAGGCAGAGAGCTCCGGGCGCAGGACCTTGACAGCAACCTGGCGGCCGTGCCGCAGGTCCGCCGCGAGGTACACCGTGGCCATCCCACCGGCGCCCAGCTCTCGCTCGATGCGATATCGGTCGGCAAGGGCACCGGTAAGCCGGGTCAGCTGGGGGTCGGGCACCGGCGAAGAATAGGGCTTACAGAAGGCCGGGGCTACCCGGCGGCCCCGGGCATGATAGAATCCTCTCTTACCAGCTCCGCCGGGTAAAGGGCACTCGATGACCCCGAAGATTCTGAGCCTGCATCATGTCACCGCCACCGTGGGCGACGCCCAGGTAGATCTCGACTTCTACGCCGGGCACCTCGGCCTCCGGTTGGTCAAGCAGACCGTCAATTTCGACAACCACCACGTCTTCCACTTCTACTATGGCAACGAGCGGGGAACCCCCGGAACCATCATGACCACCTTCCCCTACAAGGGGATGGGAGTCCCGGTGGGCCGGAAGGGGGCGGGCCAGATCACGGTGACCTCCTTCTCGGTGCCCCTTGGCTCGCTCCCGGCCTGGCGCAAGCGGCTGGCGGCTCGCGGCGTAACCACAACGCCCGAAGCCACCCGCTTCGGCGAAGAGTTCATCGCCTTCCAAGACCCCTCCGGCCTCGATCTGGAGCTGGTCGCCACCGACCGCGACGCCCGGCTCCCCTGGGTCACCGGCGAGGTCTACTCCGAGATGGCAATCCGCGGCGTGCACTCGGTGACCCTCTCGATTCGAGCGCCCGAGGCTTCGATCGGTTTTCTCACCGGGCTGCTCGGATGGAGCATCGTCGAACGAAACGAGCAACGGACCCGCCTGGGAGTGGAGGAGGGCGGCCCGGGCCAGCGCCTCGACATCCTCCATACGCCGGACGCGCAACCGGCGCTGAACGGCCTGGGAACCGTGCACCACCTCGCGATGGCGATCGGCACACCGGAGGAGCAGCTCGCGGCCCGCGCCGAACTGATCGCGCGGGGCTATCACGTCACCGAGGTGCGGGATCGCCAGTACTTCCTCTCCATCTACTTCCGGGAGCCTGGCGGTGTGCTCTATGAAATCGCCACGATGGCTCCCGGCTTCGCCGTGGACGAGGAAGCTTCCCGGCTCGGCCGGGCGCTCAAGCTCCCGCCCTGGGAGGAGCCCCACCGGGCAATGATCGAGGCCGGGCTCCCCGCCGTTTCCTTCCCGGCGCCGTGAGCACCGATCCCCACGCCGGCCAGCCGGTGGAAGTTCGCGGCGAGCCGCTCGGCGCCGGCCGGGCGGCGGTGATCATGATTCATGGCCGGAACGCCGGGCCGGGCAACATTCTCGAGCTGGCGGAGGCCCTGGCGTACCCCGGCGTTTCCTACCTGGCCCCGGCCGCCGGGGGCGGCACCTGGTATCCCTACAGCTTCATGGCGGAAATCGCCCGGAATGAGCCGGGAATTACCTCTGGCCTCGCGGCGATGCATCGCCTGGTGCGGGAGGTCGTGGGGAAGGGAATTCCCGAGAGTCGCATTGTCCTGCTGGGTTTCTCGCAGGGCGCCTGCCTGGCGACCACCTATGCGGTCCGACACCCGGCGCGCTTCGGTGGGGTGGTGGCCTACAGCGGAGGGTTGATCGGGCCTCCCGGATCCCGATGGAATGATCCGGGAAGTTTCGAGGGAACCCCCGTGTTCCTGGGATGCAGCGACGTCGACGCCCACGTGCCCAGGCAACGGGTCGACGAGACCGCCGGGGTATTCCACCGGATGGGCGCCGCCGTGACCGAGCGGATCTACCCTGGGATGGGGCATCTCGTCAACGAAGAGGAAATCGCCTTCACCCGGAAACTGCTGGAGGGGGTCGTCGGACCGGCGTGACCCGGCTCAGGGCACGGCCCGGGCTTTTCGCTGCCGGTACAGGGCTTCGATCTCGTCAATTTCCCGGGGCGCGCGGCTGATCCACTCCAGGCCCCGGTCGGTGATCACGTAGTCGTCCTCGATTCGAACCCCGTTATCGCGATACCGCTCGACCGCGGCGCGCACCTTGGCCTTGAACGCCCGGTTCTTCGGAGTGTCGGGCAAAATCTCCAACAGTTTCGGTGTGATGTAGAGCCCCGGCTCGATGGTGAACGCGTCCCCCTTCTGGAACGTCTTCTCGCCGTAGTAGGCCTGCAGCGGATCGTGCACCGCCAGTCCGAGCCCGTGGCTGATGCCGTGGATGGCGAAGAGGGAAACCTGCCGGCACGCCCGCGGAGTCTTCACGCAGTCGGCGGGCCAGGGAGGGTCGAAGGTGGCGGTAGCTGACTCGATCAGCCCGAGCGCCGCCAGTCCGAGGGCCCGCGCGTCGATCGAGGAATCCTGGGCGGCCTGGATCGACATTCCGGGAAGCGAATTCCGCTCGGCGGCGGCCTGACCGTCGCGGACCACCTGGTAGAGCGCCCGCTGGTCGGCGGTGTAGGTGCCGCTGACCGGGAGCGTCCGGGTCACATCGGCGGCGTATCCTCCGAACTCCGCTGCCGCATCGATCACCACCACCTCGCCCGCCTTCAGCTCTCCCCGATCCTTCATGTAGTGCAGCTGGGTCCCGTTGGGTCCCGATCCCACGATGGATCCATACGCCGGCCGCTCGGCGCCGCCGCGGCGGAATGCGTATTCGATGATCGCCTGGAGGTCGTACTCGTGCATCCCCGGCGCGATCTGGCGCATCAGCTCGAGATGCCCGTTGACGCTGATCTCCGCGGCTCGGCGAATCAGGGCCAGCTCCGCGTCGCTCTTCCGGGCCCGGAGCTGATCGAGGATCGGATGGGCGTCCTGGACGACCAGTCCAGGGTGCCGGGCCGCGAGGGCGCGAAGGAACTGGCCCCCGCGGGTGAGCGAGTCCGCCGCGGCAAAATCGGCATCGTCGAAGTCACGGAGGCCGTGGACCGGAAGTCCGGTGGCGGCGAGCGAGTCGGCCACTGCGGCGAGGTCCTCGGCGGGGCGCGAGGGCAGGCCCAGGTCCCGGACCAGCGCCGCCGAGTCCGGCTCCTCGCCGTAGTAGAGCGCGCGCCGGGGCGTGCTCCGATGGATGAAGAGCGTCCCGCTGCCGCGCCCATTCCGCACCACCATGACGAACGCCGCATCGGCGTACTCGTACCCGGTCAGGTACCGGAACGCGGGGATCTGGTAGAAGGGCCCGAAGTCCGACACCGGCGTCCGGCCTCCGAACGCCACCACCACCCCGTTGCCGAGGCGCGCGGCAAGGGAATCGCGCCGGGCGGCGTACTCGGCCGTCGGGATCTGGGCCCGGAGCGGCGCCGCGGCCGCTGCGACTGCCAGCCACACCAGAAGCCGTCCGACGATTGCTCGGGAATTCATTTCACCTCTCCAGCTGCCAGGGTACGCGGCGTCCGCTTCCGATTCACTGGGCGCGCGCGGGGAACAGGTCGATCTGCGGGGGATGTAGCGGTAGTCCGCTGGCCAGGAGGACGGTATCGATCCACCCTTCGCGTCCATCGGGCGCGAGCCGGTGGCAGGTTACCCCGAGGTCCCGGGCCAGCTCGTCGATGACGGTGTCGATGGCCTGTTGAAAGGCGCGGCTCACGTCCCGTTTGCCGTCGAACGTCGGGGCGTCGATGATCGGCACCTTGAAGAGCCGGTCATAGGTTCCCACCCACTCGCGCACCAGGGCGTCGTATTCCGGGCGGCGGCCTGCCTGATGGACCAGGTATGCGTAGTTGTCGAGCACCGACCGGTCGCAGATGACGACCTCGTTCCCGGCTTCGGTCGCGATCTCCTGCGCAATCTGGGTATGGAGAATCCAGGCCTGGGCCTGGAGGGTCGTCTCCCGGTTGATCGGAAGGGGGCATTCTCGCGCCACCTCCTTGACCAGGTCCACCACGCGGTCCTGCCGCTTGAGCCGCGCGGCGAGATCGTAGCAGAGCGTCGTCTTCCCGACGCCGTGGGAGCCGATGAAGGCGAGCTTCATGATTCCGGCCTCACCGGTCGTCCAGCTTTCGCCCGGCGCTCAGGTTGTCGAAGTTCAGGATGATGTTGAGCACCAGGAAGTAGCTGCCGACGGTTTCCCCGCGATAGACCGGGTTGATCGAGAACAGCACGACGTGGCCCTTGTCCCTGGGTGCGTCCACCACGAT
>JBGPEJ010000107.1:0-10495 GCA_041482775.1 Gemmatimonadota bacterium | reverse complement strand
TCGTGGAGGCCCGGATCGACACCCGATTCCTCGAGCGCCAGAGCCACCTCCTCCACCCCGAGACATGAAGCTCGACGTCATCTTCTCCCCCGCGGGCCTCACCCCTCAGGAGGTCGCGGGCCGTCCCGTGTTCGTCATCGATGTGCTGCGCGCCACCACGGTGATCTGTGCGGCGCTGCATCACGGGGCGCGCGGCATCGTGCCGGTGGCGACGGCGGAGGAGGCCACCCGCATGGCCCAATCCCTCGGACCCACCGACGTGGTGACCGCCGGGGAACTCAACTCAGAGCCGATTGCCGGGCTCGAGTTGGGCAACAGTCCGCTTGAAATGACCGAGGCGGCGGTGCGGGGGAAGACCCTGGTCATGACCACCACCAACGGGACCCGGGCCCTCCTGGCGGCGCAGGGGGGCTCGGAGGTGTATGTGGCCGCCGCTGCCAACCTGGCGGTGGCCGGGGCAAAGGCGCGGGAGCTTCTCAAGGCCCGCAAGGACCTGGTCATCATCTGTGCCGGGAGAGAGTCGAGCTTCGGACTGGATGACGCGTACGCGGCGGGCCGTCTGGTGCTCGAAGCGCTGGAGGGGCGCCGGCGCCGGAAGGGGCTTAACGACGCGGCGCTGGTCGCGGTGGATCTGGTCCGGCGCTACGGGACGCGCTGGGAGCGCCCCTTCACTCTCTCCGCCGCCGGACGCCAGCTGGCCGCGCTGGGCCGGGGCGAAGACCTGATCGACGCCGCACGGGAGAACGCCTACCCGGTGCTCCCGCTCTTCCGCGACCGGCGGATCAGCGCCCCGACATGAAACCGGAGGATCGCCGCCGCCTCGGCGCCGTTGCGGCGCTCGTCCTGGGGGTGTTCTTCGGGCTTACGCTGGTTCCAGCGGTCCCCACCGGTGCATTGGGCCACCGACTCGGCCACCTGCTGTGGACCCTGCTGGGCCTCGGCGCGGTCGGGCTCCCGCTGCTCGGGCTCGGCCTGGCCCTGGCCGGGTTCGATCGAGTACCGCGGCTCGACATGAAGCGGGCGGCGATCCTCCTTGGCGGCCTCACCCTGCTGGTGCCCTTCACCATCGGGGTGATCAGCGACGTGCAGCCGGCGGCGTTCGATCCTCCCCTCCCGGAATGGATGCTCGCCGCGCGGCTTACCGGCCTCCTGCCCGGATTCGCCGCGCGGGGGGTTACCCAGATCATCGGGCAGCCCGGTGGGCTTCTGCTGGCCTTCCTGGCGCTGTCCGCCCTCACGCTGGCCACACTGGCGTGGCATCCCCTGCATCCGCTGGAGAAGAAGCCAGACAGCCGGACGACTGGGCCCCCAGATTCCACAGATTACGCCGATACGAAGGAAGAAGCTGATGAGGCGGCGGCCTTTCCGATCCTGAAGTCGAAGCCGGCCCAGAAGCGCGAGGGCAGGATTGACGTCGACCGTCAGCCGGTGCGCTCGACCGTCCGTCCGCCCGATGACGACCTGCTGCCCCCGATCGACCTGCTCAAGCCTCCACCGCCCCAGGACACCGCCGCGGACACCGCGCAACTAGACCGCCTGGGGCAGGCGCTGCTCGATACCCTTCGCACCTTCAAGGTCGAGGGCACGCTGGCGGGACGCACCAGCGGACCCGTGGTCACGCAATTCGAGATCGTGCCGGCGCCCGGTGTCAAGGCGGGCCGCATCATCGCGCTCGCCGACGACCTGGCCATCACGATGCGGGCGATGAGCATCCGCGTCGCGCCGATCCCCGGCCGTGGTGCGGTGGGGGTCGAGGTTCCGAACCCGACCGCACGGTTGGTTACGCTACGAGAGCTGCTCGAATCGCCCGAATGGGAACGCGCCCGGGACCGAGCCATCATGCCGATGGCGCTGGGGCGTGACCTCGAGGGCAAGCCCGTCGTCACCGACCTGGCCAAGATGCCGCATTTGCTCATTGCGGGCGCTACCGGGTCAGGAAAATCCGTCGCGATCAACACCATCATCACGGGATTGATCTATCGCTACACGCCGGCCGATCTCCGAATGCTGATGATCGATCCCAAGATGGTGGAGCTCTCGATGTACAACGCGCTGCCGCATCTCCGGCACAGCGTGGTCACCAACAATCACGACGCGGCGCGGGTGCTCAAGTGGGCGGTCCAGGAGATGGGGCGGCGGTACGAGCTGCTGCATGCCAACGGCGCGCGCAACCTGGCGGACTTCAATTACAAGGTCGAACAAGGGCGGCCGCTCCGGCACCCGCCGAGGCCGGCCTCCTCGCTCGCCACGATCAACGCCGAGGCGGAGACTACCGCTCCCGGCGCAACCCACGACGAGGCCTACACTGCGGGACGGCTCCCCCACCTCGTCATCGTCGTCGACGAACTGGCCGATCTTATGATGACGGTGCAGGGAGAAGTCGAGACGCCGCTGGCGCTGCTCGCCCAGAAGGCGCGCGCCATCGGGCTCCATCTTATCCTGGCGACCCAGCGTCCCTCGGTGAACGTGATCACCGGGCTGATCAAGGCGAACTTTCCAAGCCGGATTGCATTCCGCGTAGCGTCCAAGGTGGATAGCCGGACCATCCTCGACGGCAACGGGGCCGAGGCGCTGCTCGGCAACGGCGACATGCTGTTCCTCCCGCCGGGAAAGAGCGAGCCGCAGAGGATCCAGGGTGCGTTCATCGGCACCGAAGAAACCGAGCGCTTGATGCAATGGTTCACGGCGCGTCGCGATAGGGTACCCGCAGCGGCGCGCGAGGGTGGCGAGGAGGACATCATTGAGGTCATAAGGGCGCAGGAAGCTGAGGATGAGAGCGGCGAGCCGGGCGAGCGGGAAGGAGAGCGCGACAGCCTCTTCCGGGAGGCGGCCGAGGTCTGCATCCAGAATCAGGGTGGCTCGACCTCACTCCTGCAGCGCAAGCTCCGGATCGGCTACGGCCGCGCCGCGCGGGTCATCGATCAGCTCCACGCTGCCGGAATTCTCGGGCCACCGGATGGCAGCAAACCCCGGGAGGTGCTGATCGGACTGTCACAGCTGGACGAATACCGCGCCTGAGCCGGCGTTGGTTCGACCCCCTTCGCACATTTCGGGTTCCTACCCGCCGACGGTGCCGCCGTATCGTCGTCCATGCCTTCGATTCGCCCTCCGAAGCCTCCGGGCCAGTGGACCGATCCCCGGCACCGTCGCGGCTACGCCGGCGAGCGGGCCGCCATTGCGTATCTCCTGCGTCTCGGCTGGCGCATCGAGGCCCACCGGTTTCGGTTCGGCCACCACGACCTGGACCTGATTGCGCGGCGCGGCGAGCTGGTCGCGTTCGTGGAGGTGAAGACCCGGCGCTCGCCGCGGTTCGGCCGAGCGGTGGAGTCGGTCGGCTGGAGGAAGCGGGCGGTGCTGGGCCGGCTCGCCGAGCTCTGGCGAGTCCGGTTCGGGCGCCCGGGAGACCGGTACCGCTTCGATGTGATCGGGGTGGAGGCTTCCGGGCCGCCGTCCACGTCTCCACAGGTCACCCACATTGAGGATGCCTGGCGTAATGTGGAAAAGTGAAAAAATGCCATCTTGCTTCGGACAATGTTCGGCTTTAGATTGGTTTCAGTGGTTTTGTGTAGCAAAATCATCCATATCGTGAAAAGAGGGCTCTCATGGCCGTTCCCGACGTCAAGGACGTCAAACTCGACGCCGATCGCCGGAAGGCGCTCAACCTCGCCATTGCCCAGATCGAGAAGCAACTGGGCAAGGGCTCGATCATGCGGATGGGTTCGGAGAGCCCGCGGGAGCGGGTTCACGCAATTCCCACCGGCGCAATCAACCTCGACGCGGCCATCGGGATCGGCGGCGTCCCCCGGGGCCGGATCACCGAGATCTACGGCCCCGAATCCTCCGGCAAGACCACGCTGACACTGCATCTGGCGGCAAACGTTCAGCGTGCCGGCGGGACCGCGGCCTATGTGGACGCGGAGCATGCCCTCGATGTGGAGTACGCCAAGAAGCTGGGCGTGGACGTCGACAACCTGCTGGTGTCGCAACCCGACACCGGCGAGCAGGCGCTGGAGATCGTGGAAATCCTGGTGCGCTCTGGGGCGGTGGACCTGGTGGTAATCGACTCGGTGGCGGCCCTGGTGCCGAAGGCGGAAATCGAAGGTGAAATGGGCGAGAGCCACATGGGCCTCCAGGCCCGGCTCATGAGCCAGGCGCTCCGAAAGCTGGCCGGCTCGATCAACCGCTCGAACTGTGCGGTGGTGTTCATCAATCAGCTGCGCGAAAAGATCGGTGTCATGTTCGGCAATCCCGAAACCACCACCGGCGGCAAGGCGCTCAAATTCTACGCCTCGGTGCGGCTCGACATCCGCCGGATCGGTCCGGTGAAGGAGCGGGAAGCCGTCATCGGCAACCGGGTGCGGGTCAAGGTGGTCAAGAACAAGGTGGCGCCGCCGTTCAAGCAGGCGGAGTTCGACGTGATGTTCGACGAGGGCATCAGCCACAGCGGGCTGGTGGTGGATCTCGCGGCCGAGGCGAACATCATCCAGAAGTCGGGGGCGTGGTATTCCTACGGCGACCAGCGGATCGGTCAGGGCCGGGAAAACGCGAAGCTGTTCCTCAAGGACAATCCGGCCCTCCAGAGTGAGGTCGAGAGCCGGGTGAAGGAGTTCCTCGGGGTCAAGGCGCAGGTAGTGGCGGCGACCGATGACGGCGACGGCGACGCCGAGTGAGCCGCGGGTCCGCCGGGTGATCGGGGCGCTAGTTCCGGATCCCCGGTTGGCGGGCAGCGTGCGGGTCATGGTGCAAGGGCGCCCGTTGCTGACCTTGCCGCGCGGGGTGGCGGACGCCGAGGGGCTGCGGCCGGGCACCGTGTTGGAGGAGCCGCTCTATGGCCGGCTCTGCCGCGCCGCCGACCAGGAAGCCGGCTTTCGCACGGCGCTCCGGTTTCTGGAGCGCCGCCCGTTCGCCCAGCGGGATCTCACCCGTCGGCTGGTGCTCAAGGGTCACTCGCCTGAAGCGGCGGAGGAGGCGGTAGCCCGGGCGGCCCGCGCCGGGCTGGTGGACGATGCCCGCTTTACGCTCCACTACGTGCAGACCCGCGCCGCCCGGGGGCGGGGGCCACTCCGGCTGCGCCGGGATCTGGCCGCACTGGGAATCGACCGGGGCGTGGTGGATCGCGCGCTGGCGGAGGCGTTCGGCGCCACCGGTGTCGAGGAACAGCAAGCGGAGGCGCTGGCGCGGAAGCGATTGGCGCAGCTTCGCGGATTGCCGCCGCCGGTCACCCGCCGGCGGCTGCTGGCCTTCCTCGCGAGGCGGGGGTTCGCCGGCCAGGCGGTGTCCCGGATCGTGGCGTCGCTCCTCCGCGCGCCGATGTGATCCGCCGGTCGGATCACCCGGCCGGCACCGCGCCGAGCTCCGGCCGCTGAGGGTTTTTGGGGTGGGGCCCGGGGGGGGGGGGCGGAGGATATATTCCCCCGATGGAATCCGCTCGCATTCGCCGTCTCTTTCTCGATTTCTTCATCGCTCGGGGACACCGCGAGGTGTCCTCGTCTCCGCTGGCACCCCAGGACGATCCGACCCTTCTGTTCACCAATGCCGGGATGGTGCAGTTCAAGCGCACCTTCCTCGGCCAGGAGCACCGGGAGTACGTCCGGGCCACCACCTGCCAGAAGTGCGTTCGGGCGGGAGGGAAGCACAATGACCTCGAACAGGTGGGGCTTACCAAGCGGCACCAGACCTTTTTCGAGATGCTGGGGAATTTCTCCTTCGGTGACTATTTCAAGCGCGATGCGATCAGCTACGCCTGGGAGTTCGTGACCTCCCCGGAGTTTCTCGGGATCCCCGCCGAACGGATCCGGGTCAGCGTTCATCACGCCGACACGGAGGCGCGACAGCTGTGGCGGGAGATCGCCGGTCTGCCGGACAATCGCATCTACGGCCTCAGCGACAAGGACAATTTCTGGCAAATGGCGGACACCGGTCCGTGCGGCCCCTGCTCCGAGATCTATGTCGACCTGGAGTGGAAGCCGGGACAGCCGGCGCGGACCGAGTCGACGGAGGAGTTCGAGCTCCAGGCGGAGTCGGGGCGGTTCCTGGAAATCTGGAACCTGGTCTTCATGCAATTCGACCGCGCTGCGGACGGTACCCTCACGCCGCTTCCCAAACCCTCGGTGGACACCGGCGCCGGACTGGAGCGGATCACCGCCGTGCTGCAAGGCGGGGATGACACCTTTCACACTGACCTCTTCCTGCCGCTCCTGGAGCATGCAGGGCAGCTGGTCGGGGTGCCCTACCCGCGGACGATGGCGGGCAACGGCGCGTCCTATCGGGTGCTAGCGGATCACGCCCGGGCGGTGACGTTCCTCCTGGCGGACGGTGTGTATCCGAGCAACGAGGGGCGGGGCTACGTGTTGCGCCGAATTCTCCGCCGGGCGGTGCGGCACGCCTGGATGCTCGGCCGGCGTGAGCCGACTCTGGCTCCCCTGACCGACGATGTCGTGCGCCTGATGGGAGGCGCCTACCCCGAGCTCCTCTCCGCCCGGGACGAAATCCGGAAGTGGACCGAAGCGGAGGAGCACCGCTTTCTGGAAACGATCGATGGCGGGCTCCGGCGGCTGGAGGAGCTGTTCGCCACCGGGGTCAAGCGGATTCCCGGCGAAGAGGCCTTCCGGCTCTACGACACCTTCGGGTTTCCAGCGGACTTGACCGAATTGATCGCGGCGGAGCGCGGGGTGGCCGTGGATCTGCCTGGCTTCGAATCCGCCCTGGAGGAGCAGCGGGCGCGATCGCGGGGAGCCGCCCGCGGTTCCGCGAAGGCAGCCGGCGTGCGGGCGCCGGCGCGGGGGCGGCGGGCCAAATGGCACATTCTCCGCCGCGGCAAGCAGAAGTTCGTGGGCTACGACACCACCCAGGCCGAGACCGAGCTGCTGGCGTTCCGGCAGGAAGGGGAGCGGGTCGAGCTGGTGCTCCGGGAGAACCCGTTCTACGTCGAATCGGGCGGCCAGGTGAGCGACACCGGTCATCTCAAGGGCATCGGCTGGACGCTGCCGGTCGAGGAGGTGCGCAAGGAGGAGCGCGGCACCACCATCGTCGGCGCGTTCACCGGCGAGTTCCAGCCGACGGCAATCATCGCCACGGTGGATTCTCCCCGCCGTCAGGACATCGAACGGAACCACAGCGCCACCCACCTGGTGCACGCGGCGTTGCGCCGCCATCTCGGGGGCCACGTGCGGCAACAGGGCTCCCTGGTGGAGGCGGCACGGCTCCGCTTCGACTTCTCGCATCACGGTCCGATCGAGCCGGATACGCTCGACCGGATCGAGCGCGACGTGAACGAGGAAATCTGGGCCAACCGTCCCGTCACTACTCGGCAGATGGCCTATCCCGACGCCCTCGCGCTCGGAGCGATGGCGTTCTTCGCCGACAAGTATGGCGACGTGGTGCGGGTGGTTCAGATGGGAGACTCGATCGAGCTCTGCGGGGGGACCCACGTCGCCACGACCGGCGCGCTCGGCCTTTTCCGGGTCACCGCGCAGGGTGGCGTTGCGGCGGGCGTACGGCGGATCGAGGCAGTAACCGGACCGGGCGCTTATGCCGCGCTCGACGAAATCGAGAGCCGTCTGCAGCAGGCGGGCGAGCTGCTCAAGGCGCAACCCGAGCATCTGGCCCGGCGAATCGAACAGCTGCTCGCGGAGCGGGACAAGCTGGAGGCGCGGCTCCGCCAGGTGCTGGAGCGGGGCGGGGACGAGGCCCCGGGCGACGAGCTTCAGGTGAACGGCGTGTCGGTCACCCTTGGAGAAACCGGAGCAGAGGATCGCGACGAAGTGGCGCAGGCAGCGGACCGATTCCGTTCCGGCAAGGCCAAGGCGGTGCTGATTCTCTTCGGCACTACCGGTCGAGGCGCGATCCATGTGGCGCTGACGGACGATCTGGTGGGGCGCGGACTCAAGGCGGGCGACTTGCTCAATCGCGTCGCGGCAGTGAGCGGGGGCAAGGGCGGTGGGCGTCCCGCGTTTGCATCCGGGAGCGCCGGCGACCCCGCGCGGCTCCCCGCCGCCCGCGAGGCGGCGCCGCGCCTGGTCGAGGAATGGCTCGCGGGCCGGTGACCGAAGCGCGGCGGTGGTTCGAGGCCGAGAGCATGGGTGCCCCCCCGGCGCTGCGGGAACGATCGGCCCGGTACCTTGCGGCACGACCGGGCGGAACCGACCCGGCAACCGAGCTGGCCGGTGCCGCCACCGATGCGCTGGCGGCCGTGCTCCGACTCCCCGGCGGGCGCTCGGTGGCCCTCGACCTGTTGGCGGCGGACGCGCTGGTTACCCTGGCGCTCCTAGCGCGGGCGACCCAGGATCCCGGGGGCCTGGCGGCCTTCGCGGCGACGCTCCGCGAGGCGGGGGCGGCGGTTCGGTGATCGATCTTCACAGCCATCTCCTCCCCGGAGTGGATGACGGGTCTCGCACCGTGGAGCAGTCGGTGCGGGTACTCCTGGCCATGGAGGAGGCGGGCGTGACAGTGGTGTGCCTGACGCCGCACCACAGTATCGGCCGGATGGCGCGCGGCATTCCGGCGGCGCACGAGGCGGCGTTCACCGCCCTCACCGCGGCGGCGCCCACCGCCATCACGCTCCACCGCGGGGTCGAACTGATGCTCGACCGGCCGGTGACCGAGGACCTCACGACGAGCCCGGGGCTCACCCTGGGAGGCACCCGAGCGATCCTGGTCGAGTTTCCCCGGCTGGTAGCGGGTCCGGCGATCAATTTCGCGCTGCATCAAGTGGTGCAGCTTGGCCTCATCCCGGTCCTGGCGCATCCGGAACGCTACCCCGCCTGCAATTCGGCGTCAGCATCGCAATGGAAGGCCACCGGTGCGTTGCTCCAGGTGGATGCGACGACGCTCCTGACCGGTCGCGGGCGGGGCCAACGCGCCCGCGACCTGGTCGGTCACGGGCTCGCCGACGTGATCGCCGCCGACAACCACGGAGACGACCGCATGCTGGGCACCGCGTATCGGTATCTCTGCGAGCAGGGCGGCGAACAGCAGGCCGATCTCCTGGCGCGGAAGAATCCCGCTGCGATTCTGGCCGAGGAGCCGGTCGCGCCAGTGCCGGGGTTGGCGCTCAAGACCGGTCTGCTCGACAAGCTCAAACAACTGTTGCGGGAGGAAGAGTGACCGCCACCGACCGGATCCGGGAGGGCCTGGCGGCGCTGGCGCGGCTGGCGGCGGCGATGGCCGCGGAGGCCCCTGCCGTGGCTCGCCTCGCCGTGCGATACGCCGAGACGCTTCGGAACGGCGGCACCATCTTCTTCGCGGGGAACGGCGGCAGCGCGGCCGATGCGCAGCACCTCGCCACCGAATATGTGGTCCGGTTCCGGGGCGCCCGCCGCCCCTTCGCCGCCATGGCGCTCACTACCGACACCTCGCTCCTGACCGCGGCGGGGAACGACCTCGGCTTCGAGCAGATCTTTGCCCGTCAGGTGGAGGCGCTGTGCCGCAAGGGAGATCTCCTGGTCCTCCACAGCACCAGCGGGGCGAGCGCCAATCTGCTGACCGCCGCGCGGGCGGCGCGCGCCAAAGGGGTCGCGGTCGCCGCGTTCCTGGGCAAGGGCGGCGGACCGCTCCGCGCCCTTGCGGATGAAGTCATCGTGGTGCCATCGGACGATACCAGCCGGATTCAGGAGCTCCACCTCGCGCTGGAGCATCTGATCGTGGAGGCGGTCGAGGAGGAACTGGGACCATGATCTCCCTCGCCGGGCAGCGGGTGCTGATCACCGGAGGATCACGGGGCATCGGCCGGGCGGCGGCGCTGCTGTTTGCCCGGGCCGGGGCGAACGTCGGGATCACGTTTCACACCCGGCTGGCCGACGCCGAAGCAGTGGCCAAGGAAATCCGGGGGATGGGCCGGCGCGCCTTCGCGGCCGGCGGTGACCTGGCCGATCCCCACGTGGTGGACAAGGTGTTCCGCGAGTGCAAGGCGGCGCTGGGCGGGCTGGATTGCTTCGTGGCGAACGCCGGCATCTGGCCCACCGAGGACGTGGCCCTGGCCAGGATGCCGGAGGCGCGGTGGCGCTCCACGCTGGCGCAGAACCTCGACGCGGTCTTCCTCACCACCCGCGCCGCGCTCGGGCTGATGGGGCCGGGGGGACGGGTGGTGCTGGTCTCGAGCACGGCCGGCCAGCGGGGCGAAGCGTTTCACGCCGACTACGCCGCCACCAAAGGCGCGCTCATTTCGATGACCAAGTCCCTGGCCATCGAATGCGCCCCGGATATCACAGTGAACTGTGTTGCGCCCGGATGGGTGGACACCGAAATGAGTGCGGGGCCCTATGCCGGCGGCGGCCGCGAACGGATCGCCGCGACGATCCCCCTCAAGCGGATTCCGCCCCCGGAGGACATCGCCGGACCGATCCTCTTCCTGTGCAGCTCCCTCGCGCGGCACGTGACCGGCGAGGTCCTGAACGTCAACGGCGGCAGCGTGCTGTGCGGATGACGTGATTCATCTCCTGGCGACCGGCGGGACGATCGCGATGCAACGGAGCGCGGCGGCGGGGGGCAATGTTCC
>JBGPEJ010000106.1:0-10515 GCA_041482775.1 Gemmatimonadota bacterium | reverse complement strand
CTGCCGTTTGAGACGGTCCACCTCCAGAACGCCGAAGCGCAATAGCCCGCTCACCGGTCGGGATTCCACCCCGGACGTGGTCCGCGGCCTCAACGCCGGGGCAGACGACTACCTCACCAAGCCCTTCGACTTTGACGAGCTGCTGGCCCGGGTGAACGCGCTCACCCGGCGCCGGAGTGGACCGGTGAGCGGGCTATTGCGCTTCGGCGTTCTGGAGGTGGACCGTCTCAAACGGCAGGTGCGGCGGGGCACGCGACTGATCGACCTCTCACCCCGAGAGTTTCGCCTGCTGGAGTTTTTCCTGCTGCACCCTGAACAGGTGGTGACCCGGGTTCAGTTGCTCGAGAAGGTGTGGGACATGTCGTTCGATCCGGAGACCAACGTAGTGGACGCGCACATCTCCAATCTTCGCAAGAAGCTGGAGGATCACGGCGAGCCGCGTCTCATCCAAACCATCCGTGGGGCGGGCTACGCTCTTCGGTCTGGAGAGGAGTAACGTGAAGTCCTTCCGGGCCGCGCTCGCCTTCCGGATGGCGCTGGCGGTGCTGGCGCTGCTGGCCGCTGCAGGAGTGGCCAGCGTGCTCGCGCTCCGCACCATCCTCTACCGTCAGCTCGACGGAACCCTTCTCCACCTCGCCGAAGTCGAGGCGCAGGCCGGTGCCGCAGCGAGTGGATCGGAGTTCCAGTTTCACGAGGGGGTTCTCCTGGCTGCCCGGGAAGGCCCTTCGGTAGAGCTCACGCGGTACGCCCAACTGTGGACTCACGAGGGCCGCCCGCTGGTTCGCAGCCGCAACCTCTCGGCCGACCTCGAGCTCCCGGGGGCCGCCCTGGCCGAAGCGGGCGCCGGCCGGGTTGCGACGGTGACACAGGTCTGGCATGGCAAGTCGATCCGGAGTGTCGTCTACCCGCTGGAGCTGATCGGAGCGGCGCATCAGGTCCACCTGCTCCAAGTGGCGGCGCCCACGGAGCCGGTGCGTCAAACCCTGGCGCGCTTCTCGGTGCTGGTCGGGTTCCTGACGATCCTGGGAACCCTCGCGGCGTATGTGCTCGGACGTAAGCTGGCGGCCATGGCGCTGCAGCCCACGGGAGAGATCACCGCTCAGGCCGAGGCGATTTCGGAGGGCACGCTCTCGGACCGGATCACCGCGCACGCCGACGTCGACGAGTTCACCCGGCTGGTCACGGTCCTCAACGGCATGCTTAACCGGCTCGACCGCGCTTTTCAGGTGCAGCGCCAATTCACCGCCGATGCGAGCCACGAGCTGCGCGCTCCCCTGACCGTGCTCAAGGGCGACATCGATGTGACCTTGAAGCGGGAACGCACGGCGGACGAGTACCGTGATACGCTGGAGCGTTGTCGCGAGGAGGTGGAGCGATTGGCACGACTGGCGACCAATCTCCTGGCCCTCGCCCGCTCGGACGCTTCCCTGCCACTCGAACACGTCGCCGACGTCGAGTTGGGCGGGCTCATCAATCGGGTGATCCAACGCTTCCAGCAGGTGGCGGAGACGCGTCAGGTGCGGTTAGAGGTGGCCGTGCAGGACGCGGTCGTCCGTGGCGACGAACGGTTGCTGGACCGCATCGTCACCAATCTCGTGGACAACGCAGTCAAGTACTGCCGTTCCGGCGGCGCGGTCCGCATCGAACTGGTGCGGGACCAGGATGCGACGCTCACCGTGAGCGACGAAGGGCCGGGGATCCGTCCCGGACACGTTCCCCAGCTCTTCGAACGGTTCTTTCGGGGTGATCCCGCCCGACGCCGCGGCGAGGGGACCGGCCTGGGCCTCGCCATCGCAAAGGCGGGCGCGGAGGCCCACGGTGGGGGACTGGAGTTTGTCGGTAATGCGCCGGGGGCGGTGTTCCGAATGAGGTTTCCCTTGGCCGCGGGCCTGGGGGGTACCAAGCGGTCCGGCATCGTCGGTTTCGCCGCCGGCTGACAGCGGACCGATTCCCGCCTGGCCGGACCAGGCGCCTTCCGGAGGTGTGCGCCGCTTACCGCGTGGTGAATCCGAACACCATTCCGTACGAGCCGTTGGAGTGCATCCAGCCGCTGCCCATCATGCCGGTCTGGCCGCCCATCATCCCCCCGGTCGCCCACCGACCGCCCATCCCCATGCCATAGCGTTCCATGCCCACGGGTTGTCCGTCGGTGTCCATCATCCCGCCGCCCATATGGATCGTGTATGAGGTGCCCGGCGCCAGCGGCTGGCCCGGACGGCAAGTCAACGTTCGCTGGCCATCCGACCAGTTGCAGTTCATCGGGATTGTTGCGCCGGTGGCCGTACCCTGGTGGAGCGCCAGGTACTGTTCCATACCGGCCATCATGGGGTGGCTGAAAATGAGCACGATGTCCGGCGTATCCGAAACGCCTTCGGCCCCCCCGCGTGGGCTCACCGACACGAGCTGCGTGGCCAGACTGGTGTCCATCATCCGGGCGCTGCAGCCCGCGGCGAGCATCGCGGCGCCTGCCAGGAGGATTCGAGTCACCGTGGTTCTGAACATGGCACGCTGCTCCAGGTCAAAAGGCCAGCCGCAATTCGGTGGCGATGTTGTTGGTCTTCGCCGCTCCACCCTGCGGGAAATCGAGATGATACTCGAGCGCCCAGCGGAGATACTGGGGCAGGTTGATCGGCAGCACGCCACCCATCACGAATCTCCGATTCGCTGCGTTCGTGAGCGCCGTGTTCGGGTTCACCCGTTCGTAGCGACTGAAGAGGGTGAGCTTGGTTTCCTTCTCCTTCACGAAGCTGTACTGGGCCGATAACCACCACCCCAACCCCTTGTTGGCGGTCTCGTCGAACGGCGAGGTGCCCCCCAGGGGCAGATCGGTATCCTTCCCGTAGATCACCGCGCCGAGCGCCTCGAAGTTGCTGAAGATCTTGTTCGCCGTGATTCCCAGTCGCGTGTAATGGGTGCTCAGGCCGACGTTGGTGCCCGAATTGTCCAGCCCTCGGATGGTTCCGTAATACGCCACGGCCTGGATTCCCGAACCGTTCTGGTCGAAGATGTACTGGTCGGTGATCAGCAGATCCTTCTTGGTGTCCTGGTCGGAGACACTCCCCATACCTTGGGCGTTGACGCCGTTCAGGATCTCCGCCGACAACCGGTTCCGACCGGTGACGTAGAAGGCTTCGAGGCCGAGCTGGTGCTCCCCGAGGGCGAACGGCACGCCCGAGGTGATCGGGCCTTCGATCGCCAGCGGAGCGTTGATCCCAATAGTGCGGTCGAAACCCGCCACCCCCCACTCGGCCAGATAGTGCATCTGCCCCATTCGGAAGCCGCCGAATTTCTTCTCCTTCCCCCAGAGCACCGAGACCTGGGCGACCCGTTCAATCTCGCTTTCTTGGCCATGCTCGAGCTCCAGAAACCCGCCAAAATTCTTGCCAAAGGGTCCGGCATAGAACAGAGTGACGGCAGGCAACGAAAAGGCGCTCGTTCGGGTGGCCTCGCCCTTCGTTT
The DNA here is from genome assembly GCA_041482775.1 of Gemmatimonadota bacterium. Classification (GTDB taxonomy): domain Bacteria; phylum Gemmatimonadota; class Gemmatimonadetes; order Gemmatimonadales; family GWC2-71-9; genus JABFSM01. Next base: position 7,056 of record JBGPEJ010000106.1, on the reverse strand, counting down.
TCTCCCATTCGTACTGCAGGCTCAGGCCGGCGGCGAGGTAATTCTGGACCTTTCCCACCTCCACGTTCTCCCCGATCTCCTCCGGCATTCGATAACCGGCCCACTTGAACAGTTGGCCATGTTCGTTCAGCCTCGGCACTACCGGAGTGTGGCAATGCGAGCAGTTGACATTGTACCTCCGGGCCCAGGCCGGAATCCTGGCATGCGCAGCGCTGAGTCGGCCACTGCTGTATGCACTGACGTAGCTCCGAACCAGCAGGAGGTCCGTCTCTCTCCCCGATGTCGGGTTCGATGACCCGCCATGGAGTGCGACCAAGGCCGCCAGGGGGAACCAAAGCATTCGATGCTCCAGGAAATAGGGAAGCCTTCTAGACCTTCGTTCCCGGGTCCATGGTCATCTCGCTCTCACGCTTCGACGCGGGCGCCCGGACGAATGACCTGACACGAAGCAACTCTATCCTCAGCTTGTGAAGCCAAGATGAACGTTTACTGAAGCCTGTCTTAGCGACTAGGCCCGAGGAAGCGACCTGGCCCTCACGCTGGCTTTTTCTTCTCCGCCAGTTCCTTGATGTACCGCGCCACGGCGCGCATTTCCGGGTCGGTCAGCTTGTCCTTGAACGACTTCATGTCCTTGTCGATGCCCTTTTTCAAGACTGTGACGATCGAGTCGACCGACAACTTGACGACGAAGCCGCTGTCACCCAGGGCTTTGAGCCTCTTGTACTGCTCCCGTGCCCGGGCCGGCGGAACGCCGTTGAGGCCGTGGCACGACTTGCACTCCTCACGGTAGACTGCTTGCCCATCAGCCTCCTGGGCCGCCGCCTGGCGCGCGAGCCCGGCCAGCAGAAGGGTTGCCGCCGCCGTTCCCATCAACACGTGCCGCATACATACTCCTTGGAAGTGGGGGTCACTTCCCGCCACTCGGTGGCGGCGGGAAAGTGTCGTGAATCTCCGGAACGGCAGCGGCCCGCTTCCCGCGCAGCGACGTCAGGTACTGGGCCAGCTCTTCGATCTGTTGATGGGTCAGCGTCGGCGGACCGAAGGCAGGCATCGCGGTAGTGTCACCCCGGAAGAGCGCCGGCCGCTCGATGAAACTGTGCAGCCACGCGGGGGAATGGCGAAGACCTATCTCGGTGAGCTCAGGGCCCTTCTTGCCGCCTTCCCCCGCAATCTTGTGGCAGTCGTCGCACTTTTGCGCCCGGTAAAGCGCCCGTCCCGCCCGTTCGGCCGAGCTGAGCGGCCGCCCCACCTCGGGGGGTACCGCGGGGCCCCGCTCGCGAACCGCGGCGCCGAGCAGGTATCCGGCGCCGCCCAGAATCAGGGTCAGCGAGGCCAGCGCCAGCGGCCGGCGAAACAGATGCCGGGTGCTGCCGCGGTCGAAGAACGGCAGCGCCACGAGAGCGAGCAGGAGCGCGGTCGGGACCCCGACAGCTACCAGGCTCTCCATGGAACCGGGAACCAGCTTGAGCAGCTGGTAGATCGGGAGGAAATACCACTCGGGCTTGGGAACGTAAGAGCTATCGGTGGGGTCGGCCGGGGCTTCGAGCGGTGCGCCGAACGCGGCGGCCAGCAGGACGATCAGCGCAATGATCGCCGTGCCGACGATCATGTCCTTGCCGATGATGTCGGGATAGAACCGGACCCCTCCCTGCTTGGTCGCCGCATAGGCCTTGCGGTAGTAACCGGGGTAGGCCGGATCGCTCGTCTTGGCGGGCGCCCCCTGTTCAAGGGCCTGCGTCCGCGGAGCGATGCCCTGGCGAATCACGGCGGCCACGTGGAGGAAGACGAAGAGTACCAGCAGCGCCGGCAACCAGAGGACGTGAAAGGCGTAGAATCGACTGAGGGTCGCGGCCCCGAGTTCGGCCCCTCCGCGAAGCACCAGGACCAGCTGGCTCCCGATCACCGGCGTGGTACCCGCGATGCTGGTGCCGACTTGGGTCGCCCAGTAGGCTTTCTGATCCCAGGGAAGCAGGTATCCGGTGAAGCTGAACGCGAGCACGACCACGAAGAGCCCCACCCCAACCAGCCAATTCGCCTCGCGGGGATACTTGTACGCGCCCATGGCGAAGACGCGCACCATATGGGCAAGCAGCAGCACGACCATCGCGCTCGCTGCCCAGTGGTGGATCCCTCGAAGCAGCGGACCCCCGGGCACCTGGGTCTGAATGTACCGAATGCTCTCGTACGCATGATCCGGCGAGGCGGAGTAGAAGGTGGCGAGTACCACTCCGCTCACCACCTGGACGACGAACACCGTGAGCGTGGCGCTCCCCAGCGTATGCCACCAGGTCAGCCGGTCGGGGACCTCCCGATCGAGCAACGCCCGCCGTAGCCCTGTGAGGTCCAGGCGGTCGTTCAACCAGCGGGAGATCCGGCTCATCGCGGGCCTCCGCTCATGAGATGGCCACCTTCTCCGGAATCCCGGCCCGGAAGTCTTGATACGCGGCGTACAGCACGCCGCCCTCCACCTTGGTCTCCAGGGTATCCAGGGGGCGGGGAGGAGGCCCGCCGATCACCTTCCCGGTCTTGAGTTCAAACAGCCCATGGTGGCAGGGGCAGTGGAAAATCCCCCTCTCCTTCTCGAAGCCGTAACTGCAGGCAAGGTGGGGACAGTGCGCGTTGTAGACCGTGAACTTCTCTCCGTCGTCGGTGTGAATCCAGACGCCGCGGAGTGTCCGAGTCTCGACCCACGCGTCGTTGACATTCTCGGCAAAATCGAATCGGGTCGGCACTCCCGACTCGATCTGGTCCACCTCCCCAAGCTTGATCCAGTTCGTCCGCTTCTCCCTCTTGGCAAGCGGGGCGAGGAAGGCCCGGAGTGATGGCAGCCCCACCAGCGCCGCGCTGAGGAAGGCGCCGATTCCGGTCGCCCAGCGTAAAAAGGTCCGACGCGACGTACCCACTGAGCGCCCTCCTCCTGGATCGAGATCGGTGGATGTCTGCGCACCCTCCGCCGTCGCGGCCCAGTCTGGGCGCGTCGATGTAAGGGCCCTCTGAATCAAGAATGAAAAGTCATTTAAGCGGTGCCGGTCCGCTCGGCCTTCCGCACCTCGCGTTCCTTCCAGAGTGAATAAATGGCCGGAATCACCACCAGCGTGAGCACGGTGCTGCTGATCATGCCGCCCACCATGGGGGCGGCGATGCGCTTCATGACGCTCGCACCGGCTCCCGAGCCCCACAGGATGGGAAGGAGGCCGGCCATGATCGCCGTGACGGTCATCATTTTCGGGCGCACTCGTTCCACCGCCCCTTCGAAGACTGCCTGGTAGAGGTCTGGGAGCTTGGGCCGGGCCCCCGCTGCGCGTCGTGCCGCCCAGGCGTGGTCGAGATAGATGAGCATCACCTCCCCGGTCTCCGCGGCCACGCCGGCCAGCGCGATGAAGCCGATCGCGACTGCCACCGACCAGTTGTAGCCCAGGAGCCAGAGAAACCAGATCCCGCCGACCAGCGCAAAGGGGAGTGACAGCATCACGATCAGCGTCTCCCCCACGTTCCGGAAGTTAAAATACAGGAGGAGGAATACCAGCCCCAGGGTCGCGGGGATCACCAGCTTCATCCGTTCCTTGGCGCGCTGCATGTACTCATATTGCCCGCTCCACACGATGGTGTAGCCGGGCGGGAGCCGCACTGCGCTGGCCACCTCGCGCCGGGCGTCCGTCACATAACCGGAGATATCCCGACCGACCACGTCCACATAGACCCATGCGGTGGGTTGGGCGCCCTCGGTGCGCACCACCATGGGGCCCGCCACCTGCTTGATGGTCGCGATCTGGCCCAGGGGAACAAATGCCTCTCCGCCGGTGGCGAAGGTCGGCGCACCCATGGAGGCTCCTCCCATCCCGGCCGGGGTACTACCTGCTCCGCGAAGACCGTGGGAGGTGGGGATCAGCACCGAGGCGAGCCGTTCGGGGTTGTCGCGCAGCTCCTGGGGGTAGCGGATCCGCACGCCGTAGCGCTCACGCCCCTCCACGGTCTGGGTGATTACCATGCCTCCCACCGCGGTCGCGATCACGATCTGCACGTCCCCCACATTGAGGCCGTGGCGCGCCGCGGCGGCCCGGTCGATGTCGATGTCCAGGTAGTACCCCGACACCGCCCGTTCGGCGAAGGCGCTCCGGGTCCCCGCCACCTTCTGGACCACCCGCTCGACCTCCTTGCCGATTTGCTCGAGCTGGGCCAGGTCGGGTCCGAAAATCTTGATTCCCACCGGCGTCCGGATGCCGGTCGCGAGCATGTCGATGCGCGCCTTGATCGGCATGGTCCAGGCGTTGGTGATCCCGGGCAGCCGCACCGCGGAATCCATCGCCGCGACCAGCCCGTCGTACGTCATCCCCGGGCGCCACCCGGATTCCGGCTTGAGCGTGATGGTGGTCTCGAACATGTCGAGCCCGGCCGGATCGGTGGCGGTGTTGGCGCGGCCGGCCTTGCCCCATACGTGCTCCACTTCGGGGAAGCGCTTCAGGATTCCATCCTGGATGCGCAGGATCTCGTGGGCCCGGGCGACGCTGATTCCCGGGAGCGTGGTTGGCATATACAGGATGGTCCCTTCGCCCAGTGGAGGCATGAACTCGCCTCCGATCCGCCCCCACGGGATCGCGGTGAGGATCACCACCACCAGCGCGGCCCCGATGACGGGCCAGCGCCGCCGCAGGACGAAGGTGATCACCGGGCGGTAGACGGCGATCAGCCATCGATTGATGGGGTTGGCGCGCTCCCGATAAATCCGGCCGCGGATGAACAACCCCATTGTCACCGGCACCAGCGTGACGGAGAGCAGGCTTGCCGCGGCCATCGCGAAGGTCTTGGTGTATGCGAGTGGCTTGAAGAGCCGTCCCTCCTGTCCTTCCAGCGTAAAGACCGGGAGGAATGACACCGTAATGATGAGGAGGGAGAAGAAGAGCGCCGGACCGACTTCCTTGGCCGAGTCGCGCACCACCTGCCAGCGCTCCCCGGCCGTGAGGATCGAGGTATCGAGTGACCGGCCGGTGGAAGGTCGGCCCCCGGCGCGCTCCTTGGCCTCCACCGCGCGCTCGAGGTGCTTGTGCATGTTCTCGATCATCACAATCGCGGCATCGATCATCGCGCCGATCGCGATCGCGATTCCCCCCAGCGACATGATGTCGGCACCGACCGGTACCCTCCGCATGGCAATGAACGCCATGAGAATCCCCATGGGGAGGGTGAGAATCGCCACCAGAGCCGAGCGGGCGTGCAACAGGAACACGATACACACCAGCGCCACCACGAGACTTTCCTCCAGCAGCTTGCCGCGGAGGTTCTCGATGGCCCGATGGATCAGGTCGCTGCGGTCGTAGACCGGCCGGAGGACCACGCCGGCGGGCAGCCCCGATTGGATCTGCCGGATCTTCGCCTTGACCCGGTCGATCGTCGCCAGCGCGTTCTGCCCGAAGCGCATGACGACAATGCCGCCTACCGCATCGCCCCGGCCGTCCAGGTCGGAGATTCCGCGACGGACTGCCGGGCCCACGCTGACCCGACCCAGTTCGGCCACCCGGATCGGGGTTCCGTTCTGGGTCGCGCCCACGACCACGTTCTCGATGTCCGCGAGTGACTTGAGGTAGCCCAACCCGCGCACCATGTATTCGCGTTCGGAGAGCTCGACCACCATGGCGCCAATGTCGGCGTTGGCATTCTGAATCGCCGCCATCACGGCGGTGATCGGGATGCGGTAGCCGAGCAGCCTGGCCGGATCGAGATCGACCTGATACTGCTTCTCGAATCCGCCCAGCGCGGCGACCTCGGAAACGCCGGGCACCGCCGTGAGCGCGTAACGGAGGTACCAGTCCTGGATGCTCCGGAGCTCGGCCAGGCTCTTCCGGCCCGTCTTGTCCTCGAGCGCGTACTGGTACACCCACCCCAGGCCGGTCGCGTCCGGGCCCAGGGTGGGCGTCACGTTGGCGGGGAGCTTTCCCTTGATGCCGCTCAGATATTCGAGCACGCGCGACCGCGCCCAATAGAGATCGGTCCCATCCTCGAAGATGACGTACACGAAAGAGATGCCGAAGAACGAATAGCCCCGCACCGTGCGGGAGCCCGGCACCTTGAGCATCTCCGCCGCGATCGGATAGGTGACCTGGTCCTCCACGATCCGCGGAGCCTGCTCATTGTATTCGGCCTGGACGATCACTTGTACGTCGCTCAGGTCCGGCAGCGCTTCCAGCGGGGTTCGCCGGATTGCCCAGATACCCCCCGCGATGGCTGCGACGGTGCCGAGGAATACGATTAACCGGTTCGCGATCGACCATTCGATGATGCGCTTGAGCATGGCCGGTCAGTCCTCATCGGGCGGTTGATGTCCCGCGTGCTCGTCCCCCGGCACCTTCATCTTCATCGTGTCCTTCGGCGGCCGCTTCGCGCCCGGAACCCCGGGCGCCTTCGGGCCGGTCTTCTGAGGTGGAGGCGCCGAGATGTCCATTCCCGGCATGTTGCCCATTCCGCCCAGAAGTGCGCTCAGGTTCGATTCCGCGTCCACCAGAAACGTGGCCGAGGCTACCACGGTGTCCGCCACGGTCAGGCCGGAGAGAATTTCGATGCGCTCATCGGTTGCCAGGCCGAGGGTCACGTCGCGTGCGACCAGCGCGCCATCCGGCAGGCGGATGAAGACCAAGTCGCGCTTGCCGGTAGAGAGGATGGCCGAGCGGGGAACACTCAGCACCGGCCCGGTGGCGGCGACAAAGCGGAAAGTGGCGTACATGCCCGGCTTGAGCTCGAGCTGAGAATTAGGAAGCTCGACCCGAACTCGGGCTGTTCGGGTGTCCGGATTGAGGGTGGGGTAGATGTACGTGATCCGTCCGGTCCGCGGCGCTCCGGGTAGGGCGGGGAACTCGGCCACTACTTGCAGGCCAAGCCGCACGGCCGGTAGATCTCGCTCGAAGACCTCGCCATCCAGCCACACCGTGCGGAGATCGGCGACGCGGTAGACCGTCTCGCCCGCCATGATCCGCTGGCCGCCCAGGACCGATTTCTCGATGACGACGCCTTCAACCGGCGACCGGAAGGTGAGTGCCTTGCGAATGACTCCGCTCGACTCGATCT
>JBGPEJ010000105.1:0-10552 GCA_041482775.1 Gemmatimonadota bacterium | reverse complement strand
GAATCCGTGTGCTCATGCGTCTGTCTTTCTTCCCGGGTTATGAACCGGGAAACCGGGGACCGAAGGGAAGCTTCGCGCCCGGCTTGCCCGCGACCTTCATCATCTTCTGCATCTGCTTGAACTGGGACAGCAACTGATTCACTTCTTGCACGGTGCGGCCGGCGCCCCTGGCCACCCGCATCCGCCGGGAGCCGTTCATCACCTCGGGGTCGGCCCGCTCCGCCTTGGTCATCGACAGGACGATCGCCTCGACATGCTTGAGACGCTGGTCGTCCACCTTGGCCGCCTTGAGCATCTGGGGGTTCACCCCCGGCAGCATCCCCAGCACGTTCTTGAGCGGCCCGAGCTTCTGCATCTGCTTCATGGCGCCCAGAAAGTCCTGGAGATCCAGGCCCTTCTTGGAGGTGGCCTTGCGGGCGAGGCGCCGAGCCTCGTCCTCATCCACCGCGGTCTGGGCCTTCTCCACTAGGGTGAGGACGTCGCCCTGCTGGAGAATCCGCCCGGCCATTCGCTCGGGGTGGAAGGGCTCCAGCTGATCGAGCTTTTCTCCCACACCCACATACTTGATCGGCGCCCGGGTTACCCCGTAGATGGAGAGGGCCGCGCCGCCGCGCGCATCGCCATCCATCTTGGTCAGGATCACCCCGGTGATCCCGAGGGCCTGGTGGAAGCCCTGCGCGATGCGCACGGCGTCCTGCCCGGTCATCCCGTCGGCCACGAGGAGGATTTCGTGGGGGCTCACCGCGGCCTTGAGCCGCTGGAGCTCGCCCATCATCTCCGCGTCGATTTGCAGGCGGCCGGCGGTGTCCACCAGAACCGTGCGGGCCCGCGCCTTGCCCGCCGCCTCGATGCCCCGCCGCACCAGCGCCACCACATCGGTGGTGTCTGCTTCACGATGCACGCCGACGTCGACCTGGGCCGCCAGCGTTACCAGCTGTTCCGCCGCCGCGGGGCGGTAGACGTCCGCCGCGACCAGGAACGGCGCCTTCTGCTCCAGCTTGAGGCGCCGGGCGAGCTTGCCGGCGGTCGTCGTCTTGCCCGAGCCCTGCAACCCGACCAGCAGAATCACCGTCGGCGGGACCGACGCGTAGGCGATCGGCGCCTGCTTCTCGCCCAGCATGGTGACCAGCTCGTCATAGACGATCTTGACCAGCTGCTGCCCCGGGCGCACCGACTTCAGGATCTGCTGCCCGACCGCCTTTTCCTGTACCCGCTCAAGAAACTCCCGGGTGAGATCGAAGCTGACGTCGGCTTCGAGAAGGACTCGGCGAATTTCCCGGAGGCCCTCCCGAACGGCATCCTCGGAGAGCACACCTCGGCCGGTCAGCCGTTGCAAGGCACCGGTGAGCTTGGAGGACAGCTCGTCGAACATAAGCCGTTAAGTATAGCTGGCTTAGCGGAGCGGTTCAACCGGTGGGCAGCCATCCATGGTGGGGCCGGCGACGCCTCAGCCAGGGCCATTCTTGACACGATCTTGATTAATCAGTTAATTAGTCAGCGTGACCACCACCGACACACTCTCCGCGCGGGATCAGATCCTCGACGCCGCCGAATCGCTGTTCGCCAGCAAGGGCTTCGGCCCCTCGACCATCAAGGAGATCGGCGCCCGCGCCGAGCTCAATCCGGCGCTGCTCTACTACTACTTCGGAAGCAAGGAAGAACTCTACCAGGCGGTGCTGCTCCGTCTGGGCGAGGGCCTGGTGGCCCGGGGAAGCGCGGCCTTCGAGGCGGCCACTCCCGCCGAGTCGATTCGCGGCCTGGTGCATGCCCAGCTGGAATTCCTGCGGGCCCATCCCAACGTGCCCAAGCTCGTGGTGCGGGAACTGGTGGACCATGACGCGCGGCACGCGCAGGCCGTCATCCTCCAGATTGCCGCGGGGCTCTTTCAGCGGCTCTGCGGCGTCATCGAGCGGGGCCAGCGCGAGGGCAGCTTCCGCCGTGATGTGGAGCCCCGCTTTGCCGCGGTGAGCATCATCGCGCAGGTCGTCTATTTCACCATTGCCCGGCCCGCGGTTGGAGTCTTTCTAGGCCTGGGACCGCGCGGCATCGATGCCGCCACCACCGACGCCTTCGGCGTCCACGCGGGCGAGTTTGCCCTCCGCGCGCTTTCCAACCCGGAGCCCGCCGCATGAGCCCTGGACGCACGCCGCTCCTCCTCGGGCTGCTCGCCGCCGCGTGCGGCACCGCTGCCAGCCCTTCCTATGACGCCCGGGGCACGGTGGAGGTGCCCGAGGTGGATCTCTCGGCGATGACGGCGGCGCGGGTGGTGGCGATCCGCGTGGAGGAAGGCGCCGCGGTCCGGGCCGGTGACACCCTGGCCCTCCTCACCCAGGTCGACCTCGGCGCCTCACTGGCGGCCCAGCACGCCCGGGTAGCCACCGCCCTAGCCAACCTGCGGGATCTCGAGGCGGGATCCCGGCCGGATGAGATCAAGCGGGCCCAGGCCGAGCTGGCAGCGGCCGAGGCGGAGGCGGAACGCGCCGGAAAGGACCTGGGGCGGATGCGGGAGCTCTCCGGCCGGGATGTGGTGAGCAAGCAGAGCCTCGATAACGCGGTGAGCGCCGATCGGGTGGCGCGGGGGCGGGTGCAGTCCGCGGAAGCGGCGCTCCGGTTGCTGCAGGAGGGGAGCCGGCCGGAACGGATCGCGGCGGCTCGGTCGGAGGCGGCCAACGCACGCGCGGCGCTGCAGCAGATCGAGGCCCGCGCCTCGGACCTCGTCCTGGTGGCCCCGGTTGCCGGAATCGTGCTGTCGAGGAACGCGGAACCGGGCGAGGGGCTCGGCCCCAACGTGCCGGTGGTGACGCTGGGAGAGACGGCGCGGCCCTACGTCCGGGTATACGTGCCGCAATCGCTGGTGGCCCGTCTGGTGGTCGGGGCCGCGGTAAGCGTGGAAACCGGCGACGGGCGGGCAATCGGCGGCCGGGTGGTGGCGATCAATCCGAAAGCGGAGTTCACCCCCCGGGTTGCGCTCACTGAGCGAGAGCGCGCCGATCTCATGTTCGGGGTAAAGGTCGAATTCACCAATCCGGGTGAGGCGCCGCATCCGGGATTGTGGGTAACCGTCAAGATCGGGCCGGAGCCGCCCGCCCGGTGAGCGGGACCGCGCCGGATTCGCTGGGAATCGTCACCCATGGGCTTCGCAAGACGTTCGGGGCAATGGTGGCGGTGGAAGGCCTCGACCTCACGGTGGCCCGCGGTGAGATCTTCGGCCTCCTCGGGCCCAACGGCAGCGGCAAGACCACCACGATCCGGATGCTCACCGGCCTGCTCGAGCCGACCTCGGGCACCGCGCTGGTGGTCGGGGTGGACGTGGTCAAGCGGCCGGAGCTGGTCCGGCGCCGGATCGGATACATGTCGCAACGCTACGGCCTCTATGACGACCTGACCGTCCGGGAGAATCTGGAGTTCTACGCTGGGATGTACGGCCTCGCGGGGGAGGAGCGGCGAGGCCGGGTGGCGGCGCAGATGGCCGAGTACGGGCTGGGGACGCGGGCCGGGCAGCTGGCGGGAACCCTGTCCGGCGGGTGGAAGCAGCGGCTGGCCCTGGCCTGCACCACGACCCACGCTCCCGAGCTGGTGTTCCTGGACGAGCCGACCGCGGGGGTGGATCCCGCCGCGCGCCGGCACTTCTGGACCATGATTCACCACCGGGCCGAGGCGGGGATGACGGTGCTGGTCACCACCCACTACATGGATGAAGCGGAGCAGTGCGATCGCCTGGCGTTTCTGTCCCGCGGGCACCTGATCGGAGTGGGGACGCCCAAGGAGATCACCGCGCGGTTCAATTTGCCGACCATCGAGGACGTCTTCATCGAGTTGCAGCGGCGGGACGAGGGTGAGGCGGCATGACGGCCGGAGCGCGGATCGCGCGCTGGCCGTTCTGGTCCATGCTCCGCAAAGAGTTCATCCAGATGCGGCGCGACCGCCTGACCCTGGCGCTGATGATCGGGGTTCCCACCATCCAACTAATCCTCTTCGGCTACGCCATCCAGACCGAGGTGCGCCACCTGCCCACCGTGGTGCTGGACGAGTCGCGCTCCCCCGAGAGCCGGCGGCTGGTGCAGGCGATGCTCAACACCGGCAACTTCGACCTCGGCGGAGCGGTTCGGGACCGGGAGGAGATGGCATCGGCGATCGGACGGGGCCAGGCCCGCGCCGGCATCGTGATTCCGCCCGACTTCGAGCGCGACCTCAAGCGGGGCCGCACCGCCACGGCCCAGATCGTGGTGGATGCGGCCGATCCCCTGGCGGCTTCGTCCGCAATCAGCGGGGCGGGCCTGGCGGGGGCGGTTCGGTCGCAGGAGCTGGCGGCGGCGCGGGGCGTTACCGCGGCGATCAACGTCCGGGTGCGGCCGTGGTACAATCCCGCGATGCGCAGCGCGGTCTACATCGTCCCGGGAATCATCGGCGTGCTGCTCTCGATGACGATGATCATCATCGCGAGCATCGCCATCGTGCGGGAGCGGGAGCGGGGGACGCTGGAGCAGCTGATCGTCACGCCGATCGGCAAGACCAGCCTGATGCTGGGGAAGATCACGCCGTTCCTGCTGGTCGGGTACGTGCAGATCACGGTCATCCTCTTGCTGGGGCGGCTGCTGTTCGATGTTCCGGTGAGCGGCAACCTGTCGACGCTCTACCTCGCCGCGTTTCCGTTCATCGTGGCCAGCCTGGCAATCGGGCTGTTCGTGTCCACCCTCGTCACCACCCAGGCGCAGGCGATGCAGCTGGGATTTCTCTTCATGCTCCCCAACATTCTCCTCTCCGGCTTCATGTTTCCGCGCGAGGCAATGCCGGCGCCGGCCCAGTGGATCGGCGGAGCGCTCCCGCTGACCTATTTCCTCCGGGTCCTTCGCGGCATCCTGCTCCGGGGCACCGGGCTGGCCGACCTCTGGCGGGAAATGGCGGTGCTGGCGGGATTCTCCGTCCTGCTGATCGGTGTCAGTGTGCGGAGGTTCCACAAGACTGTGGAGTGAGCGCGTTCCCGATCAGGGAGCCCGGAGCGGCGGAAGCCGGGCCCAGCGTTCCCAGGCGGTGGGCGCAATCACCACCCGCACCGTGGGCCGGCCCGCACCGGGCATCGGTTCCACCGTGGTGCGGTAGCCGGTACGGACGCGGGCCAGGAGCCGCTCCCCCGACACCCCGCGAAAACGGGCGGCGCTCTCCGAGTCGTCCCAGACGGTATACCAGACCAACGCGGGTCCCTGGGAGGTGCGATAGACCCTGAACCGGTCGCCGCCCCAGCCGATCGGCTGGCCGGTGAGCACTTCCCCGCCGCCGCGGAGCACCGCGGCAAGAATCTGGATTTCGATTTCGCCGAGGGTGTCCTCGTACAGCGTCGTGTCCGCGGCGGCAAAGCGCACCACGATCGGGGCGTCTCCGGCGGCGTAGCGAGCCGGGTGAAGAATCTGCTCGGTCGAGCGCGGCAGCTCGCCCAGGGCGGGCAGCGGATTTCCCGCATGGGCCGAATCCCACCAGCGCATGAATTCGGCGCCGTTGAGGTAGGGAAACACCAACCCCTCGCGCAGAGCGAGCGGCGCCCGCGCGAAGGCCGGGCTCCCGGACTGTTGCGCCTTGATCTGCTCGCGGAAGGTTTCCCAGAACTCCGGGCGTGACACGATGTCCTGGCCCGGCACCAGAACGCGGATCGAGGCGAGGGTCGCCTGCCCCTCGAGGACCGCCTGCACCGCGGCCTGCTGATCGGCGTCGCCCCGGAGGTGCATGATCGAATCGAGCGGGAGGTACTGCGCCTGCAGCGCATGGACCAGCTCGTGGGCCAGCACCAGGCGCTGCTGTGCGGGCTCGGCGCCCCGGACCCCGAAGAGGGTGTGCTGATCGGGGTCATAGAAGCCGGCGACCTGCTCGGTATAGAGGTCGAGCAGCAGCTTCCGCAAATCGAGGGTGTCGGGGAGGAGCCCCAGCAGCCGATAGACGCCCTCGATGCCCTCCTGCCGCCGGGAGGGAAACTCCTCCCGGAGTTTTCCCAGGAGGAAGGCGCCGACTTCCTCCCGGCTCTTGAGCGCCGATCGGGTCGGACCCTTGAAGCGAAGCCCCACTGCGCGCTCCACCGCCGGCCGCAGGCTGTCGACCAGGCGGGAGAGCTCCGGTTCCTGGGCGGAGCCGGGCGGCGTGCCACGGCAGCCCAGGAGGAACGCCGCCAGCGCGGTGAACAGCCGAACCATCAGCCGACTCCCAGGTAGCGCCGATACCAGGCGAGGATTGCCGGCCCGACGACGTAGGTGATCGCCCCGCCCAGCGCCAGGAAAACGCCGAATGGGACCAGCTTCTTCCGCCCGAGCAGCGTGAGGGGCAGGAAGATCGCGGTGCCGCCCAGGGCGCCGAGGAAGATGGTGAGGAGAACGCCCTGCCAGCCGACGAACGAGCCGACCATCGCCATCATCTTGATGTCGCCCCCACCCATGGCCTCTTCCTTGAACGCCCAGGTGCCGAGGAGCCCCACCGCCCAGAGGATTCCGAACCCCACGGCGGCGCCAAGCAGGGCCATGAGCAGCGGATGCAGCCCGCCCACCGCGCTCAGCACCAGCCCGATGGCCAGGCCACCCCAGGTGAATTCGTTGGGAATGACGTACTCTCGCGCGTCGGTGAGCGCGATGCCCAACAGCAACGTCCCGAACAGCGCGCCCTTGAGCGCCTCGACACTGGGGCCCTGCCAGTAGGCCATCCCGGCCCACACCAGGGCCACCGCAAGCTCCACCACCGGATAGAGGATGCTGATCGGCGCCTGGCAGCCACGGCACCGGCCCCGGAGGAGGAGCCACGACACGACCGGGATGTTGTCGCGCCACTCCACCCGCTTGCCGCACTTGGGGCATCGGGAGGGCGGCGAGACCACCGATTGCTCGGCGGGAAGCCGCACGATGCAGACATTGAGAAAACTCCCGATCACCGCCCCGAAAAGGCCGGCGAAGAGGGCGAGGGCGGCCGGTTCACTCACGCGTCACCTCGTAGAGCAGGATGCCCGCCGCGACGCCCACGTTGAGCGACTCGGCATTGGCCCGGAGCGGCACGCCGATCCGGCCGTCGGCCCATTCGCCGAGCGAGGGGCGGGTGCCGGCGCCCTCGTTGCCGACCACCAGTGCCAGCGCCGCGCCGCGGCTGGCGGCGGGGGGCGCGCCGTCCGCCGCGGCCAGGAGCACCCGAACGCCGGCGCGCCGGGCCCAGCCGCGGAGGGTCTCCTCGTCCAGGGCGACCCAGGGAAGCCGGAAGAATCCTCCCATCGTGGCACGAAGGGCCTTGGGGTTGGTGATCTCCGCCGTACCGGGAAGGGCCAGGACTCCGGCGGCACCGAGCGCGAACGCGGTGCGCACCATGGTGCCGACGTTTCCGGGATCCTGCACGCCGTCGAGCACCAGCACGGGAGCGCGAGGCCCGACCCGGACATCCTCCAGCCGCCAGCGGGGCGGCTCGACCACCGCGAGCACCCCTTGGGGATGCTCGGTGGCGGCGAGCTCGCCGAAGACCCGATCGCTCACCGCCTCAGGGGCGTGCCCGGAGCGGGTGAGCGCGGCTTTGAGGCTCAGCCCGCGCGGAGTAGTTTCCAGCGCCGGGCTCGCCAGGACATGCCGAATTACCACGCGAGCCGCCAGCGCCTCTTCGAGGAGCCGCACTCCTTCCGCGAGCGCCAGGCCGCGCCGCTCCCGGCCCCGGCGGAGCCGGAGATCACGCACCAGGGTATGCAGCGAGTGACTCATTGATGCAGATCGCCCTCACGATCGCAGGCTCCGACTCCGGCGGCGGCGCCGGCATCCAGGCCGACCTCAAGACCTTCCAGCGGTTCGGCGTCTACGGCACTTCGGTTATCACGGCGATCACCGCGCAGAACACGCTCGGCGTTCGGGCCGTCCATCCGGTGCCGGTGGATATCGTCGAGGCGCAGATCGAGGCGCTGGCCGCCGACCTTCCGCCGGCCGCCGTCAAGACCGGCATGCTGGCCACCGCGGCGCTGGCCCGCGCGGTGGCGGCGGCGATCGCGCGGCACGGCTTTGCCCCGTACGTCCTCGACCCGGTGATGGTCGCCACCTCTGGGGACCGGCTGCTCGACCGCGATGCGGAGAAGGAAATCCGCGAACACCTGGTGCCGCTGGCCGCAATTGTCACGCCCAACCTCGAGGAGGCGGCGATTCTGGCGGGCTTCCCGGTCCGTGACCCCGCGGCGATGGAGCGCGCCGGGCAGGCCATTCTTGGACTGGGCGCCGGCGCCGTGCTGGTCAAGGGCGGCCACCTCAGCCGGGACGCGATGGTGGACCTCCTGGTCACCGCGGAGGGGGTGCAGGCGTTCGAGCACCGGCGAATTGTCACGACCTCGACCCACGGCACCGGCTGCACGCTCTCGGCGGCCATTACCGCCGGACTCACCGGTCGACCGCTCTCCGCCGAGGCGCTCCTGGCCGCAGTGGCCCAGGCCATCAAACACGTCCAGCGCGCCCTGACCCACGCCCCGGGGCTGGGTGGCGGGCATGGGCCGGTGAACCACTCGGCCTAGGCTCGGAGACGACCGACCCTCACAGCGCGGCGACCGTCGCTTCCACCAGTCGTGCCAGCTCCTTCCCGGCCTTGCCCGCGATGTCCATGACGTCGGCGTGGGAGAGCGGGACGGGGCTGATGCCGGCGCCGGGGTTGGTGACCAGAGAGAATCCCAGGCACCGCATCCCGAGAGCCCGCGCGACGATGACCTCCACCACCGTGCTCATGCCCACCGCGTCGGCGCCCAGGCGCTCCAGCATCCGGACTTCCGACGGGGTTTCGTAGCTGGGACCGAGCAGGCCGGCGTACACCCCCTCCTCCAGGGAGATCCCGAGCTGGCGCGCCGCGGCGCGCGCCGCGCCCCGGTAACCGGGATCGTAGGCATCGGTCATATCGGGAAAGCGCTCTTCCCCGGGCCGCACGTGGCCGACCAGCGGATTTTTCCCGGTAAGATTCAGATGATCGGAGATCAGCATGATGGCACCGTGGCCGTAGCTGCGGCGGATTCCGCCAGCGGCGTTGGTCACCACCAGAGTGCGGATACCGAGGGAGGCGAACGCCCGGACCGGCAGCACGTTCGCGTCGGGGCTGTACCCCTCGTACATGTGGAAACGCCCGCTCTGCGCCACGACGATCTTCCCGCCCAGAGAGCCGATCACCAGCTCGCCCTTGTGTCCTTCGACCTTGGGCAGGTGGAAGCCGGGAATCTCGCCGTAGGGAATGCGCACCGGCTCCCCGATTCGATCGGCAAGCCCGCCCAATCCCGAGCCGAGCACGACGGCGATGGAGGGCTTCCGGCCCCCCAGCCGGGCCGCGATGGCGTCCCGCGCGGCGGTGACGTCGGCGCTCATAGCAGGATCCCCGCGATCGTCGCCGACATGAAGTTGGCGAGGGTGCCGGCCAGCATCGCCCGGAAGGCCAGCTTGGCGAGGTCACTCTTCCGGGTGGGCGCCAGGGCGCCGATGCCGCCGATCTGGATCCCCACCGAGCTGAAGTTGGCGAATCCCGCCAGCGCGAACGACGCAATGGTGAAGGAGCGGGGGTCGAGGCTGGCCTTGAGCGGCCCCAGCTGGGAGAACGCGACGAACTCGTTGAGCACGGTGCGGGTGCCGAGAAGGCCGCCGATCACGCCGCTGTCCTTCCAGGGCACCCCCATCGCCCAGGCGATCGGCTTCCCGACCCACGAGAGTACCGTTTGCAGATTCTCGGGGAACCACGACACCCACCCGTGAATCGCGCCCATCGCGCCGTTGGTAAGCGCCACCAGGGCGATGAACGACACCAGCATCGCGATCACGTTGAGCATCAGATGGAGACCTTCGCCGGTGCCCCGCGCCGCGGCGTCCACCAGATTCACGTCGGTCTTGGGAATGTCGAGCTTGACGTTGCCGAACGTTTCCGGCACCTCGGTTTCGGGCTGGAACATTTTCGACATCATGATGGTGCCGGGCGCGGTCATGATGACGGCGGTGAGCAGATGCCGGGCTTCGATGCCGAATGCGATATACGCCGCCATGATCGAACCGGAGATGTGCGCCATGCCCGCGGTCATGACGGTCATGAGCTCCGACATCGTCATTTTCGGAAGGAACGGTCGGATGGTGAGGGGCGCCTCGGTCTGCCCCATGAAGATTGAGGCCGCCACATTGAGGCTCTCCGCCCCGCTGGCGTGCATGATCTTGCTCATGACCAGCGCGAAGGCGCGGACTACCAGCTGCATCACGCCCAGGTAGTACATGATGGCGAACAGCGCCGAAACGAAGATGATCGCCGGGAGGATCTGGAAGGCGAAGATCACGCCGAGGCTGGAATTCGGCTTGCCCAGCTCGCCGAAGACGAAGCTGGAGCCCACGTAGGAGTAGTGAAGCACCGCCGTGACGAAAGCGCCGAGGTGACGGAACAGCTCCCGCCCGAAGGGCACCCGCAGCACGAACACCGCGAAGAGAATCTGCAGCCCGAGCCCCCACGCGACGGTGGGCCAGCGGATCGCCTTGCGATTGGCGGAGAGGACGTAGCCGATGACCAGGATCAGCGCCATGCCGATCAGTCCGGAGAGCCGGGTGGTCAGCGG
>JBGPEJ010000104.1:0-10583 GCA_041482775.1 Gemmatimonadota bacterium | reverse complement strand
GGTGTCGGGGAAGGCGTCGATGGTGACCGACACCGAGTCCCGGAGCTGCAGCCGCACGACGTCGGTCTCGTCCACCTGCACCTTGGCGAGCACCACCGAGAGATCGGCGATGCTCATGAGCAGGCCGGTTTCTTTCGAGAACGTGCCGGGCACCGCCACTTCACCCGGCTCGACCGCCAGCCGAACCACCCGGCCGTCGATCGGCGAAACCAGCTTGGTCTTGGCGAGATTGCTGCGGGCTTCCGAGAGCGCGGCTCGCGCCTGGTCGACCCCGGCCTGTGCCGCCTTGAGGTTGGCCTCGGCCACATCATAGGCCTGGACCGCCTGCTCCACGACCTCCCGGGCGATCAGCTCGGCGTTGACCCGCTGAATTTCCAGCGACCGGTCGCGCTGGCGCTTCGACTGATCGCGATTGGTGCGCGCCTGGGCAAGGCTCGCCTCGGCCGAGGCGACCTGGCCCTCCAGCCGGCTCACGATCGAGAGGTACTGCGCCGGATCGATCTGCAGGAGGAACTGGCCCTTCTTGACCAGGTCGCCCTCCTTGACCGCGATTTCGGTGATCCGGCCAGTGATGTCGGCGCTGATGTCCACCTTGGTCTTCGCCTCGATCTTGCCGCTCGAGGTGACCGCGGCCACCAGGTCGCGCGCCGTTACCGGTTCGAGCCGGACTTCGGTGGCGCGGCTGCCCTTCTTCGCGGCCGTCAGGGCAAAGAGCCCGCCGACCACCACGATGACGATCGTGGTGAAGAGGGTCCATTTGGCACGACGTGACATGGTCGATCCTCTCGTTCAGCGCAGTGGACGGCCGACCGCGAATTCGAGCAGCGCGACGGCCTTGTGGTATTCGTAAATGGCGTTCACGTAGTCGCCCTCCGCGCGGGTCACGTTGTTCTGCGCATCGGAGACTTCGAGGGAGGAACCGCTCCCCAGCCGGTAGCGATCCTGGGCCAGCCGGAGCTGCTCCCGGGCGGATTGCCGATTCTGTTCCTGTACCTGGATCGCCTGATAATCGTTCAGCACCGCGAGATAGCGCCCGGCCACGTCGGTCTCGACCTGGAGCTCCCGCGCCCGCACGCTTTCCGCCAGATCCTCCTCGGCCGCCCGGGCCTGGGCCACCTGGAGGTTGCGGGAGAATCCGTCGAAGATCGGCAGCGAGATGCTGAGCCGGGCCGAAAACGGCTGCTTGGTGAACCGGAACGGAAAGACGCTGTTGCTCTTGAGGATCCGGTCCCGGAATTCGGGAGTGAGATTGTCCCCGGTCGCGTCGAGATTCGCGAACGCGTTGCAGTCCGCGATCACGCCGCCATTGGGGTAGCCCGGGACGCCGCCGCCCGGGAGCGTCTGAATCAGCGTGTTCTGAAAGCGGCAGTTCTCCGCCGTCTGCTGCGCGCTGGTCACCCGGGACCCGAGCAGCAGCGAGGTGTTGGTGAACTGCTGGGTGAAGCCGTCGTATGCGGCCGAAGCGGAAAGCGACGGCAGGAACTGCGACTTGGCCGCCCGCACGCTCCAGTTGGCCGCCTGGTCACGGGCGCGCAGGGCCTTGAGCGAGGGGTTCTCCTCCCGCGCTAGGTCGAGCAGGTGTTTCTGGTCGAATTGCGGCTGGGTTACCGGGAACGAGTCCACCAGCGCCACCGCCTCCGGCAGCGCGGGAATCGAGATGCCCATCCGCCGGAACAGCTCGAGCTTCGCGTCGTTCTCGGTCTGCTGGGCTCGCAGCAGGGCGATGTCCGACTGCCCCTTCTGCACTTCGGCCTGCCGCACGTCGAGCATGGTCGACTGGCCGACCTGATACTTCGCCCGGGCCAGGGCGAGGAAGTCGGCGTTTCGCTGGACCTGTTGCCGCGCGACCTCGGTCTGGGCCACCGCCTGGAGTGCCACCAGGTACTGCACCGTGATGTCGTTGCGAAGCAACTCACCGGCATTGCTGATGTCGGCATCGACCGCGTGGCGGTTGGCCTTCTGCTGCGCGGTGGCCGTGAGCGTGGCGCCCGAGAAGCGCCACCCGAACGACAGCCCGTAACTGGAGGTAATCGACGGGGACGACTGGTTGAACGTCGAGCCGCCGAAGGTCGATTGCCCCGAGCCGGTGTATCCCAGCCCGCTGCTGACGTCGAAGGTAGGGAGCAACGCCGAGTAGGCGTTTCGCACCGCCCACCCCGCCGGCATCGCGTCGTTCAGGGTCTGTCGATACGTGGGGCTGTTCCGGTGTGCCTGATCGAGCGCTTCGGCCAAGCCGAGGCGGACGGTGGTGGCGGCGCGCGCCGGTGCGGCGGGAGTGGGCTGTTGCGCCCCCAGGCCGGCGGGCAGCAGCGCAGCAAGGCCGAGTAGGGCAGGTGCCCAGCGAGTCATGGCGAGCTTCCTTGTTGGGCGGTCAGAAGACAATCGCATAACGGAGTAACGTGTCCAAAGGTTTCAGCTTGCGACGAACACTTGGTAAGATAATGCGGTTGCAGAGTTTAGGGAACTGGACTTCCCTTCAACCCAACCGATCGGAGAGGGTCTCGAGGATCGCAGCGTACATCTCGGCGCCCCGCTCGGCGGTGGCCGAAACGTCGGGTGGGATCCGGGAAAGGTCCACCAGTTCGGGCGCCAGGTGCAGCATGAGCGAGGTGTCCACCTCGCCGCCGTGCCAGGGGCCGGACTGTGCGCCGCGCAGCAGCGCCAAAGCGGGGAGGGAGAGGATGTCGATCACCCGCACCCGGCCGGTGGTGCGGATGGTCGAGAGGGCCTCCAGGTGCTGGTCGGCGGCGTGGGCGGTGAGGATCAGGGTGTCGCGGACTCCTGCCACCTCTTCCCAGACGGCGATAAGTTCGTTGACGGTGCGGTGGAGCGTCTTCCGGGTAAGCGCCGCCGTGCCGGGCTGCGGGTCTTCGCGGGTGGCGTGTACTCCGAATTCGAGGGTCGGAGTGCGGGGAATCCCGGTGCGGGCCGACAGATCATCGGCCAGCCGTTCCAGGATGACCGTGTCGCAGCCGAGCGGGAGGTGGGGGCCCCGCGCCTCCAGCGTTCCCGCCGGGACCAGCAGGCGGGGCGTCGCGGAAAGGACCGCGGCGGCCCGAGCCGGAGTCATCTCCTTCAACCGCAGCGGACGCGCCATCTGAACGCTCCCTTTCCCTGGTGGGTCGTCACCCTCGCGGGCGCGGCGGTCGCGTCAGGGGAGTGGCTTCGCGCCCCGTCCCGGCTCGCGGCCCTCGCGGCGCTGGCCCTTCTGCTGCTGACGCTGGCGCTCCGGCGGCGGGGCTGGTTCATCCTGCCGCTGCTGGCAACCGCCGCGGCCCTGGGCACCGCCGAGTGGCGGATCGAGCGCCTGGAGCGGCAGTGGCCGGCGGAACGCGAGGCACGGATCGAAGCGGCGTCGGGGCGGCTGGCCGAGGAGCTGCGCGCGGCACGGGTCCTGGCCGATTCGCTGGCCCGCCGCGCGGCCGCCGCAGCCGATCAGCCGGTTGAAGCCGGCTTTGACGCCGCCGCGCGGATGATCGCCGCCCGCGGTCAGGAAGCCGGTGTGGCGGTGTTCGAAGCCACGGGGTCTCCCCGCGTATGGGGTGGGCGCTTCCGCCTGCTCCCCGCCTCGACCGGCGACTCGGTGTCGGTCCGTCTCACACCATTCTACGCGGTTCTCGAGGTCCGGCGCCACGCGCCGAGCGGGCGGGTCGGGCTCGGCGCGGTGCTGCTGGCCGCCGATTCCGCCGTGCCCGATCAGGACCGAAGCCTCGCCGCGCGATTCCACCAGGGTACCGAGGTTGGCCTCCGGATCGTTCCGCCCCGCGCCGCTCCCAACAACTCCGACGTATTCGACTATGAAGAGCCCACCACCGGGGGAACCCGGGTCCTCTTCAGCGCCCAGTTCGTACCCCCCGATCGCGTCGAGGCGATTGCACGGGCGCGGAGTCAGGGCGCGCGGCGGGTGGCGTGGACACTGGTGCTGACGCTGCTGTCCGCGGTACTTCTGGTCCCGGCCGGCCTGGGACGCCTGGCCCTCGGACTGCTCCCATTCGGGCTCGCGCTGCGGGCGCCGTTGGGCGCGCTTCTCGGCGTGCCGCAGCCGTTCGATCCCGGGTTGTTCACCAGCCGGCTGCTGGGTCCGGTGTCGTCGGCGGCGGGACCGCTGGCGGTGAGCGGAATGGTGCTGATTCTCCTCGGCGCACTGCTCTGGGAGCGGGCTCCCGTCCGCAAACCGCTCGGCGTCCTCGGCGCCCTGGTCCTGCTGGTCATGGCTCCCTACCTGATGGCCGAGCTGGGGCGCGGGATCCTGCCCCCGGCGTCGGGAGTCTCGATGGGACTGTGGCTGGTCTGGCAGCTCACGCTCTTCCTGGCAACCGCCGGATTGCTGACATTCGCCGCCGCCCTGCTCCGGGGACGCCGTGCGCCGGGGGGCTCGGCGCTGATGCCCCTCCTCGGCGCGGCGCTCGGGCTCCTCGCCGCCTGGATCGGGGTCGAGGTCTGGAACGCCCGCTTCGGCTGGCCCGATTGGTATACCCTGCTCTGGCTTCCCGTGATGGTGCTGGTTACCCGTCCGGCGGATCGGCGGGCCACGATCATCGGGATCGCGATTACCGCCGGCAGCGCGGCTGCGCTGCTCACCTGGGGCGCGGAAATCGAGGGGCGGCTCACCGCGGCGCGGGCCGACCTTGCGGCGCTCGGCGACGCCGCTCCGCCCCATAACCCGGCGTTGCTCCGCGCATTCGGCCACCGCATTCTTGCGGCGCCGGTTCCGGGAACCGCACCGGAGCTCTACGGTCTCTGGCGAGGATCCGCCCTCTCGAAAGAACGCTTGCCGGTTACCCTCGGGGTCTGGCGTCCCGACGGCACCCCGGTGGTGCTGCTGGAGCTCGATCGCATCGACCTGCCGAGCGATCTGGTCAGCGCCCTGGTGCGCGGCCTCTCGGCTACCGATACCATCACCGTGCGGACGCTCGACCGCGAACCTTCGGTGCACGACCTGCTGCTGGTGCGTCGCGACTCGGCCACCGTCGTGGCCGTGGCGCTGGGACCCCGTTCCGCCCTGGTCCCACCGACCCGGCTGGGGCGGCTGCTCGACGTCCACCCTGCGCACCTCCCGCTCTATCGCCTGACGCTGGCGCCCGCGCCATCCCCTGCCGCGGAGGGACCGGGCGTGGCGCTCTGGCACCGGGAAGGATGGCAGGCACTGGGCGGCCGCACCGTTACCATCGCCGGTGTCCCCCGGGAGGTGCACGGTACCGTGGATCTCGGTTCCCGGGAGACCATCGCGGTACGCGGCGCGTTGGTGGTGATCCTGGACACCGCGGTATTCGCGGCACTCTGGTTCCTGACCGCGCTGCTGGGAGGTTGGGCCCCCAGCCGGCCGGTCTGGATGCCGCACCTCCGGTCCTACGAAGCCCGGCTCGGTGCCGCGCTGGCGGTCTTCTTCCTGGCGCCGACGCTCGGTTTTGCCGCCTGGGGTTTGGGGCGCCTGCGGACCGAGGTGAGGGACAGCCGGGACCGGATGATCGAGCAATCCTTGCGGGATGTTGTGCCCGCGAGCGGGTCGCTTCCCGCGGGGGAGGCGGAGCTGGAAGCGGAGCTCCGGGCGCTGGGGCAGCGGATGGACGCCGATTTTACACTCTATCGGGACGGTGAATACGTCGTCGGTTCGACCGGGGGGCTGCTGGAGGCCCTCGGCGTCGTTGGACCGCTGATGGCGCCGCCGGCCTACCACCGGATCCTGATCCATGGTGACGACGCCGCCTCGGCGGACGGCCCCTCGCAAGCGGTCGCCACCCGGGTGGGCTACCGCTCGGTGCGGCTCTCCGACCTGGGCGCGGGTGTGCTGGCCATGCCCCGCGTCGCGGTGGACCCGATGCTCAGCGACAACCGGCGCGACCTCGCCCTGGTGCTGCTGCTGGCCACCATCGCCGGCATCGCGGCATCACTGCTCGCGGCCCGCGCGGCGGCACGTGCACTGGCGCGCCCGGTGTCGGAGCTGCGCGATGCCGCCATCTCCTTCGGACGGGGTGAGCCGGTGCCCGGTCCCGCGCGGCGGCCGCCACCCGAGTTCACGCCGGTGTTCGCCGCCTTCGAGCGGATGACCGAGGATGTTCGCCGCGCGCGGGAGGCGCAGGAACGGGTGGCGCGCATCGTGGCCTGGGGCGAGATGGCCAATCAGGTGGCGCACGAAATCAAGAATCCGCTCACCCCGATGCGGCTGGGGGTGCAGCATTTGCGCCGGGTGTACCAGGACGCCCGGACGCCGATCGGCCCGGTGCTGGAGGACACCACCGGGCGCATCCTCTCCGAAATCGACCGCCTCGACCGGATCGCCCGTTCGTTCAGCCGGTTCGGAGTCCCCGCCTCGGAGCGGGGGCCGCTGGAGACCGTCAACCTGCCCCCAGTAGCGCGAGACGTCGCCGACCTGTATCGTCTCGGACCCGAAAGTGCGGAGATCGTGGTCTCGGCCGAGCGAGCGACCCCGGTGTCGGCGCGAATCGACGAGGTGAAAGAGGCGCTCGTCAACCTGCTGGAAAACTCCCGGAACGCCCGGGCCCGGACCATCGCGATCCGGACCGATGGCACCACGGTGGCGGTGGAGGATGACGGCTGCGGGATTCCCGCAGCGCTGCTTCCCATGATCTTCGAGCCCCGTTTCTCGACCTCCACCAGCGGCTCGGGTCTCGGCCTGCCGATCGTCAAACGGCTGGTGGAAGGATGGGGCGGCAGGGTCGAAGTCGAGAGCGCAGAAGGGCGCGGGACCGTAGTTCGATTGCACCTCCTGGCTGCCGGAGGGGATGGCCCGCCTCCTGCCCAGTCAAGCACTTGAGACGCTACAAGGGTGGCTCAATGAACGTTGATCCGATTCCCCGGAACCTGATTGCCGTCCACGACCTGTTGACGGAAACGCTTGCTATTGCAAACGATAGCGGCTGCACCTTCGGGTACGGGATTGCGCTTTTTCCCCGGACCGGGCGATTCGATGCGCCGGTTTTCGGTGTGGTGACCCGTGGCGGCGAGTCCACAACCCTCACCTACCGGATGCTACAGGGGTTGGCCGAAATGCCGGTCCATATTTCCGGGCACGTGTCCGCCGTGGTCCGGGACGGCATGGCTTTCGGGACGCCGCGGACCCCTCCGCCCGCGCTCTTGGAGCAGCCGGTACTGCACATTTCGTTGACCTGTTCGATCGGCGCCACGCCGGACGACCGCGAGCGCACCATGCCGCTCGAGTCCACCGTGTTTGCGGGAGACCTTCGCGCTCCAATCGTCCTGTTGATGGACCAGCGGCCGGACGGGTGGCCGCGCTAGCGGGTTGCCTGCTTCATTTCCCGCACGAAGCTCTCCACGTCTCCACCCTCCGCCACCCGTCGCACCACCGCAGAACCGCTGATCACTCCCTGAGCTCCCATCTGGAGCCCCGCCCGAACCTGCGCTGGATTGGAGATCCCAAAGCCGAGCACCGGCGGCGGGGCACCGAGCGCCTTGAGTGAGGCGATGAGCGCGGTCTGATCCCGCTGCAGCCGCTGATCGGCGCCGGTCACGCCTTCCCGTGAGGTGACGTAGGTGTAGGCCTCCCCCGCCGCCGCGATCGCGCGGAGCCGGAGTTCGTCGGCGTTGGGAGGGGCGATGAAGACCGGGGCGATTCCGTTGGCCCGCGCCGCCTCGCTCACCGGCCCCGCCTCCGCCACCGGAACGTCGGCCACCAGGACCGAATCGACTCCCGCTTCCGCGGCCTGCCCGTAGAACTCGGCCGGATCGTGGTGGCAGACCAGATTCGCGTAGACCAGGAGGCCGATCGGCAGCTCGGAAAATTCCGACCGGATTGCCCGGACGATGTTCCAGCAATCCCGGCGGCGGACCCCGGCGGCCAGGGCGCGGGTGGCCGCGGCCTGGATTACGGGGCCGTCGGCGATCGGGTCGGAGAAGGGGAGGCCCAGCTCCAGCGCATCGGCCCCGGCGGCGGCCATGGCCCGGACCACCTGGAGGCTCGCCTCCGGGTTAGGATCGCCCAGCATGGTGAACGGGATGAAGGCGCCCTCCCCCGCCCGGGCGAGGCGATCGAACATCCGGGCGTAGCGGGCGCCGAGGGGCGGCGTCATGCGGCGCCTCCCTTCGCGGGCTGGTAGCGGAGCACGGTCTCCAGATCCTTGTCGCCGCGGCCGGAGAGGTTGACCAGAATGGTGCGCGGCCCGCCGGCGGCACTGGCCTCACGGAGCGCCACCGCGAGCGCATGGGCCGATTCGAGGGCAGGGATGATTCCCTCGGCCCGGGCGAGGCCGTTGAACGCCTCAAGCGCCTCGGCATCGGTGCAGGTGGTGTAGTCGGCCCGGCCCGATTCCTTGAGCCAGGCGTGCTCGGGACCGACGCCGGGATAGTCGAGCCCGGCCGAAATGGAATGGCTCTCGCCGATCTGCCCCTCGTCATCCTGCAGGGTGAAGCTGTAGGCGCCGTGCAGAATCCCCGGACTGCCCCGATCGAGGGTGGCGCAATGCCGCCCGGTCTCCAGGCCCTCGCCGGCGGCCTCCACCCCCAGGAGCCGCACCGACTTATCGGGGATGAACGCGGTGAAGATCCCCATCGCGTTGGAGCCCCCTCCCACCGAGGCGATCACGACATCGGGCAGCACTCCATGCGCCTCCAGCAACTGGGCCCGCGCCTCGTCGCCGATGATCCGCTGGAAATCGCGCACCATGGTGGGGAAGGGATGGGGACCCGCGACCGTACCGAGGAGGTAGTGGGTGCTCTCGTAGCTCGCGGACCAGTCGCGGAGCGCCTCGTTGATTGCGTCTTTCAGGGACTGCGACCCGGTCGTGACCGGCACGACCTCGGCCCCCATCAGGCGCATCCGGAACACGTTCTGCTTCTGCCGCTCCATGTCCACGGCGCCCATGTAGACCCGGGTCTCGAGCCCCAGGACGGCGCCGGTCAGCGCGGTGGCTACGCCGTGCTGGCCGGCGCCGGTCTCGGCGATGATGCGCCGCTTGCCCATCCGGCGGGCCAGCAGCCCCTGTCCCAGCGCCTGGTTGGTCTTGTGGGCGCCGCCGTGCAGAAGGTCCTCTCGCTTGAGCCAGATCCTCGCCGGCGTTTCCGCCGCGAGGTTGCGGCAGCGGTAGAGCGGCGTGGGCCGGCCGGCATAGTGGTGGAGCAGGTCGCCAAGCTCCCGCTGGAATTGCGGGTCCGCTTTGGACGCCAGGAACGCCGCTTCGAGCTGCTCGAGCGCGGGCATCAGGATCTCGGGAACGAAGGTTCCCCCGAACCGGCCGAAGCGGCCGCTTTCTTTCATGACTCCTCGTCTCCTCGTCCGGGCAGCCGCCGGCGCGCCTGGAAGAACTCGGTCATGCGGGCAGGGTCCTTCCGGCCCGGGGCACTCTCGACCCCGGAGCTCACGTCGAGCGCCCAAGGGCCCAGCGCGGCGGCGCGGGTTACGTTGTCGGCGCGGAGGCCCCCGGCGAGGATCACCTCGTGGCGGTCCGGGTGTCCCTCGAGAAGCCTCCAATCGAAGCGGTGGCCGGCCCCCCCCAGGCGGCCCGCCTTTGCGCCGTCGAGCAGCAATCGGTCGGCTCCGGTTTCCCGGCGGGCCGGAAGGCGCTCCTCCACCCGGAGCGCTTTCCACACCTCGCACGCTGCGGGCACCGACCGCCTCACCCGCGACACCGCCTCCGGCGTTTCGTGGCCGTGGAGCTGCACCGCGGCAAGCTCGAGCCCGGTGGCGGCTTCGGCCACCGCCTCCGCAGGCTGATCGGCGAAGACGCCGACCCACGCGAGAGCGGCGCCGCGGCGCACCGCGTCCGCTTCTCCCAGGGTAACCCGGCGGGGCGACTCGCTCGCGAACACTACCCCGCCGTGAGTAGCGCCGGCGTCGAGCGCGGCGCGGGCGTGCTCCGGCCGGGTGAGCCCGCAGATCTTGGTCCGGCCGTAGACCAGCCGGCGGACCGCGCGGTCGATTTCGGGCTCGCGCATAAGCGCGCTTCCGACCAGGAAGGCGTCGGCCCAGGGGCGGAGGGCGGCGACATGATCCCGGGATGAGATGCCCGACTCGGAAATCACCAGACAGTCGGCGGGAAGCCGCGGAGCCACGCGCGGCGTGGTGTCCATGTCGACCCGCAGGGTCCGGAGGTCCCGGTTGTTGATCCCCACGATCGGTGCACCGAGGGCCGCTGCCCGCGCCGCCTCGGTCGCGTCGTGCACCTCGGTGAGAACCTCCATCCCGAGGCGCCGGGCCATCGCCGTGCAGCGCTGCCACGTCGGATCATCCACCGCGGAGAGAACCAAGAGGATGGCGTCGGCGCCGTGCACTCTGGCCTCGACCACCTGATACGGCTCCAGGAAGAAGTCCTTGCAGAGGAGCGGCTGCTCGAGCCGCGCGCGCACCGCGCTCAACCGCTCGAGGGAGCCGCCGAAGAATGTCCGGTCGGTGAGCACCGACACGGCGTCCGCGTGACGGCCGTAGCTCTCCAGGATCGGGGCGAGATCCTCGTTGGCCCTAAGGACTCCGGCGCTGGGTGAGGCGAACTTGATCTCCAGCAGGAAGCCGGGCCGCCCGGCCCGGAGCGCCGCGGACAGGCTCCGGGTGCTCGGTACGGCGCGGGCGAGCAGTGATTCCAGGGACGTCGTGGCCTGGCGAGCGGCAACTT
>JBGPEJ010000103.1:0-10690 GCA_041482775.1 Gemmatimonadota bacterium | reverse complement strand
GTCGCGGATGCCCCGCGGCTCCTCGGTGGCGTAGAGGGCGGCGCGCTGCTGGGGATTCTCACCGTAGCGGAGCTCCTGCATTCGCTCCACCGAGAGGTTGATCCTGGGCGGCAGCCCCTGCTCCGGGGCGGTCAGATACCCGGCCACCGCGGTGTCGTATTCGGCGGTGTGGCCGAACACCTTGGCGGCCAGCGACCGGCGGCAATCCGAGTCGACGGCGCCCTGGCGGAGCATGGCGAGGACCGAGTGGTAGTCGGTCGGGTCCACCACCGGGATCACGTTTTCGAAATTCTTGGCGGCCGACCGGAGCATCGACGGCCCGCCGATGTCGATATTCTCGATGGCGTCTTCGAGCGTCGCCGAGGGGTGGGCGATCGTGGCCTGAAAGGGGTAGAGATTGACCGCGACCAGATCGAAGGTGCGGATGCCGTGGGCCTCGAGCTCCCGGCGGTGCCCTTCGATCTGCGGCCGGGCGAGGAGGCCGGCGTGGATCGCGGGATGAAGGGTCTTGATCCGGCCGTCCAGAATCTCCGGGAATCCGGTGACCTGGTCCACCGGGGTGACCGGGAGGGCCGC
Organism: Gemmatimonadota bacterium; assembly: GCA_041482775.1. GTDB lineage: Bacteria > Gemmatimonadota > Gemmatimonadetes > Gemmatimonadales > GWC2-71-9 > JABFSM01. Next base: position 10,114 of record JBGPEJ010000103.1, on the reverse strand, counting down.
CTTGCGGAGGGTGGCCGCGGTGCCGCCAGTGGAGACGATCTCCCAGCCGAGCTCGACCAGCCCGCGCGCGAAGTCGACTATCCCGCGCTTGTCGCTGACCGAGATGAGTGCACGAGGCATAGGCCGAGGAGTCAGGGAGTCACTGGGCCGGGACGCCGGGGAATTCCCCCGCCCGCGGCGCCAGCGTGTTCCAGCTGGAACGGTACCGGATGCCCCGCTTGGGCCGCCGCGAGCACGGCGGCGGGCAGCAGGCGGTGCTCCACCTCCAGGACGCGGGCGGCGAGCGTCGCGGGCGAGTCATCCGGTTCTACCGGCACGGTCGCCTGGGCCAGGATCGGTCCGCGATCATACTCTTCCGACACCAGGTGCACCGTGGCACCGGAGACGGAATCGCCGCTTGCCAGCACCGCCTGGTGCACCCGGCGCCCGTACATTCCGGAGCCGCCGTGCCGGGGGAGCAGGGCCGGATGAATGTTGACGATGCGGCCGCGGTATGCCGCCACCACCTGGTCGGGAACTCGTTTGACGAAGCCGGCCAGGACCACGAGATTCGCGTCGACGCCGGCGAGCGCCGCCAGCCATTCCGCAGGATCTGCGGTATCATTCAACACGTGGGTGGCCACGCCATGCCGCCGGGCGACTTCCAGCCCGCCGGCGTCCGCCCGGTTGCTGACAACGAGCACGACCCGCGCCGGGGCGTCCTCCCCCAGGGCGCGAAGGAGCGCCTCCAGATTGCTCCCCCTCCCGGACACGACCGTCACGACGCGCAGGCACATAGCCCGCAAATATAAGCTCACCGAGTTCCCCGACCCGCAGCCATTCCTCCATATCCGCTGCGGCGATGATATCCTCGACGCGCTCGACCAGGCGGGGCTCCCCGGCGACAAGATCCGCTGGGCCGACCCGCTGTGCGAAGGGCCGCTCCACCATCACGCCACCGAGGCGCAACGACGCCGGGAGCGGGCCGCCTATCTGGCGGAGCGCTATCAGGTGCCTTTCACCGAGACCTATCGGGAGAACCTGGGCGCCGACTGGCGGGTGAGCCAGTGTGTTCATTACGACGAAACGGTGCTCTGGTTCGAGGCCGATCTCTTCGACCAAGCGATCCTCGTGTATCTCCTCACCCGGCTTCGGCCGCTGGCGGAGCACACCCGGGTCTCTCTCGTCTGCATCGGTTCCTTTCCAGGGGTCCGACGATTCGTCGGCCTGGGCCAGCTCACACCGGCGCAACTGGCCACCCTCCTGCCCGGGCGGGAGCCGATTACCCGGCGGCAGTTCCAGCTCGCCGGCCAGACGTGGGACGCGCTCAACTCAGCGAGCCCGCGGGAGCTGCAGCGGCTCTCCCGGATGCGGACCGGCGCGCTTCCGTTCCTGCCCGCGGCACTCCGGCGCTATCTGGAGGAGTATCCATCCACCCGCAACGGGCTGGGTCGCACCGAGCAACTTGCTCTGGAAGCCTTCGCCGCCGGGGCCCGCACGGCGGTCGAGGCGTTTCCGCAGGTCCAGGATCGGGAGCCGCGGCCCTTTCAGGGCGATGCGATGTTCTACGCGGTGGTGCGTGGCCTCGCCTCCGGCGACCCGCCAGCCCTCACCGGGGGCCATCCGCGGTTGGCCCGCCTGCGCGAGTCCGAGTTCCGGGCATGTCCGGTGTGGCTCACCGATCTGGGCCGTCGGCTGCTGGCCAACAAGGCCGATTGGTGCGCCTCCTCGCCGGTGGCCCGTTCGATCGGCGGAGTGCTGCTCCGCGGCCCCGAGCCCGCTTGGCGCTGGGATCCGGTCCGGGGGCGCGTGGTGGGCCGTCGGCGCAAGTAGGGTTCAGCCCAGGATCCGCGCCACCGCCGCGGCCAGGTCCGGCACAATCCCGAACCCTCGTTCAGCGGCCCCCGCCTCATGCTCGGGACCGTGCCCGGTGAGCACCAGAATTCCGCGGCCGCCGAGCACCGAGGCAGGCTGCAGGTCGGAAATCCGGTCGCCGACCCACCACGAAGTGGAGAAGTCGATCCCCAGCGCCTCCGTTGCCCGGTGGTAGAGTAGGAGGCCGGGCTTCCGGCACTCGCAGGGCCCGTCGATTTCGGGGGCATGGGGGCAGACGTAGGTGGCGTTGAGATGGGCACCCCCGGCGGCGAGCAACTGGTCGAGCCGGGCGGCCACCTTTCGGTATTCGTCCGTGGTGATCTTGCCCCGCCCGATGCCCGCCTGATTGGTCACCACAACCACCAGCCATCCCGCAGTGTTGAGACTGGCGATGGCGGCGGCCGCGCCCTCGACCAGCGCGAGGCCGGCAGGATCGCGGAGGTATCCGGGATCGATGACGATGGTCCCGTCGCGGTCGAGGAAGACGGCGCGACGCCCGGCCGGCGATGCGCCGGGGGCGGTCACGGCACCTCGAGGGCGGCCCGCACCGCCGCCCCGATGGCCGCGAACGACTCCTCCGGAAGAGTCCGCGGGTCGAGGAGGACCCGATCGTCCTGCACTCGTGCGATGACCGGCGGGCTTCCCAGGCGGAGCCTGAGCGCCAGGCCCTGGGCTCCCAGCGGGCCGGGATCGAGCGCCACGAGCGTGGTGGGGAGCTCAGCCTCCGGGAAGGAACCGCCCCCGACCGCCGAATTGCCGGGAGCAAGGACCGCCGGCTGAGTGCACGGCTCCAGGGCCCGGAGCAGCGCTTCCGCGCGGGCGCGGAGCTCCGCTGCCGTGTACGTGAGCATCCGGAGCACCGGAATCTCCCGCACGGCGCGCTCGGGATCACGGTAGAGCGCGAGCGTTGCCTCGAGCGCGGCGAGGGTGAGCTTGTCGGCGCGGAGGGCCCGCGCGAAGGGATTCCGCTTGGCGGCGGCGATGAGTGCGCGTGATCCGACCAGGCATCCCGCCTGGGGCCCGCCGAGCAGCTTATCGCCACTGAAGAGCACCAGATCGGCACCACCCCGCACCGCCTGGGTCACCTGGGGCTCGTCCGACAATCCCCAGCGGGTGAGGTCGGTCAACAGGCCGCTCCCGACGTCGTGAAGGTAGGGAAGGCCCGCCCCGCGAGCGAGGCCGGCGAGCTCGGTGGGCGCCGGCGTGGCCACGAACCCGCTCTGCTCGAAGTTGGAACGGTGCACGGTGAGGATGGCACCGGTGCGGGAGGAGAGCGCGCCGCGATAGTCGTCGAGGTGGGTGCGGTTGGTGGTTCCCACCTCACGGAGGACCGCCCCGCTCTTCTCGAGGATGTCGGGAATCCGGAAGGAGCCGCCGATCTCGATCAGCTCTCCGCGCGAGATCAGGACTTCCCGCCCGGCGGAGACGGTATTGAGGGCAAGGACCAGCGCTCCGGCGGCGTTGTTGACGACCAGCGCATCTTCGGCGCCGGCCAGCTCGGCGAGGAGCCCGCCGCAGTGGTCGGAACGGCTACCGCGGGCCCCCGTGGCGGTATCGAGCTCGAGGGTGCTGTAACCCGCCGCCACGGCCTGCACGGCGGCGATGGCCGCCAATGCCAGCGGCGCACGCCCGAGATTGGTGTGCAGGACAACGCCGGTGGCGTTGAGCACGGGGTGGAGGGATGGGGCGGCGCGCCGAGCGACTCGTTCGGCGACTGCAGCCGCCCAATCCGCCGGCGGGACCCCACTCCCGTCCCGCGCCGCCGCCACCACCTCACGCACCGCGGCCACCACGAGGTTCCGGGGCGCCAGCGCGATCAGGGCTTGCACCCCGGGTGCCTGGAGCAACCGGTCCACCGAGGGGATGGCCCGCCGGGGATCGGTCACGGCTTGGCCTTGGCGGAATCGGCCCGGGGCTTATTGGCCGGCGTCTGCACCACCGCGCGCGCCAGCGACGGAACCCGGCTCACGTTCTGCACGCCGTGCAGAGCCACGGCGTACCGGGTCCCGGGCGCGAGCTTGGACGCCACCCGGACGTACAGCATGTCATAGAGGGGCGGCTTGGTACGGAGCGGGCCGGTGTCCGCGGTATCGGGCTGCACAATTCGCCGGCGCTGGCCGCCGGGGAGCCGGATGAGAGCGGCGGCGCGTGAGCGCGCGATGGAATCCGCGCGCAGACTGTCGGCCCGAACCTTGGCGCTGTCGGCCTTGGCCTTGGTGCTGTCGGCTCGCTGGAGAGGGTACGCCGTGTCGTACTGCTCCTTGGAGAGGATCGCCAGCACGGCGACGGGCACCGAATCGGGCAGCAGCCGGACGTCGAGCGAATCGCCGGGAAGCCGCTGGTACGGGTTGAGCTGCTGAGAAAAGGTCAGGATTAACGAGAGGGAATCATTGGTGACCGCCGTGGTGATCCGGATCGCGCTGCTGTCGCGCTTGAACACCCAGATCTCTCCCACGCTGTCGCGACCGGCGGCCACCCGAACGCTATCGAACGGTTCACGCGGTTGGCGGCGGAGGTCGCTGTTCTGGTCGAGCACTCCGTACACCAGGTATTCGCCGGCCGGGAGCGGGCCGAGACGGAATCGGCCGACCGAATCGGTGGTGGTCCGGTATCCGGCGCTGTCCGGCAGACGCACCGCTTCGACCAGCGCGCGGGGCGGAGGGCGCTGGGTGCCCCAGTCCACCACCCGCCCCGAGAGCAGGGTGGTCGGAAGCGGTGCGCCGGTGGTGAAGGTGATGATCCGGCCGTTCTTGCTCCGGTTGTTGGACAGGTCCGCCAGGCCGGGGAGCAGCTCCACCCGATAGACGGTGTTGGGCTGCCAGCCTTCGCGCGGATGCACCGTGATCCGGCTCCGCCTCCAGCGGACCACCGGTACCTGCCGTGACGGGGAGAGGATCACCAGACGCTCGAGGTCCCCGGTTCCCAGCCCGAAATTGGGCGAGGACCCTTCGGCAACCACTTCGTCGAACACGAATTCGACGTCACCCTTGAAACCGGGAAGGGCTTCCAGCGAATCCGGGCGGGTGGAGAGGAGAACCGGCGGGGCCCGGTCCAACGGGCCGCCGGGCGGGGGGGAGATCCGGGCGCAGCCGGCGACCAGGGCGGCCAGCGCGAGTCGTGGCGCGCGCTTCACACCGCGCAGCCGAGCCGCCGACGCTTCTCGGCAAGCACGCCGGCCTGCTCCCGCCACGCGGCGAGCTTTTCCCGCTCCCGGATCACCACATCCGCCGGCGCCTTCGCCACGAACTGCTCGTTGCCGAGCTTCGATTCCTGCCCGCGAATCGCGCCGGACAGCCGGTCGGCCTCGCTCTGAAGCCGGGCGCACTCCTTCTCGAGATCCACCAGATCGCCGAGGGGCACGCTCACCGCGGTTCCGTCGGGGAGCACCGCGTTGGCGGTGGCCTCGGCGTGATCGGCGTGGCGGTCGAGCACCTGCAGGCTGGAGACCTTGGCGAGGTTCCGGACGGTGGCCCGCTCCGCCTGGATCACGGCGCGGGTCAACGGCCCCGGCAGAGCGATCGTGGCGCGGACGGTGTGGCCAGGGCGGACCCCATACTCCGCGCGGATGGACCGCAGTGCGCCGACCAGCTCCTGCAGCGCGGAGAACTGACGCTCCGCCTCGGGGTCCGCCGCCCGGCGGTCACTGCCGGGCCACGGGGCGACCGAAATGGATTCCTCGGCCGACCGCCCGGGCAGGCGGCGCCACAGCGTTTCGGTGATGAAGGGCATGACGGGATGCAGGAGTCGGAGCGCCACCTCGAAGGTCTGGGTCACCACACCGCGGGCCACGTCTCCGCCGGTCTGGTCGCCGTAGAGGCGGGGCTTGATCACCTCCAGGTACCAGTCGGCGAGGTCGCTCCAGAGGAAACGATGTACGGCGAGCGCCGCGTCGTTGAGCCGGAACCGCTCGTAGGCGGCGGTGGCCTCCCGAACGGTCTGCTCGCAGCGGGAGATGATCCACCGGTCGGCCAGGGTGAGCTCCCCCTTGCGGACCACGTTCTTGTACTCGCCGGCCAGCGGGCGGACCGGCCCGTCGAGGTTGGTGAGGATGAAGCGGCCCACGTTCCACAGCTTGTTGGCGAAATTGCGTCCCGGCGCAAAGGAGGCCTCGAGGTCTTCCGGATCGAGCAAGAGATCGTTGCCCACCGAGAGCCCGGACACCACGGTATAGCGAAGCGCGTCGGCGCCGTAGCGCCCCACCACGTCGAGGGGGTCGATGCCGTTGCCCAGCGATTTCGACATCTTGCGATGCTGGGTGTCGCGCACGGTGCCGTGGAGATAGACCGTGGCAAACGGCACCTGCTTCATGAACTCCAGCCCGGCCATGATCATCCGGGCCACCCAGAAGAAGAGAATCTCGGGCGCGGTGACCAGGGTGTCCCCGGGGTAGAACCGCGCCAGGTCGGCGGTCTGCTCCGGCCAGCCGAGACTGGAGAACGGCACCAGCTGGGAAGAGAACCAGGTGTCGAGGACGTCCTCGTCCTGGCGCAGCGGCCCTCCGCAGGCGGGGCAGGCGTGAAGATCGGTGCGGCTGGCGATGGTCTTGCCGCAGCCCGGACGATCGCAGTACCAGACAGGAATCCGATGACCCCACCAGAGCTGGCGGGAGATGCACCAATCGCGGATGCCCTCCATCCACTGGGCATACTCCACGCCCCGATGCTCCGGGATGAACCGCAAGCGGCCGTCTCGATAGGCCGCGAGCGCGGGCTCCGCCAGCGGTTTCATCTTGACAAACCACTGATCGGAAAGGCGAGGCTCGATGATGGTGTCGCAGCGGTAGCAGTGTCCCACCCCGTGGCGATGGCTCTCCACCTTCTCAACCAGGCCCAGCGCCTCGAACTCGGCGACGACCCGCTTCCGGGCCTCGAACCGGTCGAGTCCGCGGAATCGCTCGGGAACGTTCTCGTTCATGCGGGCGTCGGGCGTCATTACATCAAGTTGCTCGAGCTGATGGCGCCGGCCGATTTCGAAATCGGTGGGGTCATGGGCCGGGGTAACCTTGACCGCGCCGGAGCCGAAGGACGGGTCCACCGCTTCGTCCGCCACGATGAGGAGCCGGCGGCCCACCAGGGGAAGGACGGCGTGCCGCCCGATCTGACAGGCGTAGCGCGGGTCATCGGGGTGCACCGCGATGGCGGTATCGCCCAGAATGGTTTCGGGCCGGGTCGTGGCGACGGTGATCTGCCCGCCGTCCTCCAGCGGATAGCGGAGGTGCCAGAGCTTCCCCTCGGTCTCTTCTTTCTCGGCCTCCTCGTTGGAGAGCGCCGTCAGGCACCGGGGACACCAGTTGATGATGTACTTCCCCCGATACACCAGGCCCTTTTCGAAGAGGGACACGAAGACCTCCCGCACCGCGACGGAGAGGTCGGCATCGAAGGTGAAGTAGGTGCGCTCCCAGTCACAGCTGGAGCCGATGGCGCGGAGCTGCTGGAGGATGGTATCCCCCACCTCCCCGACGTAGGACCAGACCCGCTGCACGAACGCCTCCCGGCCCAGATCGAACCGGGTCTTGCCCTCCCTGGCGAGCAGCTTCTCCACCGCGTTCTGCGTCGCGATGCCGGCGTGATCGGTCCCAGGGAGCCAGAGGGTGTCCCGCCCTCGCATCCGCTCGAATCGGACCAGCACATCCTGAATCGAGTTGTTGAGTCCGTGCCCCATGTGGAGCTGCGCCGTGACGTTGGGCGGCGGCATCATGATCACGTAGGGGCGCCCGGGCTCCCGGGCGGACGGGCGCTCCAGGTCGTCGGAGCCGGGCCGAAAGATCCCGCGGCGCTCCCACTCCTCGTAGAGCGCCGACTCGAGGCCGGTGGGATCGTACTGGGGTGGGAGTGGCGCCTCGGAGGTCATGCCGATTCCAGCACGGTGCCGCGTCGTGGCGATGGGCTGGGGTCGTCTTCGCCGCGCACCAGGACGCGATTGGCGATCTCCTCGATTCCGGCGGCCTGCTGGGCGATCCGGAAGGCCCGGGCGCGCGCCGCGCGGTTCCCCACCCAGCCGCGGAGCTCGAGGACTCCGCGGCCCGCGGGGAGCAGATCGAAGGTCTCCCCGGCGAGGCCGGGTTCCGCCGCAAGCGCGGCAAGGACCACCGCCACCAGAGACGACCGGCTGGGCCGCCGGGGCGCCTTGCGGCCGAGCCCCCCGATCACCCGGTGGAGGCGGCGCCGATCCCCGGCGCCGAAGAACTCACCGAACAGGAAGCCGGCGGCCAGTCCGGCGCCGAAACCGAGCAGGGTCCAGGGTGCCAGGGCGTCCCCGGTGGGGCGTCGAAGACCTCGTGTAATAGCGACTTGCATGCGGTTAAGTTAATAGCCCTGCACACCGCCGAGAACCGAGAGAGGACGATGGCCGACACGCCCGCACCGCCCACTCGCACGCCGATCGGGCGCCTTCTGCTGCTCGCGTTGGTAATCCTGGCGGGACTGGGGCTCTTCTTTGCCTTTGCGCGGCACACGCCGGCGCTGGTGGCGCCGGCGGGAACCGAGGTACAGCCGTGAGCGCCCTTAAGCTCACGCTGCCCGACGGGAGCGTGCGGGAGGTGGCCCCGGGAACGACGGGCCTCGACGTGGCCAAGGCGATCGGCCCCGGCCTCGCCCGCGCGGCGCTGGCGATCCGGGTGAACGGTCAGGTGCGTGATCTGGCCCGGCCGCTGGACGAAGATGCGACGATTGCGATTCTGACCGACCGCGACGAGCCCGCGCTCGAAGTGTTGCGACATTCGGCAGCCCACGTGCTGGCCACCGCCGTGCGGGAGGTATTCCCCAGCGCGGGGATCGGATTCGGCCCCCCGATCGAGGACGGGTTCTACTACGACTTCGAAGTGCCGCGCCCCTTTACCCCCGAGGATCTCGAGAAGATCGAGGCAGTGATGCGAGACGTCGCGGCCAAGGACTATCCCTTCCAGCGCGAGGTGGTGGACCGCACCGAAGCCAATCACCGATTTTCCGATGATCCGCTCAAGCTGGAGCGCATCAGCGAGCTCGGGGCCGACGAGACGATCACGGTCTACACCGACGGGCCGTTCGTTGATCTCTGCCGGGGGCCCCACCTCCCCAGCACCGGGAAGCTCAAGCACTTCAAGCTGCTCTCCGCCGCGGGCGCCTACTGGCGGGGAGACGAACGACGGCAGATGCTCCAGCGGATCTACGGGACCGCCTGGTTCAGGAAGGAGGACCTCGACGGGTACCTGCACCGGCTGGAGGAAGCCCGCAAACGCGACCATCGCCGGGTCGGCCGGGAGCTCGACCTGTTCATGTTCCACGCCTTCGCACCGGGCGCAGTGTTCTGGACCGCTCGCGGCACCACGATGATCAACGCCCTGCAGGATTATCTCCGCGAGCTCCAGCGGGACTCCTACCAGGAGGTCAAGACCCCACTGCTCTACAACAAGGGTCTGTGGGAGCTCTCGGGGCACTGGGGGAAGTACCGGGAAAACATGTTCCTGGTGCTCGATCGCGAGAGCGGGGAGCCCGACTTTTCCCTCAAGCCGATGAACTGCCCGTCCCACTACTTGATGTACGGGGCCCGGAAGCACTCCTATCGCGAGCTCCCGCTCCGGTTGAACACCTACGACGTGCTGCATCGCAACGAGGTGTCGGGCGCGCTGGCCGGGCTCACCCGGGTCCGGCAATTCCAGCAGGACGATTGTCACGTGTTCCTGATGGAAAGCCAGATCGCCGAGGAAGTGAAGCGGCTGGCCGATTTTATCCTGGGCTACTACCAGACCTTCGGGCTCACCGCCACCCTCAAATTCGCCACCCGGCCGCCGGTGCGGATCGGCGAAGACTCGACCTGGGACCGGGCCGAGTCCGGGCTCCGGGCCGCACTCGACGCCACCGGAATGCCTTACGAGCTCAAGCCGGGCGACGGCGCCTTCTACGGCCCCAAGATCGACTTCGACGTGGCCGATTCGATCGGCCGGAAGTGGCAGCTCGGCACCATTCAGCTCGACTACGAGGCGCCGAGGCGATTCGATCTCAAGTACGTGGGCGAGGACAACCACGAACATCACCCAGTGGTGATCCACCGGGCGGTGAGCGGCTCGTTCGAGCGATTCATGGCGATTCTGATCGAGCACTTCGCCGGCGCCTTCCCGGTGTGGCTGGCCCCGGTGCAGGCCCGCGTGATGCCGATCTCGGAGAAGTTCATCGACTACGCGCGCGTCGTGCACCAGCGGCTGCGGGCGGCCAGGATCCGCGCCGAGCTCGACGACCGCAACGAGAAGCTGGGCTACCGCATCCGCGACGCCCAGGTGCGGAAG
>JBGPEJ010000102.1:0-10772 GCA_041482775.1 Gemmatimonadota bacterium | reverse complement strand
TTCCCCAGGTGATCTTCTCGTTGGGGATCGCGCCGGAGTAGGACCCGTAGCTGGTGGTCGAGTCGCTGATCTGGCAGAAGTATCCCCAGACCGGTGTGTCGGGGAGCTGCAAGTCCTGGTGGAGCATCGGCACCACACAGATCGGGAAATCCCCGGCGATGCCGCCGCCGATCTGGAAAAAGCCGATCGAGCTCGCCGCCGCGGTCCGCCGGTACCAGTCCGCCAGCCACATCATGTACTCGATGCCGGTCCGGACAGTGTGTACGCTGCGAACGTCCCCGGTCATGCAGTGACCGGCGTACATGTTCCCCATGGTGGAGTCTTCCCACCCGGGCACGATGATGGGCAGGTCTTTTTCCATCGCGGCATGGAGCCACGAGTCGCGGAGATCAATCTGATAGTGCGGCTTGAGCGCGCCGGAGCGCAGCAGCCGATAGAGGAACTCGTGGGGGAAGTACCGCTCTCCCGCCCGGTCCGCCCGAACCCACTCCTCCAGCAGGGCGGCCTCGAGGCGGCGCATCGCCTCCATTTCCGGAATACAGGTGTCGGTAACCCGATTCATGTGCCGGTTCAGCAGCGCCGCCTCGTCGCTCGGTGTGAGGTCGCGATAGTGGGGGACCCGCTCGTAGAAGTCGTGGGCGATCAGGTTGAAAACATCCTCTTCCAGGTTGGCGCCGGTGCAGGTGATCGCGTGGACCTTTCCTTGCCGGATCATCTCGGCCAGCGAGAGCCCCAGCTCCGCAGTGCTCATCGCCCCGGCGAGGGTGACCATCATGCTTCCGCCGCCGCTCAGGTGTTCCCGGTAGGCTTGGGCGGCGTCGATCAGCGCGGCCGCGTTGAAATGCCGGAAATGATGGGTGAGGAATTGACTGATCGCTCCCTGGGCCATCCGCTGCCTCCGTGGTGGAACTTGACGAATCGGCGGGTATTGTAGCGCGAACCGTCGCCTCGCGGCAACCGGGAGGGCGCCGGGGCGGGCACGGTCAGCCGCCTGCGCCGCCGCCCGATCTGCGCCGAGCGGCATCGAGGGAGATGCCCCCCGCGCCCATCAGCGCCAGCGTTACCGCCGCGGCGCAAAGAGTCAGCTCGAACTCCACTCCTCGGGGCATGTACCATCCGCCCGGTAGCTTGACCAGGAGGACCGCAACCGCCATGTCCACCGCCAGCGCCAGCGCGGCCAGCCGGGTGAACAATCCGGTGATGAGCGCGAGCCCGCCGAGGAGCTCCGCGGCGGTGACCACGATGGCCGAGAGGTGGGGAAGCGGCACCCCCATCTGGGTCATCATGCTCGTCGTTCCGGCCACCCCGAAGGTGAAGAGCTTCTGGCTCCCGTGCATCAGGAACGCCAATCCCACGACCAGTCTGAGGGGGACCAGGCCCCAGCGGGCGGCCATCGAGGCGGCGGTGTCACTCATGAGGTTCTCCTTTCGGGGTGTCGCCGAGCCCGGGCATTCACCCGGTGTGAGACGTCGGCGAGGGTGATCTCGGCCAGCTCCGATTCGAGGGCTCCCTCGGCGCGGCGGAGCACGCTGGACAATGCTGCCTGGATGTTGCGACCGACCGGACAGGCGGGATTGGGCGGCGCCCGGTGCAAGGCGAACAGATCCCCCGGCTCCACCCCGCGGTACACCTCCACCAGCCGGATCTGGTCGGCCGGCCTGGCCAGCGTGGCGCCGCCATGAGGCCCCAATCGGCCGGTGGTCAGCCCTGCCCGGGCGAGCGCCGAGAGCAGCCGGCGGACGAAGCCCGGGTTGGTGTTGACGCTGCCGGCCATATACTCGGAGGTGACCGGGGCCCCGCCCGCCCGGTCGAGGAGGGTGAGCAGGTGAACGGCGACGACGAAACGGCTGCTGGCAGGCATATCTGTTACTACAATAGTAACAGATCAGCCAACCGTCAACCTGCCGCGCCTGGGCCCTCACCGCCTCAGCGCCAGAACCGGGAGATGGTGTAGAGGAGCAGGCCGACCAGCCCGCCCACCAGGGTGCCGTTGATGCGGATGAACTGGAGGTCTCTTCCGATGGCGAGCTCGATCCGCCGGGCGGTCACGTCGGGGTCCCAGGCCGCAACGGTTTGGGCGATGAGCTCGGCCACCTCATGCCGGTATTGCTCGGCGGCGCTGATGGCCACGTCCACCACGAAGCGGTCGATGTCGGCCAACAGCGCGGGATTGGCGAGCACGCTGCCGGCCATGGTGCTGATGCCTCGCTCCAGCGCCCCGGCGGATTCGCCCTCGGCCCGAGTGGCGTAGCCCACCACCGCTCCCCGGGTGGCCCGCCAGAGCCCGCTGGAGAACTCCTCCACCACCGGATCGGCCAGGAATTGCTCCTTGAGCGCCTCGGCCCGGGCAATGGTTTCCGGGGAATTCTGCAGCTTCTCGACGAACCCCTCCAGGGCGGCGTCGAACCTGGCCCGGAGGCGGTGCTGGGGGTCGGCGCCGATGTCGCGGAGCATCGTTTCGATGGCGCCCAGGATCCGCTGATAGATCTTCTCATCGACGATTCCCGGGACCCACCAGGGGCTCTCCGCCTTGATGCGCTCGCGAATGACCTCGCGATTGCTTTCCACGGCATTGGCGGCGATCCGGATCGCCTCGCCGAGCAGCTCCTGATGCCGGTTATCGGTGCGGAGGAGGGTGACGACGTTGCTGAGGAGCGGCGCCACCGAGGTGGCACGAAGCCGCTGGCGCACCCCTTCGTGCACCAGGTCCTTCATTTCCTCATCCGGCAGGGCTTCGAGCCCCTTGGCCACGGCTGCGGCGATCTGGCGCGCGATCTGCCGGCTGTTCTCCGGCCGGCTGGCCCATTCCGCGGCGCGTTCCGCGATGCGCATCGGCCCCAGCCGGGCCGACAGCGCGTCGCGGGAGAGGAAATGATTCTGGACGAAGTTGCCGAGGGTGCGGCCCAGGCGGTCCTTCCGGGCCTGGATGATGGCGGTGTGCGGGATGGGAATCCCGAGCGGGTGGCGGAAGAGCGCGGTAACCGCGAACCAGTCGGCCAGGCCGCCGATGACCGCCGCCTCCGCCGTGGCCCGGACGAATCCCAACCAGGGGTAGCGCGGCTCGAAGAGCTTGGTGAGAACGAATCCGCCCGCCGCCACCACCAGGAGGCCGGTCGCCCGCCGCTGCATCCTGGCCAGCTGGATCCGCCGTTCCTCGTCGGACACCGGCACGGGGGGCAGCGGCGGTGGGGGGCGCACCGGCAGCGTCATTTGCGCGGGCCCCGGAGCGAGCGCACGTACTCGTGCAGGACCAGAAACTTCTCGTAGACGATCACACCCTTACGTTTGCGCCCGAACTCGGTGAACAGCTCGCGGAGCCGGCCGCGCCGGGTGAGATAGAACCGGAACGTCTCGGCGAAGTCCTCCTGGGGATGGCGCGCCGCATAGACGCTTACATGGTTGACGGGGCGGTTGGCCACTCGCCGCCGCTGAAAATCCACCCAGGTTTCGTCGAGCACTCGGTAGGCCTTGGCCACCTCGCCGAAGGTCCGCCGGAAGGCCGAGGAGCGGGTCCAGTGCCAGTGGTGGTAGAGAAAACTGTGTCCCAGCTCGTGGCTGATGAGCCCCACCAGCATGGGCCAGGGAACTTCATCCCGCCGGCGGACTCCCACCACGTAGCGCTGCTCGATCTCGACGACCTTGGGGTAGCGGGGATCCACCCCGGAGACCCCGGGGCGCAGCAGGACCCGGTAGCCCCAATCCGAGATCCGCGCCACGTTGAGGAGGCGGCGCACCTGGCGCAGCGCCTTGGGAATCAGGCCCTGTCCGGTCGCGTCCTCGCCGCACCAGGGACAGGTGGCCATCCAGTCGTCCACGCCTCGGGCGCAGTGGGGGCAGTCCCCTTCGAACCGGTCGTCTTCGTTCCAGCTCTGTTCCTTTCCGCACCAGGGGCAATACGGCATCGGATACTGGACGCCCCCGCCGCAGCGCCAATCGCACCGGGCGTCCATCCGGAACCCTCGGGGCGCCTTGAGCGGCTCCTCGCTGAAAGTGCCTTCGTCCGCGAGGTCGAGGGCGCACCAGGGACAGAACGAGAATTTCGGAGAGATGGCCCAGCGGCAGCGCGGGCACTCGGCGCCGGCCAGGCCGCCGGTATCGCGCCAGAGCTGCGTCCGGCTGCAGTTGGGGCAGTAGGGCCAGTAGCGCTGCAGGGGGTGGCCACAGACGCAGCGCGGATCGTCGCGGGGGGGCGGAACCCGGCGGACCTTACGCGGCGTCATAGCGGGCCGCCGCCTCGTCCACGATGCGCTGGATGAACGCGGGGTAGGGCATTCCCGCCTTTTCCGCGGCATTGGAAATCTCGTGGCCCCGGGCAATGAACGGATTCGCGTTGGCCTCGAGCACCCAGATCTCGTCTTCCTCGGTGAGCCGGAGGTCGATCCGGGCGTAGTCCCGCAGCCACAGGGCCCGGAATGCGGTGGTGCAGATCATTTCGATCCGCTCCCGTGCCGCCGCTGATACCGGGCGGGCGAAGACGTTCTTGATCCCCTTCCGCTTCCGGTAGGGCTCGTCCCACTTGGCCGACTGGGTGGCGATCCGCTCTTCCGGCTCGGTCTTCTCCTTGTCGAAGATGAGCTCGGTGAGCGGCAGGATCTCGAGCCGCTGGTCGTTGCCGAGGACGCTGGCATAGAGTTCCCGCCCGGGGATGAATTCCTCGGCGATGGCGGGCTGCTCGAACCGCTCGTGCACGAAGGTCACCCGTTCCGCCAGCGCCCCCTTGTCCTCGACAACCGACGCCTGCGCAATCCCCGCCGAGGCATCGGTGGAGAGGGGCTTGACGATCAGCGGGAAGCGGAGCTCGGGCGCTTCGGTGACCGAATCGGTGGTCCGATAGGTCACGAACCCGGGTACCTGGATCCCATGAAAGGCGAGGATCTTCTTGCTCATCGCCTTGTCACGGGTGACCTGCAGGGCGAGCGGGGGCGACCCGGTGTACCGGTAGCCGCCGGCCTCGAGGAGCGCCGGGAAGAGGTGGTCGAGGCCGGCCTCGCCGCGGAACGACTCGGCGCAGTTCATCACCAGCTCGGGTTTCCATTGGGCGCACTGGTTGAGGATTTCCCGCGGGTCGTCATGCACTCCGACCAGGAGGATCTCGTGGCCGTTCTCCACCAGCGCCCCGCCCACCTGGTACTCCATTTCCGGCTCGGGCTGTACCCCGCCCGCGAGCTCCGCAATCATCTGGCGGTGGTGGTCCTCAGGGGTCCAGCTCTTGTAGGGAGTATCGAAGACGAGGGCGATCCTCACCCCGGCCACCCGTCGGGCCGGTCGGCGCAGAGCAGCGTGTACTGGGGGCCTTCATTCTCCGCCTTCACGACCTCGCCCCGTTGCTCGAAGAACGCGTGGAGGCGGTCGGTGGCGCCCCGGGCGGACCAGAGCATGAAGCGTCCGATCGGCAGCATCTCCCGCCAACCCTCCCCCTTCTCCGCGGGCGCGTCCTTGTCCTCGTCATCCGCGGGGGTGAGCGAGACCACCGTGGTGCCGTCGAGCAGGGTGGGGACTTCGCTCAGGGCATCGAGCAGGGCGACGGTGAGCGGGAGGCTCTCGCCGGAAAGGGTGATGACCCCGAACCCCTGCTCACCGGCCCGGCGTCGCGGGTGGATGAAACAGGCGTAGTGGCAGGGGAATGGTGTGGCGGCCTTGGCGAGCAGCGCGTGCAGGTGATCGCGGACGGCGAGCACCACGCCGTCCTGCGTGCCGGACCGCCGGTTATTCGGTTCAGGCAATGGGCACACGAGGCCGGTGGGAGGGGACCCCGGAAAGGTACGGAGGTGGCTGGGAGAGGGGAAGCGGTGGGGCGATCGGGGCGGAATCGCGCTAGGTTGGGGGCGGGAGGACGCGTGGACCAACGATCATCCGCTGCTTCGGGCGCCCGATTCGCCATGGTCGTGCTCACGGCCATGAATCTCCTCAATTACATCGACCGCTACGTGGCCAGCGCGGTCAAGGACCTGTTCAAGAAGGACCTGGGCTTCACCGACTTGCAGACCAGCGTTCCCTTCACCGGGTTCGTGATCGTCTACATGCTGACCAGCCCCCTGTTCAGCTCACTCAGCGAGCGCTGGTCGAGGAAGCGCCTGATCGCGGCCGGCGTGGCACTCTGGTCGCTCGCCACCGCCGGTGCCGCACTCGCCACCGGGTTCGCCACTTTTCTCTTTGCCCGCTCGCTGGTGGGCGTCGGCGAGGCCGCCTACGCCACCATCAGCCCCACCCTGATCAGTGACTACTACCCGGCGGAACGCCGCAACCGGCTGTTGACGTTTTTCTACGTCGCAATCCCGGTCGGCGCGGCGCTGGGATTCACCATCGGCGGCATCGTCGGCCACGCCTACGGCTGGCGTGCGGCGTTTCTGGTGTGCGGGCTCCCGGGCCTCCTGGCGGCGGGACTCGTGCTGCTGATCCGGGAGCCGAAGCGCGGCGCGTTCGATGCCGCCCCGATGGGAGTGCTTCCCACCTGGCCGGTGGCGCTCCGTCACCTCCGCGCCACCTCCCCCTACCTCTTCGCGGTGGCGGGCTACGTGGCGGTGACCTGGGCCGGCGGAGGAATGGCGGAGTGGTTCCCGACCTTCCTGTCCCGGTTCCGGGGGATGAACATCGCGGAGGCCGGAAGCATTACCGGCACCGCGACCGTGGTCGGGGGGCTGGCGGGCACCCTCTGCGGCGGACTGCTGGCCGACTGGCTCAAGCGGAAGACCAAGTCCCCGTACCTGGCCCTCAGCTGTCTCTCGATGATTCCTGCGGCCGGGTTCGCGATCCTGGCCCTCACTGCCGGCAACCGGATGGTGATCGGGGCCGCAATCCTCCTCGCCCAGTTCTTCCTGTGGTTCTACAACGGGCCCATCAACGCCATCATCGTGAACTCGGTGCCCGCCGAGATGCGCGCCCGCGCCGTGAGCATGTCGATTCTCTCGATTCACCTCCTGGGAGATGCCATCAGCCCGTCGATCATCGGCGCCATCTCCGACCGCACCCACAGCCTGATGAACGGCATGGCGCTGATCCCGGTGATGCTGCTGCTCGGTGCCGCAATCTGGGGGGCCGGATGGCGCAAGCTGCCGGATCTCCAGCCCGCCTGACCCCCCGGCGCAAGGCGGCCCGGCTCCTCGATCGGAACCGGGCCGCCTAACCAACCAAACTCGGCCTACCCTATCACGAGCGGGTGACGCTCACTTGCCCGCACGCCGGTCCATAGGTGACGGTGACGTTTGCCACGTTGCCGTTCCGGTCGGTCACTACCAATGCCAGCACGCCGGCGTCGAACCGCGGAGCGGTGCTGCAGTCCGCGTTGTAGTGGAGCGCCGTGGGCGTGCTCGCCGTGAACGACCAGGTGTTGCTCCCGCGGGTCCATTGGGAGCTTCCGGTAATCGTGCGGGCGCCGCTGGGCAGCGAGTCGTACTGAATCGAGCCGGGAACATCGGCGGCGAAGTGCGAGGCCCAGGTCTTGACGTGGGAACCGGTGGCGCCGTTCTCGAAGACGAAATCAGAACGGAAGCCATGCTCGCTGAAATCGAGGGCAGAGGCGTCCCCGGTGCGCTCCCTGGTTCCGTTCCGCTTGACCGACCAGGTCTTCCCGCTGACGATCAGGGTCCGGCTGCGGAAGAAATCGGTGAAGACGTGCCGAGCCGAGAGATCCGCCGCTGCCGGGGTCGGATCGAGCACCTCGATCGTCCCGGTGGTGGTGAGCGTCTCCAGCGGCCGAGAGATGATGCAGTTGTAGGTGTAGAGCACCTCATCGGGCACCTGGTCGTTGTCGCTGTCCACCGGTGGATTGGGTGATCGGATCGGACGGCACGCCTGGATCTCGGGCCGGTCTCCGATGCCCGGTGCCATGGAAAAACCTGGCACGGCGTTGGGATTGTCGCCGTCCGCCATGGCGTCGGCATCGCTCGAGACAACCGCCTGGATCGAATCGCTCGCTGCCGCCGAGAGCTGCAGCTTGCCGCCGATCGGCGGGCTGGTGACCTGATCGCCGCGACAGGCGCCCAGGATGCCGAGCCCCGCAAGCGCACTGGCGAGGCACAGGCCCTTCGTCAATTTGGTGGACATCCGATCTCCTCCGGTTTGGGGTCCACCCTGCGGACGCGCCATTGGCGGAGACGTTAAGTGCTTTGATTGCAATGTGATACAGATCACAAACGGGAGGGCGGCCAGACCCACTCAGGGCAGTGGAACCAGCCTCGCCAGCAAGGGCACCTGGTCGGTGCCGCAGGCGCTCGTGCCAACCGCAACTCCGGCGCGCTGCCAGGCCTGGTACCCGGTCTTCTCGATGGTCACCGAGTAGGTACCCGGCCGGTCGATCGCGGCGCCGAGCAGGAGCTCGGTTTCGAATGACGGTGTTCCATCCCAGCCCGCCAGCTTGAGCGAATCCACGTACGCGCCGTCCCGCACCACACCCTTGGCGCCGTGCGCCCCGGCCAGGCTGGTCACCGAGTCGCGCACCGTCACCAGGATCGCGGGAGCGGTGATCATCGGGCAGGTGACGCGGGCCGGGTTGCACCCCGCCAGGAGGAACAGGCTCCCCGCGGTGGTCCAACACTTGGCGATCCTTCTCATGAGGTCGAAGGCCGGGCCGGGGGAACCTGAGCCCGCCCGATCGTATTGTTGTCGGTGCCGAA
The DNA here is from genome assembly GCA_041482775.1 of Gemmatimonadota bacterium. Lineage (GTDB taxonomy): Bacteria > Gemmatimonadota > Gemmatimonadetes > Gemmatimonadales > GWC2-71-9 > JABFSM01. The sequence goes on along the minus strand of JBGPEJ010000102.1, from coordinate 2,160 downwards.
CCAGATCACCCGGGTCTTCGGATCGAAGATCATGTACCGGATGGTCCCGCCGCCGCTCGGGATGAGACTGACGCTGATGACCCGCTCCGTCCTGGAGTCGAATCCGACCAGCCGGTTGGGTTGCATTCCGGTCTCTACGAACCAGAGCCGGTCGGCGTCGTCCACCGTCATCCCGTAGGGAAGCGACCCCTTGCCTCCGGGATTGGGCCACTCCCGCACCGAGCCGCTGATCGGGTCCAGCCGGCCAAGAAATCCCCGGGTGTAATCGACATACCAGATGCCGCCATCGGTGGTCCGTGCAATGCGCCGGGGGCGCGCCTTCGGGTCGGGAAGCGGGTACTCCTTGAGGGTGAGCGTCCTGGGATCCACCGAGCCGATCTTGTTGGTCCCGAACAGGTCGAAATAGGGCCGGCCGCTCGGATCCAGCACGATTCCGTATGGCCGGGCATTCGGGGTCGTCATCCGGATCAGGTCGATCTTCCCGGTGGCCACGGTGAGCCGGCCCACGAAATTTCCGCCCTGAACCGTGAACCAGATGTCTCCGTGGGCGTCGAACACCATGGTGTGCGGATCACCGGCGGCCTTGTCGGGCATCGGGTAACGGGTAAGCCCGCCGGTCGAGGGATCGATTCGGCCGATCATCGCGTTCCGGTTGCCCGAATACCAGGGACGGCCCTTGGCGTCTACCACGATGTTGTGCGGATTGGTACCGGAATCGACCTCGAATCGCTTGAACTCGCCGGTGGCCGGATCGAGGCGGGCCAGGTAGTTGCCAACCTGCCCGACGAACCAGATCTTCCCATCCGGGGCAACGGCGGGGTCCCGGGGCCGGCTGTCCTTCCAGGGCACCGGCCATTCCTTGATCGGTACCGGCGGCGCCTCCGGCTGCTGAGCGGACAGCCCGGGGGCGGCTATGACCGAGACGCCGGCAAGAAGCAGAGTGACAGGACGCACGGAGACCTCGTGGTAAAGCACCTGCAGTAGATTAGCACCGGAGACGGTCATGGTCCACGTCAGCTTCAGCAGCGCCCTGGCGCGCCACGTCGCCTGCCCGCCGCTCGATGTCCGCGCGGGTACGGTTCGCGAGGCGCTGGAGGCGGCCTTCCGCCGGGAGCCGCGGCTGCGGGGATATTTGCTGGACGATCAGGGGGTACTCCGAAAACACATGGCGGTGTTCATCAACGGCGCCCCTCTACACGATCGCCGGGGGCTCGGCGACCCCGTCGTCGAGGGGAGCGAGATTGCCGTAATTCAGGCCCTGTCGGGGGGATGAGGAGCGATGCCAGATGGCGGAAGAGCTGATGGTGGCCACTCGAAAAGGGCTATTCGCCGTTGCTCCCAACGGAGGCGGCGGGTGGGGTGTACGGGAGGTCGCCTTCAAGGCCGATAACGTGTCCCTGGCGTTCGCCGATCCCCGGGACGGTGCCCGCTACGCCGCGCTCAACCACGGGCACTTCGGCGTGAAGCTGCACCGCTCCGACGATCGGGGAAAAACCTGGCGGGAGGTTGCGACTCCGGCCTTCTCGGCGGGCGAGCCTGCCTCGGTGAAAACGCCGGCCGGCGATCTGATCCCTCCCGCGGTGTCTCTGATCTGGGCCCTCGAGGCCGGCGGAAAGGCCGAGCCGGGGCGGATCTGGTGCGGCACTATTCCGGGTGGGCTCTTCCGCAGCGATGACCGCGGGGACTCGTGGGAGTTGATCCGCCCGCTCTGGGATCACCCTGGACGCGCCGAGTGGCTCGGCGGCGGGGCCGACCTGCCGGGCATCCATTCGATCCTGGTGGATCCGCGCGACCCCCGGCGGGTGTCCGTCGGCGTTTCCTGCGGAGGGGTCTGGGTCACCACCGACGGGGGCGCCTCATGGGCCTGTCGCGCCCAGGGGATGCGCGCGTCCTATATGCCGCCGGAGCGGGCCTTCGATCCCGGCATCCAGGATCCTCACCGGGTGGTGCTGTGCTCGGCGCGCCCGGAGACGATGTGGGCCCAGCATCACAATGGCATTTTCCGGACCGACGACGGAGGCGGCAGCTGGCGGGAAATCGTCGGCGTCGAGCCCTCGACCTTCGGATTCGCCGTGGCGGTCCACCCGCGCGAGCCGGACACCGCCTGGTTCGTTCCGGGCATCAGCGATCAACACCGGATTCCACCCGATGGGCGGGTTG
>JBGPEJ010000101.1:0-10791 GCA_041482775.1 Gemmatimonadota bacterium | reverse complement strand
GACGCCCACCAATGCGGAGACGAAGCGGATCACCGCGATCTCGATCCCCATGGACATCGGGAGCCGGAACGTGGCGCCCAGGAGACTGTAGCCGATCATCGATCTCCCCACGAACTCCGCGACGGCCGGGATCAGCGCCAGGGGGATGATGTACCCGGTGTACAGCCCGCCTACCGTGGCGGTCTCGCCTTCGATGACCGTCCATTCCTTCTTGGGTGCCAGGAGAATCCCCTTGGCCCGCTCGACCAGATTCATCGGCTCCTCCTCTATACCGGTTGGTTGACCCGAAAGTGCAACCCGGAGAAGGTACTGCCGACAGCGGGAAGCGATAGGGCCGCGGCCCGGCTCAGGGCGTGCCGGGGGGCTGCCTCACGAAATGGAAGTCGAACTCGAGCTTGAGATCGTCCACCACGCTCAGCACCATCATCACCCGGGGCTGCTCCATGCCGAAGTCGCCGAACTTGACGTGGGTGGTCGCCTTGCCGGTGAATTCGTTGCCGTCGGCCTGGGCGGTCACCTCCCACGTAGTGGAGCTGCTGACCCCGTGCACCGTCAGGTTGCCGATCAGGGTGAACGTCAGCGTCCCGGAGGTGGGGAGGCTGACCGGCAGGCCGCGCGCCCCGGTCACGACCAGCTGGGCCTGAGGGAATGAGTCCACCACCAGGGTGCGGCGCTTGATGTAGCGGTCCCGCATGTCCCGGTCGCTCTTGAGCGTGGTCAGGTCCACGGTGATCCGGGAGGCCGACGAATCGACCCCGCCCTTCCCGTCGAGGACGATTTCTCCCGTGATCGCGGTGGTCGAGCCGATGGCGTCGTTGGGCAGCTCCGCCCGGGCGAGCTGTTCCCGCACCACGAAGCGGGCCTCGTTGCCGGCGGGGGCAAGCGCGAGGTGAATCGGCTGGACGGCGGGAGCCTTGGGGGCCGTGACTTTCCTGGATCTTTGAGTCTGTGCCCCCAGCCAGGGAGGAGCGCCGAGGACGATGAGAGCCAGAGCCACTCTGCGTCGGTGCATTGCTCGATTCTCTCCAGTGAAACGGATCGCCCACCGCGGGTGAGGACGGGAGGGCGGGAGCCGCCCGGCAATCTACGCGACCGGGGGGAGCACTGTTGAGGCGGGGCCGGCGAGCCCGACGCGAAAAGGCGGGCCCCAACAGGGCCCGCCTTTCGGTGCTGCGGAGTGGTGCTGCGGAGTTAACTCAGGAACAGATGATGACTCCATCGGCCCCCGAGGTGGCACCGGCGCCAACCTGCACGGTGCACTGGGTGAAGCCCGTCGAGATCGAGGCGTTGGTGACGGTCCCGGTGAATCCGCTGGCAACGCCAACCGCGGCACCGGTGTTGCCGGCCGACAGCGTGAAGTTGCTGGCGGTCTGCAGCTGCGCGAACGAACCGTAGAGGGAGTAATCCGAGAAATACGCCTCTTCGGCAGTCATCATGTTGCGCAGGTCCGTCTTGACTGAGGCCAGTTTGGCCTTGTCCTTCGTCGCTGCGAACTTCGGAATGGCGATCGCGGCCAGAATTCCGATGATCACCACTACGATCAGCAGCTCGATCAACGTGAAGCCCTTCCGGTTGAACATCCGTCCCTTACTCCTCGCGTCCTTCTCGACGCCCGATTGGTGAGCCCGCGGTGCGATTCCGAGTGGTACCCGCTTCCATAAAAGGCAATCGGGATGCCAGCGGGCCGTAACATTTCGTAGTCGCATGGGGGACAACAGGATGGACCACCTCAACGGGTGGCGATTGAGGACTCCGCGCTACAGGGGGTCCCCCCGTACTCTGCAACCCGGGGGGGTCGGCGGATTTCCGAAGGCGGAGGGACCAGCGGGCGCCGGGCTGCAGCGGATGCAGGCGGCTGCGGCATCACATTATCCGCCAATAGACCGCGTACCGCTCGTCGAGCACCCGATAGAGCGGTACGAGGTCGACATCCCGGACCTGTCCAAGTGTCCGGAAATCGAGCGCTCCCCCTTCGGCCTTCCGGATCCAGGCCTCCGGATTCCGGCCCGCCGCGGTGAAGGCGGTCTCTGGAAGGCCCTCCCGCTTGTACTCCGGGATGGTCCGTGGCTTGGTCGGCTCGGCCCGCAACACTTCCGGGGTGAGCCCCTCCGTTCCCAGGCGGCCGGCCAGCACCAGGGGTCCATACATGACCGCCGCGAGTGATGGGTCGTCGGGCATCGGGGCGAGATGGAGGCTCATCGGGAGCGTCACCTCGAGCTGGTCTCCGTCGCGCCAGGTCCGGTCCAGCACGAAATATCCCCCCGGCGCTGCGAACCCTTCCAGGGCCCGCCCGTTGAGCCGGGCCCCGGACCCGGCGGCGGTCCACGCCGGCACCCGGATCCGGAGGCGCATCGGCGCGGGCCGGGCGGTACGGACCAGCAGCGTAGTCCCGGCCTCCTCGGGGAAGCGGGTTTCCTGGACGAGCCGGATTCCCCGCTCCACCCAATCCACCTCCGACGCGATGAACAGATTGACGAAGATCCCGTCCTGATCGTGGAAATAGATGCTGTCGGTGAATTTCGCGAATGACTCGCTCCCGGTTCCGGTGCAGCACCAGAAGTCATGGAGCGGAGCACCGAACAGCTTCCAGTAGCCCGAGCCGAGGGGCACATAATAGAGCTTGGAGCCGTCGGTCGGGTGCTGGGTGCCGAGTATCCCGTTGAACAGTGCCCGCTCGTAGTAGTCGGCCTGGGCGGGATCCGCGGTCCAGGAAAAGAGGTGCCGGGTGAGCTTGAGCATGTTGTGGGTAGTGCAGCATTCCTGGGTGTACCCGGACAGCTCCTTGGCCAGTACGCCCGGATCGGTGTTCCAGCTCTCGCCGTTGCTGGTGCCACCGGTACTGTAGGCCCGCCGCTCGGTGACCTCGCGCCAGAAGTACTCGGCGACACGCCGGTAGCGCGGATCTCCGGTCAGCTCGTACCGCCGGGCCGCGCCGATGATCTTGGGAATCGTGGTGTTGACGTGCAGCCCCTTGAGCTCGTCCCTTCCCTCGGCGAGGGGGCCGAAGATCCGTTCGTGATCGAACCGCTGGGCCAGCCGGCTCCATTCGGCTTCCCCGGTGACCGCGGAGAGATTGTAGAGCACCTCGTTCATCCCGCCGTACTCCCGCTCGAGGACCCGGGCCATCTGGGCCTCGCCGAGCGGCTGGGTCCAGCGCGCCGCCCAGCGCGCCATTCCCTTGAGCACCTCGAGCGCCTGGGCGTTCCCGGTGTGGGTGTGCATGTCCAGCAGGCCCGCCATGATCTTGTGCTCGGTGTACCAGGGGGCCCAGACCCGCTGGTCGGCGCGCAGCCGGTCGAACAGCTCCTCCGGAAAGGCGCTCAGGTACCCGGTGCCCAGGGCCTTCTGGCATTCGGCGAGCGCGGCCACGATCCGATCTCCCTGTGCCTTGGCTTCGGCGTCGCCGTGGCCCGCCGACCGCAGCGCGCAGGCCGAGAGGTAGTGGCCGGTGAAATGGCCGCGAAGCTCGTTGTTGGGCGCCTCCCACCCCCCCACCGGCTCCGCGGCGGAGGGGAGGCCCGCGGTCAGCCGGAAGGTGTGCAGCAGCCGGTCGGCGTCGAGTCCGAGCAGGAAGCGGCGATTGACCTCCGCCGCATCGAAGAAGGGGCCGGGGTGGAGCCGGACCCGCGGGAGATCGAACGGCAGGGCGCGAAACGCCACCGGCGCGGGTCCGGCCGGGCCGATTCCCCGCAGACGGTTCCGGAGGGGGAGCAGCGCCGCGGCAGCGCTCGTGGCGAGAAAGTCGCGTCGTTTCATGGGTGCCTCCTCCAGAGTCCGCCCGGCGTCAGCCTGATCCCGCCCGGACCCGAGCTTCGGCGATGACCGCGGCCATCTCGTCCCGATAGCGGTCGAAGGTATCGTCGACCACGGACAACGTGGGGATCAACCCTTCCCGCTTGGGGAGCGAGAGTGTGGCGGGGTCCCAGCGCGAAAACCCCGACTCATGCACGCCGGAGCTACCCCGGCCCGGGGCGGGATGGCTCAGGTGACTGAAGAACCGCGCGTAGGGCACCGCGTGCGGAGAATGTACGTGATAGAAGGGAATGAAGCCGAGGAGGGCGTCGTAGTGGAACTCTCCGCAGGCCAGAACCTGCGGATGCCGGGTCCGCAGCTCGGTCACCAGCCGGCGGGTGCCCTCGTGCATGTCGGCGCTGGTGTTATTGGTCCATCCCGCCACGATGTCGAGGAAATAGGCGTCCACGTCGTAGCGTTCGATCGCGTCGGTGATCCGCTCGGTGAGCCGCCGGCGCCAGGACTCGACGCCGAGATTCATGTACGCGAGCCACCCCTCCTGGTGGCGATCGTTGTCCCAATCCACCCAGTTGAGATCGAAACGATCGCCATCGACCTTGGCGGTGGCGGCATCCGCGAGCCCGGCAAACTCGGGAAGCCGGCGATTGGCGGCGTTGGCGCCGAACATCGGCATGAAACGAAAGCCGAGCTGCTTGCCTTCCTGGATCAGGCGGTGGAACTCTCCCTCGCCGCCCAGCCGCTCCGCCGCGCGGTAGCGCGGGTAGTCCCAGTAGTACCGGCCGTCCCAGGCGGGAAGAAACACCAGGACCCGCTCGGCGGGGATACGGGGTGCTATCCAGCGGAGGATTTCCAGCATCCGGGGAAAGGTGTTGAACACGTACCCGCTGTAGTGCATCCCGTGCAGCGCCAGCACCAGCTCGGTCCGCCGGAGCCACGCGGGAACGTCGTCCCGCCGGTCCCACCGCGGAATGGCGTAGGCCCGCTCCAGATGCTGGTAGTGGGCTTCCACCGCAGCCCCGAGGCTCTCCGCGCGGCCCACTCGCCAGGCCGGCACCTGCACCCGCGGCTGGTCGAGCCATCCCTCGGTCTCGTGGATCAGCTCGACGCGGTAGCCGCCCTCGCCCGGCTGGAAGTACATCCGCTTGGTGCGCACCCGGTCGTCCAGCGAGGAGAGCGAGTGGTGCTCGCCGGTGCCGCTCTCGACGATGATCAGCGGAGTGCCCATACCCTGGGCGGTGTTGGCGCCGAAGAGATCGCCGCCGCTGAACGGGTAGCCGAACAGCAGCTCGTTGTCCCGGGGGTCGAACGGGGTATTGCCGGCACTGGAGATTTTCCCGCGGGGAATGCCGCGCACGATCGCGGTCACCGCTTTGACCGGCTGAGGAAGCTCGGCGGCCACCTCCCACTCCACCCCGGATTCGTGCTTCCGGAACTCCGCCACCAGGCGGCCGGGGGCGGCCTCCTGTCCACCCGACCCGCGGAGCCCGGAGCAGATCAACCGGAGCCCGCCGTCGGTCGATTCGACCGTCATCTTCTCGCGGTCGAGCGCATAGGCGTTCTCCCGGGAAAAGACCTTGAATCCGATGCGCAGGCCTTCGAACGCCACCGACGGCTCCGGCGAGTCGAAGCTCCATTTCATGAACCCATCCCCGCGCGGGGGGATGAAGACTTCGCTGCTCGAGCTGAGCGCCACAATCGGATCGGCGGCCGGAACGGCGCCGGTGGCCGGCGTCACCCCCAGCGGCGGAAACGGGAGGAGGGCGCCGGCGCCGGTGGCACCGACCATGGTGAGCCAGTCGCGGCGGGAGAGCGCTCCGTCCCCCAGATCACCCATGATGCCTTCACAGTAAGGTCTGCTTCAGAGTGCTGGCGCCAGGCCGGCTTCGCAAGGGGGAACGCATTGGCCGGAATCGGTTCCGGCCGCTAGGTTCGGCCTGGCATGTTTCTCCTGGTCAAATGGTACCTCGATGTGGTGACCGATGAAGGAGCAGTGCTCATCGGTTACGCGGCCCGGCTGCGGTGGGGACGTCTTCGGTTCGGCTACGCGTCGGTGCTGCACTCCGCCTCCGGCGCGCCGCCGCGGGAGTCGGCCACGATTCGAGGAGTGGAATCCCCCCGATCGGACGAGGGGACACTCACCTGGTGCAACTCCGCGCTCGGTGTCCGGGGCGAGTGGCAGGGAGAGGCGCCGCCCATCCGGCGGACGCTGCTGGCTGCGCCCGATGGCGACATCCGGTGGACCTGCCGGATGCCGCGGGCCCGGGCGACGGTCCGATGGAACGGCGGGGAGCTCGCCGGGCGCGGCTACGTCGAATCCCTCCGGCTCACCATCCCGCCGTGGCGGCTCCCATTCTCGACCCTCCGATGGGGCCGCCACGTGTCCGACCGGCACTCGGTGGTCTGGATCGACTGGTCCGGCACTGAGCGACGGGGCTGGGTGTGGGTCGACGGATCGGAGGCACCGCTTGGATCGTTTACCGCTGCCGGCGCTCCCCGCTTGGAGGGCGGCCGCGAGCTCGGGCTGAGCGATTCGCGCAACATCCGCGACCGCCCGGTGCTCTCCGCAGTGAGCGAGCTGTTGCCCCGATTCGCCCGGCGGCTGGCCGGTCCGCTCGGCCGGATGCATGAGCACAAGCTGCTGGATCGTTCCACTCTGCTCGAGGCCGACCGGCCGCTCGACCGGGGGTGGACGCTGCACGAAGTCGTGACCTGGTGAAGCGGGTCCTCTACGGCGGGTTCTTCGCCCTCCTCCTGCCGGTGGGCCTGGTACTCTGGGCCCGGGAGACTTCGCCCATCATCCCGCTCCATCCGATCCACTCGCCGCTCGTCGGGGGGGTGCTCATCGGAGTGGGACTCCTGCTTCTGGCGGCGGGAGTCTTCGAGCTGATGGTGCACGGCGATGGGCTCCCCATGAACCCCTTCCCGCCGAAGCGGCTGGTTCGAAGGGGCATCTTCCGGTGGATCAGAAACCCCATCTACATCGGCTTCGGCCTGGGCGTGGCCGGCGTGGCGATCGGGGCGGGGTCGCCGGCGGGTCTCTGGCTGGTGACTCCCGCCGTCTGGCTGGGGGCGGCTGGGCTGGTGTTCGGCTTCGAGCGGCACGACCTCCGAGCCCGCTTCGGCGACGCCGCGCTCGACCCACCGCTGCTTTCCCTGCCGCGTGGCGATGGAGCCGCTCCGGCCGCAACGCAACGGGCCGCGGTACTCCTCTGGGTTCTGGTCCCCTGGCTGATCGCCTACTTCGCCGTTCAGGCGCTCGGCCCGGCGCCGGACGCGTTTCGATTGGCGCCGGCGTTCGAGAGGAATTGGCCGGTCCTCCAGTGGACCGAGCTGCTCTACGCCAGCACCTACTTGTTCGTTCCGCTGACTCCCCTGCTCCTCCGGACCGCCGCGGCCCTCCGCCGCTTCGCGGTTCGCGGCATCCTCGCGACCGCGGTGGTGACAACCTGCTGGCTGGTAATTCCCGTCCTGGCCACCAACCGGCCCTTCGAGCCCACCAGCCTGCTCGGCCATCTCCTGGCGTTCGAGCAGGGCCAATCGCGCGGGGTTGCCGCTTTCCCGGCGTTTCACGTCCTCTGGGCCCTGATCGCCGCCGAAGGGTGGCGTGCCAGTGGCAAGGCCTCCGGCCGGCCGGTGTGGACCTGGATCGGATGGACCTGGGCGGCGCTCATCACCGTCAGTTGCGTCACCACCGGAATGCACACGCTTCCCGAGATCGCGGCCGCGATTCTCCTCTTGCTGCCGTTGCTGTGGTATCGGGCGGTGTGGGAGGCGACGCGCCGGACCGCCGAGCGGCTGGCCAACTCCTGGAAGGAATGGCGATTCGGTCCGATCCGCTTCATCAACTACGGCGGGTGGGCCGCCCTCGGGGCGGGGGCCGGGCTGGTGATCGCCGGGTCGGCGGCCGGTCCCGACCAATTCGCGGCGGTGGGGTGGGTGTCGTTGTGCATCCTGATCGGCTCCGGACTCTGGGCCCAGATCGTCGAAGGCTCCGCCAAGCTGCTTCGGCCGTTCGGCTGGTACGGCGGACTCCTCGGCGGCGTGTTCGGGGCGCTCACCGCGCGCCTGGCGGGAATCCCCGTGGTTCCCCTCATGGCGGCGTTCGTGATCGCGGCACCGTGGATCCAGATCGCGGGGCGGCTGCGTTGCCTGGTGCAGGGCTGTTGTCACGGGAGGCCGGCGCCGCCTGAGGTGGGGATCCGCTACCACCACCCGCGCTCCCGGGTTACCCAGCTGGCCAACCTGGCCAATCAGCCCATTCACGCAACACCGCTCTACTCCATCGCCGGAAATCTCCTGATCGGCGTGGTGCTTCTCCGCCTGCGCTCGCTCGCCACCCCCGATTCGCTGGTGCTGGGCATCTACCTCCTCCTCGCGGGCATCGCGCGGTTCGTCGAGGAGTCGTACCGTGGCGAGCCCCAGACCCCGGAGATCGCGGGGCTGCACAGCTACCAGTGGCTGGCGATCGTTTCGGTAATCACCGGCATCGGCTGCACCATGCTCCCCGCAATTCCCCCTCCGGTCCGCTTCTCCCCGCCGACCACCGCCTTGCTCCTGGCAGGCCTCTCCATGGCGTTGCTGAGCGGAGTCGCGATGGGGGTGGACTTTCCGCAGTGGAACCGGCGGTTCTCCCGGCTGGCTCCGGCGGACCCGCTCCCCTCGACCGAGCGGACGATGGGCCCCTGAGGCGGGCCGGCCGGGGTGCGCTTACTCTTCCCGCCGGACGAAATGGGCCCAACACCTCAGGAGGTGCCGATGCGCCGGCGTTCGCTCGCCACTGTGCTCACCCTTGCCGGGGCGTGCCAGGGACCGCCGTCCCCGGCCACTCGCTCCCAGCCCGCCACCCCGGCCGGGCAATCGCCCGCGCCGATGTCCCACGGCGAGGCCCCGATCGGGGCCGCCTTGAGCCAACCGGACCGGGCGGCCGACGCTCCACCCCGCGAGAACACCCACCGCCGCCGAGTCCGCATGGTGACCGTCCAGGTGCGTCACCAGGTGGCGCCGGGGGTCGTGTATGACGCCTGGACGTTCGATTCCATCGTGCCGGGGCCGGCCATTCGGGTCACGGTCGGCGACACCGTCGACTTCACCCTGGTCAACCAGGCCCCGATGCCGCATTCGATGGATTTCCACGCGGCCGAGATCGCGCCCGATCGCGCCTATCGCAACGTGCTGCCGCACGACAGCATCCAGTACCGGTTCGTGGCCCGGGTGCCCGGGGCGTTCATGTACCATTGCGGCACCGCGCCGGTCGCGGCGCACATCGCCAACGGGATGTATGGCGCGTTCATCGTGGATCCAGCGGCGCCGCGACCCCCCGCGCAGGAGTTTGTCTTCGTCCAGAGTGAGTTCTACATGGGGCCCCTGCAGGGGCGCGACTCCATTCACGCGATGGACTGGGACAAGGTGCTCGGCTCCTCCCCCGATTACGTCGTGTTCAACGGGGTGAGCTCACGCTACGCCACCCACCCCATCCCGGTCGGGGTCGGGACCCCGATCCGGCTCTTCGTGGTGAACGCGGGGCCCAACCGGATCAGCTCGTTCCATGTCGTGGGGGCGATCTTCGACCGGGTGTACGCGGATGGGTTCGGGCGCGCCCTCGAGGGAATTCAGACCTGGAATGTCGCGGTGGGCAGTGGAGCGGTGTTCGAGTTACGATTGGCGGAGAACGGGCTGTATCCGTTCGTGACCCACGCCTTCGCCGATGCGACCAAGGGCGCGGTCGGGGTGTTCCGGGCCGGAGAGCCGCGGCGAGCCGACACCCGCTGATCCCGGTGGGGAGGATTCGAGACATGTCCATACGACCGATCAAGCGAATTGTCGAAGCGAAACCGGCCATCGAAGGCGCCGGCGTCCGGCTCCGCCGGGCGTTCGGCTTCGGGGACACCGGGGACTTCGACCCCTTCCTCTTGCTGGACGACTTCCGCAACGAAAATCCCCGGGACTACCTCCCCGGCTTTCCCTGGCATCCGCACCGCGGCATCGAAACGATTACCTACGTGCTGGCGGGCACCGTCCACCACGGCGACAGCCTGGGCAACCAGGGCGCCCTGGGCGCCGGCGACGTGCAGTGGATGACCGCCGGCAGCGGAATCCTGCATCAGGAAATGCCCCAGGGCGACCCGGCTGGGCGGATGCACGGCTTCCAGCTCTGGGCCAATCTCCCCGCGTCGCTCAAGATGACTACGCCGCGCTACCAGGACATCCTGGCGGGAAGCATTCCCGAGGTGATCGACGACGACGGCACCATCGTGCGGGTGATCTGCGGAGACTTCTGGGGCAAGCGCGGCCCGGTGGACGGGATCGCGGCGGACCCGCGCTATCTGGATGTGCAGGTGCCACCCGGCAAACGCAAAGTGCTCCCGGTGGAAACCGATCGGCACGCCTTTGCCTACATCTTCGAGGGAAGCGGCAGCTTCCGCGAGGCCTCCCGGCCGTTCGGCGTCCTGACGGAAAAGGGCGGCCCGGAGGAGGAGTTGCTGGTCCGCGAGGAAACCGGGAATCGGTCACTGGTGCTCTTCGACCGGGGGGACGAAGTGGCGGTGCAGGCGGGGCCCCAGGGGATCCGCTTCCTCCTGGTATCTGGCCGGCCCATCGAGGAGCCGGTGGCGTGGTACGGCCCCATCGTGATGAACACCCAGGAGCAGCTCCGCCAGGCGGTCGCCGAGCTCAACGACGGCAGCTTCATCAAACACCAGGGGTCCTGACATGCGCCGACAGCTGTGGGTCGTGGCCTCGCTCCTCCTGACCACCGCCGGTCAGGCGCAACAGCCGGTATTCACCCTCCAGGAAGTGATGATCCCCGTACGGGACGGGATTCACCTCCAGACCGTCATCCTCACCCCGACCGATCGCACCGGGCCGCTGCCGATCTTATTCCGTCGGACTCCCTACGGGGTGCCGGAACAGCCCCCGGCGCAGATGCCGCCCAACCTCAAGGAGTTAGCCCGGGACGGCTACATCTTCGTGATTCAGAACCTGCGGGGGCGGTTCAAGTCGGAGGGCGTCTTCAAGCTGACCTCCCAGGTGGACCTCAAG
>JBGPEJ010000100.1:0-10810 GCA_041482775.1 Gemmatimonadota bacterium | reverse complement strand
CGCGAGATCAACTGCAAGCTCGTCTACTACGGACCGGGGCTGTGCGGGAAGACCACGAACCTCAAGCACATCTACGAGCGCACGGCCGAGGAAGCCAAGGGCAAGATGATCTCGCTGGCGACCGAGACCGAGCGCACCCTCTTCTTCGACTTCCTCCCGGTCGATCTGGGCACCATCCGCGGCTTCAAGACCCGCTTCCATCTCTACACCGTGCCGGGCCAGGTGTACTACAACGCCTCCCGGAAGCTGATTCTGAAGGGGGTCGACGGCTGCGTGTTCGTGGCCGACAGCCAGATGGAGCGGATGGAAGCCAACATCGAATCGATGCAGAATCTCTACGACAACATGGCCCAGCACGGGCTGGATCTGACCCGGATCCCCTTCGTCATCCAGTACAACAAGCGCGACCTCCCCAATGCGGCGCCGATCGAGCAGCTCCAGGAAGCCCTCAATCCGGGGTGGCCGGTCGAGGACCCCGCGCGGCAGCGGCCGCTGGTGGACCCCAATCGCCCCGGTGAAATGCTCATCCAGGAGAGCGACGGCCTCTGGATCGAACGGGTGCCCCACTTCGAGGCGGTGGCGGTGCGGGGCGACGGGGTGTTCGACACCCTCCGGGCAATTTCCAAGCTGGTGTTGAAGACTATTGGATGAAGTGGACCCTCCCCAACATCCTCACCGCCGCGCGGATCGCGATCACCCCGGTCATCGCCGCGCTGCCCTTCATCGCGGGGTACTGGCCCAAGCTCGCCTGCCTGGTAATTTTCCTCGCCGCGGCGATTACCGATATCATCGACGGACACCTCGCCCGGCGGAACAACCAGGTCACCGACCTGGGGAAGAAGCTTGATCCCATCGCCGACAAGCTCCTCCTGCTCGCTACCCTGGTCCCGATCTGGTGGATTTCGCAAGCCCGGCACGATCTCTACGACATCCCGGTCTGGGGTAGTATTCCGCTCTGGGTGTGCCTGCTGCTGCTCGGGCGGGAGCTTGCGATGACCCTGTTCCGGATCTGGGCGCAGCGCCGCGGGGTGATTATCGCGGCGCACGGGCCGGGCAAGCTCAAGACGGTCTTCCAGAACATCTTCATCGGCGGGACCATCGCCTGGTTTGCCTTTCGCGATGCCATCAAGCCGATGGGCTGGGAAAAGGAGCGCGCCGCGCTCTGGTGGAATCAGTTCCACGGCGGCTTCGTGGCGGTCACCCTCGCCATCGCGGTGGTGCTGACGGTGTATTCCTTCCTGATTTATTTGTATCGGTATCGGGGGTTGTTCTCCCAGCAGGGGCGATAGGCGAGGAGGGAGTTCCGAGTGGATTGGACTCGGGGAAAGATGGACGGGAAAGCGCGCGAAACGGCGAATCGTCCCTTGGGCGGCCCACCGTTTCACCCATTCCCGCTCGACTGAGGCCCCGCCCGACCCCGCTTCCCCCTGACCGGTTGCATGGGGCGCCTACCTGCCTGAATCGTCTACTTTATCGTCCAAAGTGTGGCGTGGGTGGTGGCGTTGCCGGTCGTGGCAGTGCGGCCCGCGATCATGCCGGCCGGATTGATCGCTCTGGCCGCGCCACCAGTGCCGCCGAGGGTGCCCAAGTCGATCATCGTGCCGTCACGCCACAGAAAGGGGTGTCGCTGGCCGCGGGGGGTGCTAGCCTGGCCAACGATCGCCCCGGCAGGATTGATGCCGAAGGCAGCGCTGTAAGTGCCCCCGAGAGTGCCCAGGTCGGTCATCGTGCCGCGCTGCCAGAGGAAGGCGTGAAACGGGCTCCCCTCGCTGATGTTGCTCGCGCCCACGATCGTGCCCTTGGGATTGATATCGGTGGCAGCACTGAAGTCGCCACCGAGGGTCCCCAGGTCGATCATGGTGCCGTCTCGCCACAGGAAACCATGCTCGAAGACGTCGCCGGATGTGAAGCATGCGCCTACGATCGCCCCGGCGGGATTGATGCGAGTGCCGCCGCTTCCGCCGCATTGAGACCCGCCGAGGGTTCCCACATCGGTCATCGTGCCGTTGCGCCACAGGAAGATGTGCGACGCGACGTCACCGGTGATGTTACTTTCCCCCACGATCGATCCGTCAGGACTTATCCCATAGGCAGCGCTGTACGAGCCACCGAGCGTACCCAAGTCCGTCAACACGCCGTCCCGCCAGAGGACGGCGTGCTGCGCGGCGTCGCCGGTCGTGGCGCTCGTGCCCACGATCGTTCCCGCGGGATCGATTCCAAATGCCGCGCTATAGGAGCCACCGAGCGTTCCCAAGTCGGTCATTGCGCCGCTCCGCCACAAGAAAGCGTGGGTCTCTCCGTTGGCAGTCGTGCTGTGGCCCACGATCACGCCGTCGGGATTGATGCTAAAGGCCTCACTCTCGCCGCCACCGAGGTCGCCCAGATCGGTTACGGTCACTGACCGCGAGGTCAGCGACAACACGGCCGGGTTGCTCGCCGGCTCTAGCGGCAGGTCGTTGTGGCAGGCCGCCACCCCGAGGGTGCTCACCAGCGGGAGCGTCCAGCGCCTGGCGGTTCTCACGCATTGCATAAGAATTCCTCCTCCTTCTTGGAGCGTGTCCTGAGGCGGCCGCGCGGTCTAATGTCTCTGCCGCGATGACAGGAACCGTGAGTCCCAGGCCGTGCAGCGCTGAGTCTGCCCGGGTGCTGTGGCGCCGTCCCCGGATCGTCAAAGCGGGACGAACCGGGCCCGACGCAGTGCCGATGGAAAGGAATACGGATCTATCGGAGAGGTCTTGCGGGAGTCCGTTCCACGGTGGGCGCCACACTTCAGGAGAATGCGCGATCGCGGTCGAGCCGCTCCTGCGTTGACACCCCCTCGGGAATCCCGTAGTATCGCTGGGACCTCGCTTCCGCAGGTCATCCCCCGATCCAGCCAGGCGCTCCGTGCCCATGACCGCCTCCCCGCCCGATACGCTGCAGGCCCTCCTCGCCTCGCCGGACGGTCCCGACCGCGAGATTACCTGGACCGCATTTCTCGAAGCGCACACCGAGCTCGTCCTCCACGTGGCCCGGAACCTCGGCGGCGACCATGATGTTGTCATGGACCGCTACCTCTTCGTCATCCAGGCCCTCCGCGATCAGGATTGCCGGCGTCTCCGCGCCTATACCGAGGATGGCCGAGGCAAGTTCACCACCTGGCTACTCGTCGTGGTTCGCCGCCTCTGCCTCGATCAGCATCGTGCTCGGTTCGGCCGTCCCCAATCTGAGACCGATGCGTCGAGAGCGCGGCACCAGGAGCGGCGGCAGCTCATTGAGCTGGTCGGCGACCAACTCCGGCTCGATCTGGTGGAAGCGCGGCCGGAAGAGGTCCCCGAAGAGATGTGCCGGCGAACGGAGCTCCGCGCGGCGCTGGAGCGCGCCCTGGCGCAGCTCTCCCCAGGAGAGCGCCTACTGCTCCGGTTGCGCTTCGAGGATGGCGTTTCGGTACCGGAGATCACCCGCCTGATGGGAGAGAACTCACCCTTCGTGATGTATCGGCACCTGGATAAGGTGCTGGCGCGCCTACGGAATTTCCTGACCGCTTCCGGTGTCGAGGACTCGGTTCCCTGAGCGCAATCTGACAGCGCAAGATCCGTTTCTTATCACGGGTCCTACAGAAGGAGCGATGTGGCCGAATTCCGGGGGGGCCCGCCGACCGGCATGAACTCAACTGATCACCTGACCGCAGGGGAGATTGCCGGCAATCTGGACCGCGCTCTCTCCGAGACTGACCGCGTCCGAATCGAAAGTCACTTGGAGGCCTGTGCCGAGTGCCGAGCCGAATGGCTGGCGGCGGCCCGGCTTGCGGACTCCTACGCAGCTCCAGCCAGGTCGACCGACCTGCCGCCCGGTCTCCGCCTGCCGGCGCGGCGGTGGCTCCCCCTGGCGCTTGGGGGGGCGCTCGCGGCGGGCCTCGCGGCGCTGCTCCTCTTCCGTCCCAATCTGGTCAACCCTTTCCGGCCAGGGGAACCGGTACGCGCCCCCGACCTCGGCGAAGGGCTCACTCGGCTCGAGATCGTCGCTCCCTCGCCGGACTCGGTTGTGTCACGAGATCGCTTGTCCCTCGTCTGGCGCGGTTCCACCTCGAACCTCTATCGGGTGACGGTGTTGACCGAGAGTGCTGAGCCGGTCTGGACTGCCGACACGAAGGACACCGCGATCGTCCTCCCCGACAGCGTGGCCCTGCTTCCCGGCCGGCCCTACTTCTGGCGGGTGGAGGGGATTGCCAACGGCATCACCGCGTCCACGGGAGCACACCGCTTACGAGTCCGACCTTGAGGCGCTTCCGGGGCCATCTCCTGGGGCTCCTGCTCACCGGCCTGGTGTCCTGCGGGCGGGGAGGTAACCGTACCGGTGAGAATGGAATCTCGGTCACGAGTACCTCGAGCGATTCGCTTCTTGCTGTAGGGGAGTCGCTGTATACGGCGGAGAGGTACGACTCGTCCCGTACTGTATGGACGATCGCACTGCGGGCGACCCAGGCCTCGCACGACGAACGTGGCCAGGCCCGCGCGCTGACCTGGCTCGGGCTAGTGGCCGGACGCCTTGGTGACCTGCGCGAGGCGCAAGGTCTCGGTGAGGAGGCCCTTGCTCTCAAGTCCCGCCTCCGGATGACCGGTGAGATGTCGCTGTCCTATCACTCGCTCGGACTGGCGGCGCTCGATGACGACCGCAACGAAGACGCCCGCCGTCTCTTCCAGCTGGCGCTCGCTGCGGCCAAGAAGGCCAGCGATGTAGCCGGAGAGGCAAAGGCGCGGGGGGGCCTGGGCCTGGCTTCCGGCTACCTCGGTGACTTGATCGGCGCACGTGAAGGACACCGCAAAGAGCGCGAGTTGGCGCGGACCGTGGGCGATCTCCGCCTGGAGGCGAACGGCCTCGCCAACGAAGCCATGGTGGACATCTGGGAGGGGAACGCCCTCCCCGCCATCGCCCGGCTCGATACCGCTCGGGCCCTTTACCGGCGGAATGCCTACGCTACCGGCGAGCAGAACGCGCTGGGCCAGCTCGCGACGGCGTACGAGCTCACCGGTCGGGAAGACCTCGCCCTCGTCGTTCTCGACTCCTCCCTGATCCTCAGCCGCCGGCTCGGGCTCAAGGAACAAGAGGCCGAACTGCTTCGGCTGATCGGCGGCGTCCATCTGCGGTTGGGAGACTACCGCGAGGCCCTCGCCACCTACGAACAGGCGGAAGCCCGGATGCGCGGGGCGGGCCTGGAGGCGAATCTCGGCGCCGTGGTCAGAGGAACCGCCGACGCGAATTTCCGGCTCGGTAACCTCCCTCGGGCCGACGAACGTCTGCGGGAGGCGCTTCGGCGACACACCGAGTCAGGGGAGCCCCTCGACCAGCTCGACGATCTGCTGCTCGCCGCGGAAATCGAGTACCGGCTCGCCGGACCTGCGGCGGCCGAAGCGCGCCTCCGGGAAGGCCGCGCCATCGCCGATCGGCTGAACACCCGCGGAGCGCGAATGGCTCTCGTGCTCACCGAGGCGCACCTCGCCGACCTCGGCAAGGATTGGCGGAGAGTGCTAAGGGTGCTTCGCGCCGCTCTCCCTGACTTGACGGGCGACCCCGGAGCCGAATGGATGGCTGACGCGTTGGCGGCCCGCGCCGACGCCCGCCTCGGCGCCCTGGACTCCGCGCGCGCCGCCGGCCGACGCGCCGTAGCCGAGGTGGATCGGCTCCGAGGAGATCTGGCGTCCGAGGCGCTGCGATCCACCTATATCGCCGATCGCGCCGACGTGTACGGCGACCTCGTGGTGACGTTGCTTCGGTTGGGCCGCACCGAGGAAGCGTTCGAGGTGGCCGACGCGGCGCGGAGCCGCGGCCTGCTCGACCACCTCGGTGCCGTCCGAGGGGAGGCGACGTCGGGGGCGATTCCGCCCGAAATGGAGGGCGGAGAGCGACTGCTCCGTCGCATTGACGAGTTGGTAAAGCGGCTTCGTGCCACCGAGCGGAGCCGACCTCGGGAGCGCGGTGCGTCGGGAAGCCTTTCCAGCGCCCTGGTCGCTGCGGAACTCGCCCAGGCACGGAGCGAGTACGAGGGCCTCATGGTGCGCGCCGCGCAAAGAAACGCGCGGTCCATTGCGATCCTTGGGGCTAGTCCGGTTCATCTGGACGACCTGCACGCCTCGCTCCAGGCGGACGAGGCCCTCATCGAGTATCTCCTCATCCCCGGACGAGTACTGGCGTTCGTTGTGACGAGAGATAGTCTCCGCGTGGCCAACGCCGAGCTCGCCGCGGGATCGCTGGTTCAGCGAGTGCGCCTGCTCAGCGAGCTGTGGGGGAGGAACGACGCCGAATGGGAGCTGGGATTGGCGGCGTCGCGGGCCTTGCACAAGACTCTGATCGGGCCCGTCTTCGCCACCGGCGCACTACGAGGCATCCATCATCTCACAATTGTTCCCCACGGGATACTGGGCCGGTTGGCGTTCGCCGCCCTGCAGGACGAGGCGACCGGACACTTCCTGTCGCAGGACTTCAGCGTCATCAATCTCCCGGATGCCGCCGCGCTGCCGGCACTTCGGGCGCGGCACACCCTTGCGAGCGAATGGGATGCCGGTGGAGTCGGGTTCGCCCCATTTGCTGGCAAGGATCAGCTTCCGGCCACTGGACCGGAGGTCGAAGTGTTCCGATCATCGGCACCGCACCGGCTGACCCGGGTGGGCGGCGAGGCAACCGAAGCGGCGCTCCGTTGGGCGCTCGCACGCGAAGGGATCGTGCACGTCGCGACCCACGGCGTCCTCAACGCCCGGAGCCCGCTCTTCTCTCGGATCGAGCTCGCGGTCCGAGATGGTGGGGCTCCGGGCAATGATGGCCGGCTCGAGGTCCATGAGTTGCTGGGTATCTCCATCCGTAGTGCTCTGGTGTTTCTCTCCGGCTGTGAGACTGGCGCCGGGCAGGAGTGGTTGGATGATCCTGTGCGGGGGACGGGAGATCTCACCTTGGCGCAGGCGGTTCTCTCCGCCGGCGCGGCCAACGTCATCACGACCCTCTGGCGCATCGAGGATTCGGGTGCCGCGCAGTTTGCCGCCTACTTCTACGGCAACCTTCGGCGGATGCCGCTGGCCGAGGCGTTCGCGGGTGCCCAGCGCGCTATGGCCTCGGATTCGAAATATCGTAGCCCCTATCACTGGGCCGGCTACGTACTTGCGGGCGACGGTGGCCTGGGGCAGGCCCCGCAAGCTGGGCGGCTCGCATCCGTACCTGCTAAGACGGGCACCCGACCCGTCGCCGTGGTCTCCAACAGGAGCAAACCATGAACCGCGCCTTGATCCGCCGTCTCAACGCGTCGATGCTGCTCCTGGCCGGTATCGGGATGGTCTCACGCTGTTCGGGCCCGGTTGAGCCGCCGAACGAGCCGAACTTTGTAAAGTCAACGCGGCCAGCAAGTGGGCCGTCGGTGACGGCGGCCAACCCTCCCTTCGGTCACGCCGGCGATGTTACCAAGCAGGTGACGATCACGGGCTCTGGGTTCACGGCAGGGGCCCAGGCGGCGTGGGAACGGAACGGCGCGGTCGACCCCAAGATCCAGGTGCTTTCGACCCAGGTTGTGAACTCGACTCAGCTCGTCGCCACGATCACCATTGCCGCGGATGCGGCGATCGATCTCTACGACATCTCGGTCACTAACACCGACCGGAAGAAGGGGATCGGCTTCGCGCTCTTCGAGGTGACCCAGGCCATCGTGGTCGATGGGGTGACGTCGATGCAGGGCGTGAATGATGCCGGAGACATGACCGGCACCGGTGGCGGGACCATTCACTTTAACCCGGCCTCTGGACTGGATCTGGTCGATCCGATCGGGAAGGGCTGGGCTGTGAACCAGCCGGGCACTGCAATTGTGGGAAACGCGGCCGGACCGCGTCTATGGAACAAAGTGAGCGGTGTCTGGCAGGCCACCCTGCTGCCGACCGACCCTTCGTCCTCCGGTGGGCGCGCCTCCTCACTCTCTGCTGACCCGAGCGGGCAAGTCCTCCTGATCGGAGGGCTGGAGGTTGTCCAAACAGGCAAGAAGAGCACGACCAACGAGCCACGACTCTGGATCCGCCAAGCGGTCACGAACGACTGGGGCCGAATTGTATTACCTACCGGTCCGACGACCAACCTTGGAGACGTCCTAGGGGTGAGTGACAACGGAGTGGCGGTCGGTTGGATCGGTGGTAGCTCCATCCAGGCTGTGGTCTGGGAGTCCAACGGGTCCGGGTATTCGTTGACCACACTGGCGGGCAACCGCGCAATGGGAATCAACCGGGCCGGCACCATCATCGTCGGAGCGAGCGGCGGTGTCGCGGCGTACTGGGAACACCTGTCGGGCGGGGGTTGGAGCGCGCCGATCACCCTTCCCGGTGGCTGCGGGATCGCCACGGCCGTAGACGACCTCGGGCGGATCGCGGCGAATTCTTGTCCCGAAGGAAACCACAGTACCCCCGCGGTGTTCGTCGTTCCGTACTCCACGACGACGATGATTCGCCTGGGTGGCCAGGGCCCGAACCTCAGCGGCACCGTCCTAGGCATGTCGCCCTCGGGCAATTACGTGGTGGGGCAGCTCTTGAGCGGGAGCACCTCGACGGGTGCTTACTGGAAGATCTTCTAGTCCGGGTCGCGCCAGCGATCCAGAAGCCCCGCGACGCCGCCGGCGTCGCGGGGCTTTCGCTTCTTCTCCGAGTACTTTTCAGCATGGACGTCGAACTCGTCACCATCGGCACCGAGCTCCTCCTCGGCTTCACCCTCGACACCAATTCGGCGTTTCTCGGCCAGGCGCTGGCGGGCATCGGTGTCCGGATTGCCCGGCGCACCTCGGTGCCGGACGCCGCACCTGCGGTGCGGGATGCCGTCGGCGAGGCGCTCACCCGCACTCGGTTCGTCATCACCACCGGCGGCCTCGGCCCCACCCGGGACGATCTCTCCAAGTCCGTCGTCGCCGAGCTGCTGGACCTGCCCCTCGAATTCCACCAGGACATCTGGGAGGCGCTCACCGAGCGGTTCGCCCGGATGGGGCGCAAGATCTCCGACCGGAATCGCTGCCAGGCGGAGGTGCCCCGCGGGGCCACGGTGCTGCCCAATCGATGGGGCACCGCACCGGGACTCTGGATGCAGAGTCCGATGGGCGAGGTGGTGATGCTCCCCGGGGTTCCCGTCGAGATGCGCGGGCTCACCACCCACGAGGTGCTGCCCCGGCTGGAAGCCAGGGCGGCGGGCCGGGTGGTGCGCTCGCTGGTGCTCCGCACCACCGGCATTCCCGAGTCCAGCCTCGCCGATCGGGTGAGCGCCGTGGAGGACACCCTCGCGCCGCTCACCCTGGCATATCTGCCGAGCCTCGAGGGAGTCGACCTCCGGCTCACCGCGTGGGGTATGGCACCGCCCGCGGCGGACCAGGCGTTGACGAGCGCCGCGGAGAAGCTCGCGGCAGTCCTCGGAGACCACCTGTACGGCCGCGGCGAGGAGGATCTCGCCGCGGTCCTGCTCGACGCCTGCCGGACCCGCGGCATCACCCTCGCCTTGGCCGAGTCCTGCACCGGCGGAATGCTCGGAGAACGCATCACCGCGATCCCCGGGAGCTCGGACGTTTTCCTCGGTGGCGCGATCGTCTATGCCGATACGCTCAAGGAACGCCTCGGCGTCTCGCCCCGAATCCTTGCGGACCACGGCGCCGTAAGCGAGGAGGCCGTTCGGGCCCTCGCTGAGGGGGTCCGCCGGGAGACCGGAGCCGCCCTCAGCGTCTCTGTGTCCGGCATAGCGGGACCGGGGGGTGGCAGCACCGAAAAGCCGGTGGGAACGGTGTGGTTCGCCTTCGCCGACGCCTCCGGCGTGGAGGTGCGCCATTACGTCTTTCCCGGCAGCCGGAACGAAGTCCGGGCCCGGGCGGCTCAATTCGCCCTCCTGGGCCTCCTCCGTCGCGCCAAATCGGCAGGCGCGTAGGGTATGCTCGTTGCTAGATTACTGGCTCCCTTGGGTTCCCTGGCTGGAGCACCGTAAGTGATGATGGAAAAGGACTTCGAGGAGGACGCCCTCCCCGAGCAGGAGCCGACCGTAGGCCTGGGCACCGCGGCGGGCGCGGTGGGGCTCCCCGCCGAGCCGGCCGAAGGCGCGATACATCGGCTCGAGGAGCAGCTGCGCGAAGCGCAGGACCGTCACCTCCGGTTGATGGCGGAGTTCGACAATTTCCGGAAGCGGGTTGCCCGGGAGCGCCTGGAGCTCGCCGACCGAGCCCAGGCGGTACTGGTCATGAAGCTCCTCGACATCCTGGATGACGTGGACCGGATCGTAGCCAGCGATCCGAGTACACCGGTCCCGGCGTTGCTCGAGGCTACCCTCCTGGTCGACAAGAAGCTGCGCAAGGAGCTCGAGGCGGCCGGACTCGAACGGCTGGATCCGGTGGGCAGGCCATTCGACCCCGCCTTCCACGAGGCGGTCGCCGTACTTCCCGCGCCGGGCCCCGATCAGGATCACGTGGTGGCCGCAACCTTCCAGGTCGGCTACCGCTTCAAGGGCACGCTGGTGCGGCCGGCCCGAGTCCAGGTCTACGCCGCCGAGGGGCACGCGTAAGTGGCGTCGAAGGATTTCTACCAGATTCTCGGCGTGCCGGAGAAGGCCTCGCCCGAGGAGATCAAGAAGGCCTACCGGAGGCTCGCCAAGCAGTACCACCCGGATGCCAACCCGAACAATCCGCAGGCCTCCGAGACGTTCAAGCAGGTGTCCGAGGCCCACGGCGTGCTGGCCGACGCGGAGAAGCGGAAGAAGTACGACATGATGCGGCGGCTGGGCGCCTTCGATCCGGCGGCGCGCCGGCCCGGTTCGGCCCCGGGTGGCGCGCGGGGCGGAGGTGGGG
>JBGPEJ010000099.1:0-10831 GCA_041482775.1 Gemmatimonadota bacterium | reverse complement strand
GTCACCCAGGCGGCCTGCCAGGAGGTCGTCGAGACCGCGAACCCGTCGCTGGCGGGGCTGCCGATTCTGCAATGCTGGCCCGGCGACGGCGGCCGCTACATCACCCTCCCCATGGTGATCACCGAAGATCCCTCCCGGGGCATCCGCAACGTCGGCATGTATCGGGTGCAGGTCATCGGCCGGAACCAGCTCGCCATGCACTGGCAGCGCCACAAGGTGGGTGCCGCGCATTGGCGGGAGATGGCGGAGAAAAAAGAGCGGATGCCGGTGGTCATCGCGATCGGCGGCGATCCCGCCAGCATCTATTCCGGCTCCGCCCCGCTCCCGCCCACCATCGATGAGTTTCTCTTTGCCGGATTTCTGCGGAAGAGCCCGGTGGAGCTCGCCAAGGCGGTCACCTGCGACCTCGACGTCCCGGCCGAGGCGGAGATCGTGCTGGAGGGCTACATCGACCCCGCCGAAGAGCTGGTGCTGGAGGGGCCGTTCGGCGATCACACCGGGTTCTACTCGCTGGCGGACTACTATCCCCGGGTTCATGTCACCGCGGTAACGATGCGGAAGTCCCCGGTGTATCCCGCCACGCTGGTCGGCCGTCCGCCGATGGAGGATTACTATCTCGGACACGCCACCGAGCGGATATTCCTCCCGCTCCTCAAGCTCACCGTGCCGGAAATCGTCGACTATCACATGCCGGCGCCGGGGATCTTCCACAACCTGGTGTTCGTGTCGATCGACAAGCAGTATCCCGGGCAGGCCTACAAGGTCATGAACGCGCTCTGGGGAGCGGGGTTGATGTCCCTCGCCAAGGTCCTGGTGGTGGTGGACAAGCAGGTGAACGTGCAGAATCCCGATGAGGCATGGTGGGTGGCGCTCAACAACATCGATCCCGAGCGCGACGTGCGCTTCACCATGGGCCCGATGGACGTGCTCGATCACTCGAGCCGGGCCTTCACCTACGGGAGCAAGATGGGCATCGACGCCACCCGGAAGTGGCCCGAGGAAGGGTTTACCCGGGAGTGGCCCGAGCTCATCACGATGGATGGAGCCACCCGGGCCGCGGTGGACGCGCTGTGGCCGAGGCTCGGAATCCGCCTGTGAGCGAACCGCTCACCATCCGGGAGGGGCAGACTTTCCGGGGCGAATCACTCACGGTTCGCCTGATCAACTTCGTCAAGCTGCCCCACACCCTTTTCGCGCTCCCCTTCGCCCTCCTCGGCGTACTCGCGGCATCCTATCATTACCCGGTGTCCTGGCGCAGCGTCGGACTCGTCGTGGTGGCCTTCTCGGGCGCGCGGTGGGTGGCGATGGGCTTCAACCGCATTGCGGACCGGGAATACGACGCGAAGAATCCCCGCACCAGCGGCCGCGAGCTGCCCCGCGGCGCCCTCTCCCTGGCCCAGGCGTGGGCGTCGGTCCTGGTGGCCGCGGGGCTCTTCCTCACTGCGGCGGCGCTGCTCAATCCCCTCTGCCTGGCGCTGGCGCCGCTCGCGCTGGTCTGGGTCACGGCGTACAGTCTCTCCAAGCGGTTCACCTGGTGGCCGCACCTCTGGCTGGGACTCTCGCTCGCCATCGCGCCGGTGGGAGGGTACCTGGCGGTGGCGGGGCGCTGGAGTGCGCCGGCCTGGTTGCTGGCGGTGATCGCGCTGGGCGTAGCCACCTGGGTGGCGGGGTTCGACATTTTCTACGCGCTGCCCGACGAAGCGTTCGACCGCAGCGAAGGGCTCCGCAGCGCGGTGGTCCGGCTGGGAGAGCGGCGGAGCATCCTGCTCGCCAAGGTTCTCCACGGGGTCACTATTCCGGCCCTGGCGATTTTCGGCTGGGGCGCCGGGTTCGGGTGGTGGTATTTCGGCGGTCTGCTGGCTGCCGCGGCCATCCTGGTGTACGAGCACCGGCTGGTCCGTCCGGGCGACCTGTCCCGCCTGGACGCGGCCTTCTTCACCATGAACGGAGTAATGAGCGTGACGGTGTTCGCGTTCGCGCTGGTAGACCGGATCCTCTAGCGCCGGGTAGATTCCAGTCCATGTCCCCTCGCCGCGAATCATCCAGGCCTCGGCCGCCCGGGCCGCCGATCAAGCGGGGCCCGCCGCCATCGCGGTTCATCCCCCAGCCGCCGCCGCCGCCCAAGCACCCGGTCAAGAATCCGACGCCCAATCGGCGGGGTCAGTGAGCCCCAAGCCGATCGTCCTAGCCATCACCGGAGCTTCGGGGGCGCCGTACGCCGTGCGGCTGCTGGAGGTGCTCACCCGGCACCAGGTGCCCCTCTGGCTCATCGTCTCGAGCCATGGCTGGCGGCTGCTCAAGGAGGAGTGCGGCATCGGCACGCCGGCGCGGCTCAAGCGCGCTACCGGCGGGCGGTGGACTACCGTACTGACCTTTTCCGACGAGGATCGCGGCGCCAAGCCGGCCTCCGGGTCGCAACCGACCGCCGGCATGGTGATCTGCCCCTGCTCGATGGGGACGGTTTCGGCGATCGCCCAGGGATCCAGCCGCTCGCTGGTCGAGCGCGCCGCCGACGTGACCTTGAAGGAGCGCCGCAAACTCATCCTGGTGCCGCGGGAAACGCCGCTCTCCCTCATCCACCTCCGCAATCTCGTCCAGGTGACCGAAGCGGGCGCCGTGGTGATCCCCGCGGCCCCGGGGTTCTATCACCGGCCCACCCGAATCGAGGAGCTGGTGGATTTCGTGGTGCAGCGGGTGCTCGATCAGCTGGCGCTGGATATCGAAGTTGCCAAGCGGTGGGAGGGATAGCATGTACACCACCTGCCTCTTCTGCGACGCGGACCTCGGCTCCAACGCCGTCCTGCCGACCTTTCCAGTCGGGCGGCGGCTGGCGTTCGATGCGGGGCGGGGCCGGCTCTGGGTCATCTGCCCGTCCTGCACCCGCTGGAACCTCTCACCACTGGAGGAGCGTTGGGAGGCGATCGAGGAGTGCGAGCGGCGTTTCTCCCGCACCCACCTCCGATACTCTACCGACAACATCGGTCTGGCGTACCTTCCCGACGGGCTAGCCCTGGTGCGGATCGGCCCTGCGCTCAAGCCCGAAATCGCCGCTTGGCGCTACGGCCGGCTGCTCGGCCGGTGGCTCCCCGGCACGCGCCGGGATCCGGTGCTCCGCCTGGCCCGCGCCTGGATGGAAGCCGGGGAGCAGGCCATCTACTCCGCCAGCCGCCGGCTGCTGGGCATTCAGCCCGGGTACGACCTGACGACCTGGATCCGGGTTCACGGCCGGGGGAACCGGGTGCTGGCGGTGCTGCGCTCGGAAGGTGGCGCGCGGGCCCTGGTCCGGGCCCGCCACCTCGATCAGTGCGAGCTGATCCGTCCCAACCGGGATGAGCCGTGGCGGCTGCTGGTGCGCCACGACCGCGGCCTGACCACCCTGAGCGGTGATCCCGGGCTCCATATCGCCGGGAAGCTCCTGGCGGTGCTGAACGGCGCCGGGGCCGGCGAGGCGGAGGTGCGGTACGCGGTGGCCAAGGTCGAAGACGCCGCGAACCCGGAGGGCTACTTCGCGCGGGTAGCCGCGATCGCGCTGCGCTGCGCCTGGGGCCGGCTGCCCAATGCCCCCGCCGACCAGATCATCGAGGACACTGCGTCCTCCGACGCCGAGCGATTGGCGCTCAACATCACCAAGCGGTCATTCTGGGGCCGGGGCGGCATCGGCAGCGAGCCGCGGACGCCGCTGCCGCGGCTCCCGCTGGTGGACCGTCTGGCCCTGGAGATGGCCGCCAACGAGGACACCGAGCGTCGGGCCCTCGAAGGGGAGCTCGCCGCGCTGGCATCGATGTGGCGGGGCGCCGAGACCATCGCGGCCATCGCGGACCGGCTCTTTCTCGACCGCTCCACCACCCCTCCACTTCCCGACGGTCCGCTCTGCGCCTCGGCATAATCGCGGATACCCACGGCCTCCTCCGGCCGGAGGTCTTCGAGGTGTTCCGCGGGGTGGACCGGATCCTCCACGCCGGAGACATCGGCTCCCCAGAGCTGCTGGCCGAGCTCGACGCGCTCGCGCCGGTGACGGCGGTCTGGGGCAACACCGACGGGTTCGAGATTCGCGCCCGGATTCCCGAAGTGGTGGAGACTCGGATCGAGGGCTTCGATTTTCTCCTGATCCACGGGCACCAGCTGGGGGTCCCCTCTCCGGACAAGCTCAACCGCGCGTATCCCGGGGCCGAGATCATCATCTTCGGGCATACCCACAAGCCGCTGCTCACGGTGGTGGACCAGGTAGTGACGGTCATGAACCCCGGGGGGGCCGGGCCGCGCCGGTTCGACCTGCCGGCCTCGGTGGGCATCATGGAGCTGGAGCCGGGAATCCCGCCGCGGGCTCGGCTGGTGCCGCTCACCGCGATGGGCGAATCCTGATCTATTTGCCGGCGATCAGCTTTTCAAAGCGGGGATTGCCCTTGAGCGGGGCGAAGCTGGGATCGATCCGCATGTAGGCGGGGGTGAGGTCCGACCCGTTGGTGGTGAGCAGCGGCTCGATCAGGTCGAGCGCCTTGTCCAGTTCCCCCGATTGAATCAGGATCCGCGCCACCTGGAATTTCACATACGGCCCGGTCCCGGCATCCAGCGAGGTTTCCCGCATCCGGAGCGAGAGCTCCGCCTCCTCCACCGCCTCCTTCTTCCATCCTCCCAGGGCCAGTGCCCGGCCCAGCAGCTCGTGCAGCTGCGCCTCCTCGGGGAACTGCTTCACCTCCGCGGCAAAGGCCTGGCGGGCGGTGTCGGCAAAGGCGTGCGCCTTGGTCATATCGCCGAGCAGCTTCCAGGTGCCGCCCACCTTGAGTCCGTAGTGGCCCCGGTCGCCGTCGAAATTCTTGGGCGTGAGCTTGGTCGCCAGCGGCTTGATCTCGTCGGGCAATACCCACATCTGCTCCTGGTAGAGCGCGAAGTGCGCCGCGAGGGCCATGGTGTCCACCCCCTTGAGCGCCTCATGAATCACCGCTCGGGCGCTGTCGAGCCGCCCCAGCGAGAGCCACGACCCGGCCTTGCCCTGGATGATGGCCAGATTGGTCGGAGCCAGCGCCAGGGCGCGATCGTAGGCCACCAGCGCCTCCGGGTAGCGCCGCATGTCGTGCAGGGTCCGCGCGACCCCGCGCGCGGTGCGCACCGCGCGGGGATCGAGCCTGGCCGCCTGCTGGGCATGCTTGAGGGATTCGTCCCATCGCCCCAGCGTGCGTTCCGCACCGGCCGCGGAGGTGAGCAGATCGGCGTTGTTGGGCGCCGCTTTAATGGCCAGAGTGAACTGCTCCAGCGCCCCGGCGTAATCCTTCTTCTGATTGAGCAGATAGGTGCCCATCGCCTGCCGCGCGACCGGCTGGTCGGGCGCCAGCTTGAGCACCCGCTCGGCCGCCACCCGGGCAGCCTCCACGCCTTCCACCGTCGGTCCATTGGCGTAGAGCGACGAAAGGGTCCGGGCAATCTGGGCCCACGCCTTCACGAAATTGCTGTCGAGCTCGGCCGCCTTCTGATACCAGGCCAGGCCTTCCCGCAGGTGCGGCGCGTCGGTCACCGCCAGGCTCTGGGTGGCCTGCTCTCCCTTGAGAAAGTCTTCATAGGCCTCGAGGTTCTTGGTCGGCCGCTCCTCGAGACGTTGCTGGTCGCCCGATCCCAACGCCAGATCCAGCGCGGTGGCCACCTTCCCCGCGATGTCCGACTGGACCTGGAAGACGTCGGAGAGCTCCGCGTCGAACGGCGCCGACCAGGTCTCGGACGAGTTCGAGACCCGGATCAGCTCGGGATTGACCCGCACCCGGTTGGCCGAGCCGCTGCCCTTGGACCAGCGGACGGTGCCGGTGAGCAGGTAGTCGACCTCGAGCTCCTTTCCGATCTCCCGGGGCGACTTGGTCGATTTCTTGTACTGGCTGGTGCTGCCCCGGGCGGTAACCTGGATTCCCGGGAGCCCGGAGAGCTTGCTGCGCACCTCGTCGGTCACCCCGTCCGCGAAGAACTCGTCTTCGGCGGCACCCTGGTTCTCGAAGGGGAGCACCGCGATGCGCTTGACCCCGCCCGCCCCGCCGGAGCGCCGCATCAGGTATCCCATCGTGAACGCCCCGATGATGGCGAGCACAGCCACGGGAAGAACGAATCGGGACCACCGGCTCGGCCGGGCGGCGGCCGGGCCCGCCGCGGTGGCGGCACCGGTGACCTGAACCTCTCCGCTGGTGGCGCCCAGCGCCCGGGCGAACTCCGCCGCGGTGGCGAAGCGATCCGCCGGGATGCGGGCCATGGCCTTGGCCGTGGTCGATTGCAACTGGGCCGACACGGCGGTTCGTACGGCACTCAAGGGCCGCGGCGTCTCGGTGAGCGCGCGGGTGATGATGGCCTGCACGCTGGGACCGGTGAAGGGCGGCTCTCCGGCGAGGAGCTCGTAGAGCACGCAGCCGAGGGCGTAGATATCCGCCCGTCCGTCGATGGCGCGCTCGCCGCTGGCCTGTTCCGGGCTCATGTACGCCGGGGTGCCAACCGCCATTCCGGTCTGGGTGATCGAGTGCTCCCCGCCCACCGCACGCGCGATCCCGAAATCGGCCACCAGGGCCTGCCCGTCGGTGAGCAGGATATTCTCCGGCTTGATGTCGCGGTGGACCACCCCGTGGCGGTGGGCGTAGTCGAGGGCCAGCGCCGCCTCGCGGATGATCCGCACCGCGTCGTCGACCGGGAGCTGATTTTCCCGGACCAGCCGGTCGCGGAGGCTTTCTCCCTCCACGAAGGGCATGGTATACCAGAGCTGACCGGCCGCTTCGCCGGAGTCGTAGACGCTCAGGATGTGGGGGTGCTGTAACCGGGCGGCGAGCTTGATTTCACGCAGAAAGCGCTCGTTCCCCATCGAGGCGGCCAGCTCGGGCAGCACCACCTTGAGCGCCACCGGGCGGTCGTGCTGGGAATCGTGGGCCAGATACACGGTGGCCATGCCGCCGCGGCCCAGCTCGCGCTGGATCTCATACCGGCCCGCGAGGGCCGCTCGGAGCCGGTCTAGAGAATCAGGCACTGGGGATGGGGTCGCGGATGCCTAGTAGCATACCCGATCGGTCAGCCCGGGGCCAGCCAGTATCTTTCCGGAGTACCCAGCGAAAGGCTGTCATCATGCGCCGTATCCTCGGTATGGCTCTCGGGCTCGGGTCAGCGATTCCGGCCGGCTTGACCGGTCAACCGCCCGCTCCGATCGCCATCACCCACGTCACGGTCATCCAACCGGAGTCCGGCCGGGTCGAGGCGGACCGGACCGTCATCGTGCGGGGCAATCGTATCAGCACCGTGGGCCCCGCCGGAGAGACCGCCCCACCGGCGGGTGCCCGCCTGCTGGACGGGCGCGGCAAATTCCTCATCCCCGGCCTCTGGGACATGCACGTCCACGCCGCCTATCCCGGCCTCGACGCGCTGTTCTTCCCGCTCCTCTTGGCCAACGGGATTACCGGGGTCCGCGAAATGTTCAGCACGCTGGCGTTCGTGGATTCCGCCCGCTCCAAGATCGGGCGGGGAGAGTTCCCCGGTCCCCGCATGGTGGCCTCGGGGCACATCCTCGATGGGAGCCCCGCGATCTGGCCCGGCTCCACCGCGGTGACCGATGCCGCCGGCGCCCGCCGGGCGGTGGATTCCCTCAAGCGGGGCGGCGCCGACTTCATCAAAGTCTACAGCCGCCTAACCCGCGACGAGTACTTCGCCGCCGCCGATGAAGCTAAGCGCATCGGTATCCCCTTCGCGGGGCACGTGCCCCAGCTGGTAACCGCCGCCGAGGCGTCCGACGCCGGCCAGCGGAGCGTCGAGCACCTGACCAACGTGGTCCTCGGCTGCTCCGGCCGGGAGAGCGAGTTCCTCGCGGCCCTCGCGGCCGCAGTGGCCTCTCCCAAAGGGTGGGATTCCTCCGGGGTCGTCGGTCGGGGGCAGCTGCGCGCCGTGCTCGCCAGCCAGGACGCCGATCGGTGCCGAGCACTCGCCGGCCGTTTCGTGCGCAATGGCACCTGGATGGTCCCGACGATCACCGTACTCCACAGCGTTGCGTTCCTGGACGACACCACGCTCGGGCAGGACCCGCGGCTCAAGTACATCCCGGCCTGGTTCCGCGCCGGCTGGAACCCGAAGTCCGACTTTCGGTTCAAGGTGCTGACGCCGGAGGACTGGGTCGCCCGAAAGGCCGTGTACGCCCGGCAGCTCGAGATCGTGACGCTGCTCCACCGGGAGGGTGTCCGCTTTCTGGCCGGAACCGACCTATCCAACCCCTTCGTGCTGCCGGGATTTTCCCTCCACGACGAGCTGGCGTATCTCGTCGCAGCGGGGTTTACCCCGGCGGAGGCGCTCCGGTCCGCCACCTGGTTGCCCGCCCGGTATCTGGGCGCCACCGATTCGCTCGGCACGGTGGCGGCCGGAAAGCTGGCCGACCTGGTCCTTCTCGACGCCGATCCGCTGGCCGACATCCACAACGCGTCGCGGATCGCCGCGGTCGTCGCCAACGGCAGGCTGTATGACCGGTCCGCTCTGGATCGGTTGCTGAGCGAGGGAGAAGCGAGGGCCAAGCGCTAGAGGACCGGAGGGTTAATCGGCCGACTCGCCGCTGCCCAGAAAGGCTTCGCGGAGGGTGAGGGCTTCGCAGCGGTCGTCCAGCTCAGCGTACCGGGCGGCGTGACGCAACCGGAAGGCGTCATAGGCCCCGCGCGAATTCCACCGGTCGATCGTTACGTACCGGCAGTCGCCCCCCGCCTCCCGGAAGAGGTCGGTGCCGAGGTACCCCTCCCCGCCGCGGAAGAATGCCGCCCAGACTCCATCACGGCCGTAGGCCTCCTCGAACGCCGCGCGCCGGGGCGGGTCGGTTTCGAACTCCCAGACCAGGTGGTAGGCGGTCATCTCATCAATGAGCCACTGGAGGTTTTGGTGTACCTGACGGCCCGGGGCTCTCGAAAATACACCACCGACCAAGCGCTAACCCTTCCAACGCGACCCATTGCCAATTTACGCGAATTACGCGAACCTATTAGCGGATACGCTTCCGGGCACCAGGGGCGGCAATTCTGCCCCAACACTCCAGGAGATCGATCGTGCGTCTATTCCGCTTCGCGCTACTGCCGCTCGGGCTTGGTTTGCTGGTTGCCGCCGCGCCGCTTGCCGGACAAGCCCCGGCGGGCTCAACCGGGCAATGCGGCGACGGTACCTATACCAGCGCCAAGACAAAGAAGGGCGCCTGCTCCAAGCACGGCGGTGTGAAACAGTGGTTTGCGGCCGCGCCGGCGCCGGCGCCGGCACCGAACCCACCCGCACCCCCGAAGCGCGCTCCGGCGCCCGTCGCCGTCGCGACCCGGCCGGCCGGGGCTACCGGCACCTGCGGCGATGGCAGCTTCACGACCGCCAAGAGCAAGCAGGGTGCCTGCTCCCGTCACGGTGGTGTGAAGGAGTGGTTCGCCGCCCCCGCCCCCGCCCCCGCCCCCGCCCCTGCCCCCGCCGCCGTGCCGAGTGCGCCCCCGCCGCCTGCTGCGACGCCGGGAGTCAAGACCGCACCGATTGCGGGCGCTCCGGCCAACGCGACCGCGCTCTGCAACGACGGGACCTATTCCGAGAGCCAGCACCGCAGAGGTACCTGCTCCAATCACAAGGGCGTCAAGCAGTGGTTGAAGGACATTCCGCCCCAGTGAAGACCCTTGCCACGCGTACTGCGCGGAGGCTCTGATGGGATTGCTTGACGGGCTGCTCGGCGGGATTGAAGGAGCCGAGATGGCCACCGTGATCAACGGGATCATCGTGAAGCACGGCGGGATCGGCGGGATGGTGCAGCAGTTCCAGAGCCAGGGCTTCGGGGAGACGATCAAGTCGTGGGTAGGTACCGGTGCCAACCTCCCGATCACCCCGGACCAGCTACATCAGGCGTTGGGTTCTGACACGATAGCGAAGCTGGCCGCCAAGATGGGAATGACGCCGACGGAGCTTTCCGCCAAGTTGAGTGCGGTCCTCCCGAACGCCATCGACAAGTTGACGCCAAACGGTACCATTCCGGCGAATCAGTAGTCGTTGGTGATTTGACGACAGGATGATGTAACGGTGGTACGGTCGCACTCCAGTCCTCATTCGAGGGACGGAGTGAAGCCGTACCACCGTTTGCTATTGGCGACCGGAGCGGGTGTGCTGTCGCAGGCGCGTGCCGTTCCCGACCTTGCATCGAGCGTCGCCACTGCCCCGAGCGCCAATCCCGCGGTTGCGGAGTCGGCGGTCGACTGCAGCCGTCCCGGAAGCCGGGAGGAGGCAATCTGGTGCGGCGAGCTGCCGCCGGATTCGGTGCGCGAGCTCCCGGCCATTCGGGTTGCGTTGGACCGGATGGCGGCCCTCGGTGGAATCTGCCGGTCGCTTGCGGCAACGATTTCGGAGCTGCTCCCGCGGGGGAACCTGCACCTCTTCGATCGGGGGGAGTACCCCGCGGCCGCTGCTGCCGCCCCACTTGGCGGCGGCCCCCGGTCGTACCTGCTGTTGTCGCGCGAGATGGTCATCGCCTACCCCGATGCCGCACATCACTCAGCGAATGTTGACTCACGGGGCACCCCGCAGCCGGAGACCCTGCAGCTGGTCCTGGCCCATGAAGCGGACCACCTGCGTGGTCTCGACCACATCGATCCCGACGGATATCTGACGCCGAACACGCATCGGTGCGGCGACGTTCGCTAGAACGCGGGAATTCGCGGCCGTCAATGAAGTGTTGGAGGAATTTGCGTCACGCCGCGCCGCCCGCCCGAAGCGCCCTGCGGACGACCCAGAGGATCGTCGCGGCGATGAGTGCCGACGCGATGCCTGCGAGGATGCCGCCGCTGAGCTGGGAGCCTCCCCACACCACCGGTGCGGCCGCTCCGGTCGCGGTGAT
>JBGPEJ010000098.1:0-11055 GCA_041482775.1 Gemmatimonadota bacterium | reverse complement strand
GGAACCGGTTGCCAGACCGGCCGGTCGCGAAGCGTTCGCAGCCAGTCGAGCAGCTCGTCCAGCACGCGATGCCCGTGGGCGCGGAAATCCTCCCACGAAGCGGGATCCAGTGATTCCTCCGGGCGGTCGGTCATCCGGCAATCCTCTTGCGGTCGGACACGGGAGAGGGGAAGATACCCTTTCCATGTGGCCCCACCACCGAGATTCGGACTCCCAATGCTGCTCTTCCTGACCGCCCTCCTTGCCGGACTCCAGCCGTCCGTCGGTCCGGCCATTTCGCAACCGGATTCCTCCTTGCGCGCTCGCGTGGCGGCCTGGCGGGCTCAGCGCGAGGGGGCGATCGTCCGGGAGTTCGTCCAGCTGCTGGAAGTGCCGAACCTCGCGACCGATTCCGTCGACATCCGGAAGAACGCCGCGCTGGTGCTGCGAATGCTGGAACGCCGGGGCGTATCCGCCCGCCTGCTCGAGGCGCCGGGATCGCCGCCGGCGGTGTACGGCGAGCTGTTGACACCGGGAGCCGACCGCACCGTCATCCTGTACGCCCACTACGATGGCCAGCCAGTGGATTCGGTCCGGTGGGTAACGCCACCGTGGCGCCCGGTGCTGCGCGACAAGGCGCTGTTCGACGGGGGGCGCGAGATCCCGTTCCCAGCCGACGCCGCAAGGCTCGAGCCGGAGTGGCGGATATACGCCCGCTCCGCCGGGGACGATAAGGCCTCGATCGTGGCGATCCTCGGCGCCCTCGATGCGCTCAAGGCGCTCGGGGTCAAGCCGTCGGTCAATCTCAAGTTCTTCTTCGAGGGGGAGGAAGAAGCCGGTTCGAACCACCTGCGCGACATGCTCACCCGGCACGCCACGCTGCTCAAGGCGGATCTTTTCCTGGTCGGAGATGGCCCGGTGCACCAGACACGGCGGCCGGAAATCACCTTCGGCGTGCGGGGGGTAATGGGCGTCCAGCTTACGGTGTATGGCCCCGCCCGGCCGCTCCACAGCGGGCACTACGGCAACTGGGCGCCCAATCCGAACGTCATGTTGGTCCGGCTGCTGGCCAGCATGCGCGACGATGAGGGAAGGATTCTCATCGATCACTATTACGACGACGTCCGGCCCATCAGCCCCGCCGACCGGGCCGCGATTGCCGCGATGCCGGCGGTGGAGGACCAGCTCCTCGGGGAACTCCGGATGGGCCGCAGTGAAGGGGCTCCGGCCCTCCTGGGCGAACAACTGCTCAAGCCGGCCCTCAATCTCAGCGGCATCTCCGGCGGCCGCACCGGGTCCGCGTCTGCCAACGTAATCGTCCCGGAAGCCGCCGCGTATCTCGACCTTCGCCTGGTGCCCGATCAGCGCCCCGAGCGGGTGCGCCAACTGGTTGAGGATCACATCCGGCGACAGGGATTCTTCATCGTCCACGCCGATCCCGACTCCGCCACCCGTCGGCAGCATCTGCGGGTCATCAAGATTGGGTGGGAAGAGGGCTATCCGGGCTCCCGCACCGCGCTCGAGCTCCCGGTTTCCCGTGCCATGCTGGCCGCCGCGCGCGCCGCCCTCAACGAGCCGATCATCGCGGTCCCCGCCCTGGGCGCGAGCTTCGGCCAATTCGTGTTCAACGAAATACTCGGCGTTCCCATCATCGGCACGCCGATCGCCAATCACGACGACAATCAGCACGCCGAGAACGAAAACCTCCGAATCCGGAACCTGTGGGACGGGATCGAGCTCTACGCCGGGCTGATCGCGCGACTGGGACCGGAGTGGCGGGCGGCGGGGAAGCCGGTGCCCTGACTTAGGCGCTGCCCCCGGTAGGGTGACCCGGCCAGGCGGCGATCGGAACCCCCTGGCGAATCGGATAGAAGCCGAGATCGGCTCCGCTTCGTTGCTTCGCGATGTAGAGGATCTGGCCCGCGTGCATGGCGAAGTGCTCCACCACATGATAGATGACCTCCAGCACCGTCGTGCTGCGCCCCTGGACCTGGCGCCGGTCGCCCAGGCTCGCCGGGTCGGTCCGGGCGATCACGCTGTCGGCCTCCAGCACCGCTTCGGTGAGCGCCGCCACCAGCTCGTCCCGGGAAAGCGGCTCCCGCCGAGCGAACTCGCTGGCGCGATCGCGGGTATCAGCCACGCCCCCCAGACCGCTGACGATCCACTGCCGGATGTTGCCGGCCAGGTGAAGCATCAGGTTGCCGATGCTGTTCGAGGCCTCGTTGGGGCGCCACCAGAGATCGGCGTCGCTCAGGTGCCCGATCGCGGCCTCGATCTTGGGCAGGTAGTGCCCGGTCAGATACTCGCGCGATTGGGCGAGGAATGCGGCTCCGGTTTCCATTGGTCCTTGCTCCTGCGTGAGATCTTCAGGGCACCCGTCCGCACACCGCCGCAACCTGCAGCGCGAGAGCGGTTTCTTCCGCGGCGGGCCCGCTCAGCTCCGCGCCATCCACGGTCCACTCGCGGTGGATCGCCATCCAGGCCAGGGATTCTATCACCAGATGCGCGGCCACGAGGCCGTCGGGCCGGGAGGGAATCCGGCCCTCGCGCATGCGGCGGGTGAGGTAGTCGGCGAAACGGCGTACCCCGCCCCGCCAGAATCGCCGATAGAACACCTGCGCCACGTCGGGCCAGTCGCGAGCCGAGCGCTCGACCAGCTTGATGCCGAGGCGATAGCGTTCCATCCAGGCGTAGAGCTCGCGGATCACCCCCGCGACTTCCGCTACCAGGTCGTCGGGCGGAGGGGACTCGGCGGCAAGCCAGAGTTGCGGGAAGTGGGCGGCGTTCTGCAGGCAGCGCCACAGCGCCTCCGCAACCGTTCCCGGTGCCGGCCCGGGGTGCGGCAGCGCGAGGGACCAGACGGTGGGATCCTCGAAGGCGCGGCGGAGTGCCAGATCGTAGAGCGCCTCCTTGCCCTCGGCGTAGAGATACACCGTT
This sequence comes from Gemmatimonadota bacterium, assembly GCA_041482775.1. Classification (GTDB taxonomy): domain Bacteria; phylum Gemmatimonadota; class Gemmatimonadetes; order Gemmatimonadales; family GWC2-71-9; genus JABFSM01. The sequence goes on along the minus strand of JBGPEJ010000098.1, from coordinate 8,139 downwards.
CCGGGGCCCACCCCGGCCTGCTGAGCGATCTGGCTGATCTTGGCGGCGGCGTAGCCCTGCTGAATGAAGATCCGGGTGGCCGCGTCGGCGATCTGGTCGGGTCGATCACGGGGTCGCTTCCTAGGCATGATAAAATAATAACTGAATCAGTTATTTAATATCAAGTCGCGGCAGCAGAAGTACTTGGGTCAGCCGCCGGCAGCACGGATTGCGACAATCGAACGCTGCCATTTCCCCGTCAACTCCCCCGAGCGCTAACCGATGTGCAACCCTTTCTGGCGCCTGACTGTCCCATGGCACAGTATAGGGTCGACCCTCTCGAGCCCTGGGGCTGGGTGGAACAACGCAACCTCGTCGCCAGCGTACTCGCGGGCGACCCGAATGCAGAGCGCGAGCTGTACGACGCGCACGTCGATCGGGTGTACCGAATCGTCTACCGCATGGTGGGCGACGGGGAGCTCGCGGCCGACTACACCCAGGAAACGTTCATTCGGACGTTCGACCGCCTGGCCGGCTTCCGAGGGGAATCGGCGCTCTCCACCTGGATCACCGCGATCGCGATCTCGGTGGTCTACAACGGGCAGCGAAAGGTGAAGCGGCTCCGGAGCCGCGAGGTGGACCTGGAGTACGCCGATCCGGTGGCGGTGTCGGAACGAACGGCCGACCCCGACCTCAAGGTGAAACTCGCGGAGGCGATCGGCGGCCTCCCGGATGGGTACCGGACGGTGTTCCTGATGCACGATGTGGAGGGCTACACCCACGAGGAGATCGGCGCCGCCCTCGGCATCCAGGAGGGCACTTCGAAGGCGCAGCTCTCCCGGGCGCGGGCAAAATTGCGGCTGCAACTCGCCGCTCATGCAGGAGACTGGAAGTCATGATAGACGATCGCGAGGACCGGTTCGACGAGCAGCTCCGGGAGGCGGCGCGCGACTACAACGCCCCGCCGGAAACCCCCCGGGCGGAGATCTGGCAGCGGATCCAGGCCGCCCGCGCGGCCGAGCCGCGGCCGGTCGCCTCCCCGACGATTCCGCTCTTCCGCCGCCCGGTCATGCGCTTCGCGCTCGGTATCGCCGCCCTGCTGGCGATCGGCATCGGGATCGGCCGGGTCACCGCGCCGCGGGCTCCCGCGACAGCCTCCGGGCGCTCCTCGGTGGCGGCCGCGCCGGATTCATCCCCGCCGGTCGCGTCGGCGCCGGATAAGAAGGATCGCGGCGAGGTGGCCACTCGCTACGCCACCAACGAGCACCTGAGCCAGGTCGAGACCTTCCTCACCGAATTCGGCACCCGGCCCCCGCAGGGGCCGGAAGGTCGGGAGTTCACCGGACGGGCCCAGGACCTCCTCACCACCACCCGGCTGCTGCTCGACTCCAAACGCGTCACCGACGTCCGGACCCAGCAGCTGCTGCAGGACCTGGAGCTGGTGCTGGTCCAGATTGCCACCCTCGACCCCAAGGACCGCCGCGAGGATCTCGATCTCATCACCGACGGTCTGGCCCAGAACCACCTGCGGACCCGTCTGCGGAATGCAATTCCCGCGGGCTCCGCCATCCGCATGTAAGGAGTGTTGCCGATGTCCGCTCTTCGCTCTCTGATTCTGGCTGGTGTGGTTGGACCGGCGGCACTGTCCGCCCAGGTGGCTTCGACGGCGCCGGTGGTGATCCGGGTACCCGACCTGAGCTGGATTGGCCCCGAGATCGCCGCGGCGCAGGGCCGCATGCAAGCGGGGCTGGCCCGGCTCCAGGTGAACGCCACCGGCCTTTCCTCCGCGACGGCGCGGATCGCTCCGGCGATGGCGCAGGCGCGGGCTGACATGGCGCGGGCCCAGGCCGTGCTGGCCCGGACCCTGGCAGATGGCTGGACGTTCGACGACTTCGAGGATGCCCCTCCCGAGCCGTGGGCCCAGGCGGATCCGGCCGACAGTCTCTACCGGCGGGCTCGCAGCGAGCTCAATCGGGGACGTTACGCCACTGCCGCTGACCTGTTCGCCGGCATTTACAACAAGTACCCCCGCTCGACCTACGCCGGGGACGCCTACTACTGGCAGGCCTACGCGCTCAACCGCCGGGGCAACGACGAATCTTTGCACCGCGCGCTCGAAGTACTTTCACAGCAGCGGAAGAAGGCGCCCGGAGCCAGCACCCGCAGCGACGCCGTCCAGCTGGCCACCCGGATTTGCGGCCAGCTGGCGAGGACCGGGGACGCCAACTGCGCCGAGCTGATCGCCTCCACCGCGAAGATCGCGGGAGAGCCACCGGCCGCTCCCGGGGCGCCACGGGTTCCTCCCCCCGCGCTCGCCCCCATGGCCCCGCTCGCACCGATGGCACCACCTGCCGCCGTCGCGGGAGAGGGCCGAGGCCGCTCGGGCCACGGCAAGCGGGGCCCCTGCGCCGACGAGGACGACATCCAGTCGGCGGCGCTCAATGCGTTGCAGCAGATGGATGCGGAAAAGGCGATGCCGATCCTCCGGCGGGTGCTGGCGCGCCGCGACGCCGGCTCGGAGTGCCTCCGGCGGAGAGCAATCTTCATCGTGTCGCAGCAGGAGGGGCGGGAAGCGGAGCGCATTCTGCTGGACGCGGCGCGCACCGACCCGGATCCCGAGGTCCGGGAGCAGGCGGTGCAGTGGCTGTCCCAGGTCGACTCTCCCGGCGCGGTGGCAGCGCTGGATTCCATCCTTCGGAGCGCCACCGACCCCGCACTCCAGGAAAAGGCCATCTTCGCCCTCTCGCAACAGGATTCTCCCAAGGCCCGCCAGGCGCTCCGGGACTTTGCCCTGCGGCCGGGTGCCTCGGACGACCTGCGTGACAAGGCGATTTTCTGGCTCGGTCAGGGGGATGATCCCGAGCGGCTGGGATTCTTGAAGAGCCTCTACGCGCAGCTCAAGAGCGAGGCGCTCCGGGAGAAGATTCTCTTCTCGATTTCTCAGATCGAAGGGAAGGAAAGCTCGCAGTGGCTGCTCCAGGTCGCCGCCGACGTGAATGAAAATATCGAGCTGCGGAAGAAAGCGCTCTTCGGAGTGGGCCAGAGCGACTACCCGATCAGCGAGCTCATCGGCCTCTACGACAAGATGCCGAGCCGGGAGATGAAAGAGCAGCTCATTTTCGTCTACTCCCAGCGTAACGAGAAGGCGGCGGTGGACCGCTTGATCCAGATCGCCCGGACGGAGACCGACAAGGAGCTGCGCAAGAAGGCGATCTTCTGGCTCTCCCAGTCGGACGACCCGCGGATTGCCGAGTTCCTGGCCAGCCTGCTCGAGAAGCCGTGAGGCCCCGGACCATGAATCGCGCGGCGTGGTTCGCCGGCATGGCGGCGCTGATCGGCTGCGGCTCGGCGCCGGCCCAGTCGCCGCTTGCCGCCCGGATCCTCGAGGTCCGGGATGGCACTGTGCGGCTGACCTACGCGGTACGCGAAGGGGTCTGCGGGGACGGCGAGAACTTCATCCGCGACCGATCCCGCGACGACGGGACCAGCTATAACGGGAATGTGGAGATCCGCGGCAAGGAGGTGTGGATCCGGGGACGGCGGATCAACGAGATCTACTGCGAGCCGGGTCCCGCCCGCGTGGCGATCACCAAGTCCGAAGGCCGGGTGTCGAAGGTGAAGCTGTTCGTCGGCGGAGGGTGGCACAGCGGCGGCACCGGGGCGGGCGAGGTCACCGACCTCGGGACGGTATCCGCACCGGCGGCGGCGAAGGCGCTGGTGGCGCTGGCGGCCCGGGACGGCAGGGCGGACGACGCGATCTTTGCTGCGATGATCGCCGACAGCGCCGTGGTGTGGCCCGACTTGCTGGCCCTCGCCAAGAACGACGCCGCTGCCAGGGACAGCCGGAAGAGCGCGGTGTTCTGGCTGAGCCAGATCGCGGGCGACGCGGCAACCCGGGGGATTGCCGACCTGGCCGACGACGAGAAGGAAGACCGCGACGTCCGGGAACAGGCGGTATTCGCCCTCTCACAGTTGCCCCACGACCAGGGAGTACCCCAGCTGATCCGGCTGGCCCGCTCCAACCGGGACCCCAGCATCCGCCGGAAGGCCCTGTTCTGGCTGGGCCAGTCGGATGACCCGCGCGCGTTGCAGCTCTTCGAGGAGATCCTCACCAAGGGGTCCTAGTGCCCGATGGTCATCTCCACTTTGGTGTAGACGAATCGCCCGTTGTACCCGAAGGGTGAGGGTTGCGGGTAGAGGAAGATTCCGAAGCTGTTGTCCGCGTTGAGACGATCGGGGTACTTGTCCAGGAGGTTCTTCACCCCGATCGAGATGTTCAGGTTGCCCGGCAGCAGGTGGCCCACCTCCGCATCCAGCAGGCCCGCCGATCCGATCCGCTGCACACAGTCGGTGCAGCCGCCTTCGGGGCCGACCCCGCTCAACTGCGACGTCGTATAGGGCCCATACAACGAGTATCGCAGCAGCGCGTGGAACGGCCCGTGGCCGTGCTCCGCCGACAGAGTGGTTCGCCAATCCGGGCGTTCCTTCTCGAGAGCGATTCTTCCGCCGGAGGCGTAGGGATCGAACAATACAGCGCCGGTGCCCGCCAGTTCGGGCGGCTCCTTGACGTTCCGGATCCGGTTCTGGGTCCAGTTGAACACTCCCGAAAGCTCCAGGCGCTGGCCCTCGGGAACCGGGATGCGCCAGGTTCCCGTGAGATCCACGCCGGTCGTCTTGGTGTCGAGCGCGTTGGTGAAGTACTGGGCGGTTTCGATGTTGCCGAAGCCCTTGTTCTGAAGGATGGCCTCGACGGCGGAGCCCCCCAGCACGGCGGTGAGAATGATCCGTCCCTGGATCCGGACGTAGAACACGTCGCCGGTGAAGGTGATCCGATCGGTCGGGCTCACCGCCAGGCCGGCGCTCAGATTGACCGAGGTCTCGGCCTTGAGCGGCCGGGCGCCCAGCGCCACGGCTGCGGGATTGGCAACCGGGAAGATTCCTCCTTCGACCGGCTTCTGCCGTCCGGTGGAAGGATCCAGCACGAAATTGGTGATGGTCGCGCCGTAGAACCGCTGGCTGGGCGAGGGAGCGCGGAAGCCGGTGCTGAGCGCCCCGCGGAGGGTAACCTGCTTCGACGGAGCGTACCGGAGCGCGAGCTTGCCGGTGACCTTGGAGCCGAAGTCGCTATAGTGCTCGAACCGGCCGGCCAGATTCACCAGGAATGCCTTGGTGAGATCGGTCTCGAGGTCGAGGTATCCGCCGACATTCGAACGGCTGCTGTCCACCACGTTGGCGGGCTGGAACCCTCCGAAAACCTGAGATCCGGGAGGGGCGGGGTCCCCGTTGCGATTGAGGTGGCCCCCCTGGATGTAGGAAGCCTTCTCCCCGGCCACGATCTGATAACTCTCCCTCCGGAATTGCAGGCCGGTCGCCACGCTGAGATCGGCTGGGAGGCCTACCTTCAGCGGTTTGGCGAGGTTGAGGGCCGCCACCAGCTCATTCAGCTTGAGGGTACCGGCATTGATGCTGGTCTTGTTGGGAATCCCGGGGTCATCCGCGTTGCCGAAGATCCCGTCGAGTCCGGGCGCGCAGGCGGTGACGAGGCAGGGCCCCAGCGAAACGTTCATCGTGTTCCGCAGGTCGTACACGAAGCTGTTGTACCCGAACGAGGCTCCGACGTCGTACGCCCAGCCGCTCGCGGTGCCGCGGAGTCCCGCGGCCCCGGAGGCGTCCTTCACCGTGGGGTGGAATTCGGGGAGATACCCCAGCGGGTAGATCGTGGGCCAGTTGCGATCGGAGATGGCCTGGCGCCGAAATCCGTTGCCGGTGCCGATGCGGTGACTGTAGCCGCCGAAGGCGTAGAGCTCGCTCGAACCGGAGGGATTGAGTGGAAAACGGGCATTGAGGAAGCCGAGGGCGTCCTTGGCAAGGCCATCTCCCCAGTGGTGATTGGGCTGGGGAACCGGGTTGTTCTTCTGGGTCACCTTCCCGTTGGCGTCGATCTGGTCGGCGTCGCCGGCGACGACCTGGTCCTCCGGGTCCGCGCCGGCGCGGTTGGTGGGATTCCGGTGCCGGAACTCGCCGAACAGGCTGATGGAACCCCGGCCGACCGGAATCCCCCATCCCCCGTTCAGGTTGTAGGTGGTTCCGTCGTCCGGGAACGGCCCGGTGACGTATCGGCCGAGGTCCCCGCGGACGAAGGGAGCGAAGCCGCCTTCCTTGATCACCACATTCACCACCCCCGCGATGGCGTCGGAGCCGTACTGGGCGGCGGCGCCATCGCGCAGCACCTCGATGCGGTCGATCGCGCTGGCGGGCAGCGCGTTCATGTCCACGCCGCTGGAGCCGGCCCCCATGCCCGCGGCGAAGTTATGGACCAGGGCGGTGCGATGCCGCCGCCAACCGTTCACCAGCACGAGGGCGTGATCGGGGCTCAGTCCGCGCAGGGTGAAGGGGCGGACGATGTCGCTCGCATCCGCGACGCTCTGGCGAGGAAAGTTTACCGACGGCGAAAGCTGGGCGAGGACCTCGGCCGTTTCGGTAGAGCCGATCTGGCCGATTTTTTCCGCGCTGAAGACGTCCACCGGCACGGCAAGCTCCTCCGCGGCGGTGTGGCGGGCCCGAGAGCCGACGACGACGTCGATCGGGGCGAGTTGGACCGCGCTCCGGCCCAGCACGAAGTCGTGCCGGGTTTCCCCACCGGCGGCCAGCGTGAGCTGGGCTGTTCCCGGAGCGAACCCGATCAGCCGGGCCCGGACGGTGTGGAGCCCGGGAGGTACGCCACGGATGTCGTAGGCTCCCTGGGGCCCGGCGGCGGCCCGGAGCGGCGTGCCCTCCACGGTGACGACCGCTCCGGACAGCGCGGCCCCGGCGCTATCGACCACCCGACCATGGATTCTTCCGGACTGGGCCGCGAGTGGAAGCGCCACCGCCAGGACCTGCAGGAGCGCGCCCAGGACCACCATGCGCATGCGGGGCATCGGGCCTCCGGGGAGGAGTGGGAATCGGTTCGGTCACCTGGCTGGAAACCGAATGGTCCCAATACGGCGGGAGACCGGCCCGCTGTCAAGAGGGCAGAAGCGGCCGCATTGGCGAATCCTCCCCGCTTCGATTAACGTATTTACAAGTGACTTTGTCTTGCAGACGCCCGCGCGACGGCGCCATCCCGGCGACCGTCGCGCCGTCGTCCTGAGGCCTTGGAGCAGCACCGTATGCGCATGCGTCGATTCATGATCCTCGGGGTCCTGGTGGCCCTCCCGCTGGCCGCCGGCGCCTTCTTCCGGCAGAATCCGCAAGTCGCCGACGGCGCCCGGCTGTTCGCCCAGGTGCTGCAGCGGATCGAGGACAACTCGGTGGATTCGCTCTCCCGGAACGCCATCTACGAAAAGGCGGCGCGGGGGCTGGTCAAGAACCTGAAGGACCCCTACGCCGACCTGTACTCCCCCGAAGAGATCGCCTCCTTCCAGCGCAACACCCTGCGCAACAATTACGGTGGGCTCGGGATGCAGATCGAGCCGCAGGATGACCAGATCGTGGTGGCACGGGTGTTCCCCAACACCCCGGCCGCGGCGGGTGGGGTCATGCCCGGCGACCACATCATGCTGGTGGATTCGGTGAATGTGACCGGCATGAAGCTGCAACAGGTTTCGGACCGGCTGGTCGGTCAGGCGGGCACCAAGGTCGACGTGGCCTTTCAGCGCCCGGGGGTAATCCAGCTCATTAAGGGGCGCTTCACCCGCGCCATCATCCGGGTGCCGGCGGTGCCGTACACGATGGTGCTGGAGGGCGGTGTCGGATACATCCCCCTGCAGAGCTTCAACGAATCGGCGGCGGAGGACGTGGCCCGGGCCCTGGTCGACCTCAAGACCCGGGGCGCTCGGGAGTATGTCCTCGACCTCCGCGGCAACGGCGGCGGCTCGCTCGACCAGGCGCTGGACATCAGCGACCTCTTCCTCAAGCCGGGCCAGGAAATCGTGCAGGTGCGGCACCGCGGGAAGCGGCCCGAGATCGCCACGGCGAGCCGGGTTTCATTGGTGGATTCGATGCCGGTGGTGGTGATGGTGGACGGCTACACGGCGTCCGCCTCGGAAATCGTGGCGGGTGCCCTCCAGGACCACGACCGCGGGCTGGTGGTGGGCACCACCTCGTTCGGCAAGGGACTGGTGCAGACCCTCTTCCCCCTTGAGGGCGGCTGGTACGTCAAGCTCACTACCGGCAAAT
>JBGPEJ010000097.1:0-11056 GCA_041482775.1 Gemmatimonadota bacterium | reverse complement strand
GGGCTGCCGTTGACCCAGGCCCGGGAGCGGCCCTCGGCGGCGATTTCCCGGCGGATGACCAGCCGGCCCTCGTCCAAGTCGAGGCCCAGCCGTTCCACCACCGGCAACGCGGAAGTCGGAATATCCTCGAACACCCCTTCCACCACGGCGCGGCCCTTGCCGGGCCGGATCGCGCCGCTGTCGGCGCGACCCCCCAGGAGGAGACCGAGCGCGTCCACCAGCATGGACTTCCCGGCACCGGTTTCCCCGGTGAGCACGTTGAGGCCGGGCCCGAGCGGGAGGGTGACGTCGGCGATCGTGGCGAGATCGCGGACCCGGAGCTCGGCGATCACTGGGGTGTTTCGCGCTCGGACAGGTCGCCCCAGCGAAGACTGGCACGCATCCGGGTGAAGTAGTCGGTCTGGAATCGTACCAGGAGCACCGGAGCATCGCCCTGCCGAAGCTCGACGCGATCGTCGGCCCCCAGCACCATGGCCTGCTGTCCGTCCACCGAGACCAGCAGATCTTCCGCCCAGGGACGGATCGGGGCGATGCGGATATGCGCGCTCGAGGGAATCACCAGCGGCCGGACCGCGAGGGTGTGGGCGCAGATCGGGGTGATGAGCAGCGCTTCGACGTCGGGGACGATGATCGGGCCGCCGGCGGAGAGCGAATAGGCGGTCGAGCCGGTCGGCGTTGCCACGATGAGGCCGTCGGCGCTGTAATTGCCCACATCATGGGCGTTGACCTGCACGTTGAGCGAGATCAGCCGAGCGACGCCGCCCTTGTGGATCGTCACGTCGTTGAGCGCCACCGGCAGCGCGGAGGGCCCACCCCGGGAGGCGACGATGGCCGCCTGCAGGGTCCGCCGCTCCTCGGTGACGAACTCGCCCCGGGCCAGCCGCTCGAGCGCCGGCTCCGCCTCGTCCTTCCCCGCCGCGGTCAGGAAGCCGACCCGGCCGAGATTCACGCCGAGCACCGGGATCGGCGCTCCGCGAAGGAGCCGGGCACCGCGCAGGAGGGTGCCGTCGCCGCCCAGGGTGACCAAGGCGTCGAGCGGACTCGAGCCGATCGGGGGCAGGTGGCGGGGCCAGAACGGCTCCAGGGCCGGCTCGGAAAGCAGGATAAGGCCGAGGCTCTCCGCGCGCGCGGCCATCCCGGGGAGGATGGCCGCGAGCCCGGCATAGCGGGGATTGCCGACGACGCCAACGTTCATCGCGCCTCGAGGCTCTCCTCGTGGTGCAGAGCGGTAATCCGCGCCGTGATGCCGGCTCCGGTGAGTCCGTACCGCTCCAGCTGCTCGGCGCGGGGCGCCTGATCGATCAACCGGTCGGGCACCCCCAGGCAGGCGACCCGCACCTCCGGATGGGAGGCCCCCAGCTCCCGCGCGATCATCGCCCCGAACCCGTTGACCACGCTCGCTTCCTCCACCGTCACCACCAGCCGGCTCTCGTGGGCCACCGACTCGAGCATGATCTCGTCATACGGTTTGAGAAAGCGGCAGTTGATGACGGCGGCGTCGATGCCCTCCGCCGCGAGCCGGCCGGCGGCGTCGAGCGAGGGAGCTACCATCGTGCCGACCGCAAGAATGGCGAGGTCCTTCCCGGGCCGAATCACTTCCCAGGTTCCCAGGGGAATGGCCGGAACCCCGGCGACGGGACCCGGCTCGGCGGGAGCCTTGTCCCGCGGGTACCGGATGCAGAACGGGCCCGGCAGGGACAGTCCGGTGCGAAGCAGGCCTACCAGCTCATCGCCGTCCTTGGGAGCGGTGACGGTCATGCCCGGCACCGCGAGCATGTACGCGATGTCGTAGAGCCCCATGTGGGTCTGGCCGTCTTCCCCCACCAGCCCGGCGCGGTCCATACAGAACACCACCGGGAGCTGCTGGACCGCGATATCGTGGATGATGTTGTCGTAAGCGCGCTGGAGGAAGGTGCTGTAAATGGCGCAGACCGGACGGATGCCCTGGGTGGCGAGTCCACCGGCGAAGGTGACGGCGTGTCCCTCCGCGATCCCCACGTCGAAGAATCGCCCGGGCCAGTTCTTCTGGAAGATGTTCGTGCCGGTACCCGATGGCATCGCGGCGGTGATCACGACGAACTCGGGAATCTCGGACGCAAGGGCGGTCAGGGCCTCTCCGAGCACCTGGGTCCAGGTGGGCGGCCCGCTGGCTTTCTTGCGGGGCTCCCCGGTCTCGGGATCGTAGGCCGCGAGCCCGTGCCACTTTTCCTTGTTGGCCTCGGCGAGGGGGAAACCCTTCCCTTTCTGGGTGAGCACATGCACCACGCGCGGGCCGGAGAGGCCGCGGACGAAGCGCAGGGTGTCGCAGAGCTTCTGCACGTCGTGGCCGTCGATCGGGCCGAAATAGCGGAAGCCGAGCTCCTCGAAGAACATGCCCGCCGAGAAGAGATTCTTGGCGCTCTCCTCGACGTTCTTGGCAAACTCGACGATCCCCTCGCCGAACAGATGCCCGGCCCGCAGGGTCAGATGCTTGACCATGTCACGCATGCGGTTGCCGAACGGGCTCGCCGTGAGCCGGCCCAGGGTCTTGCTGATGGCACCGACGTTGGGGGAAATCGACATCCCGTTGTCGTTGACCACGAGGATGATGTCACGGTCGGAATGGCCGGCGTTGTTCATTCCCTCGTAGGAGAGCCCACAGGTGAGCGCGCCGTCACCGACCACCGCCAGCACTTTGTGGTCCAGGCCCGAGAGGTCTCGCGCGGTGGCCATGCCGAGCGCGGCGGACACCGCGGTGCCGGCATGTCCGGCGCCGAACTGGTCGTGGGGGCTCTCGGAGCGCTTGAGGAATCCGGACAGCCCGCCGGACTGACGGAGCGTCTGGAACGAGTCGTTCCGTCCGGTCAGCAGCTTCCAGGCGTAGGCCTGGTGACCGACATCCCAGACGATCTTGTCCCGGGGAGAATCGAACTCGTAGAGCAGCGCGATGGCCAGCTCGACCACGCCGAGGCTTGCACCGATGTGGCCGCCGGTCACCGAACAGGCCTCGATCAGGCGCTCGCGGATTTCCTCGGCCAACCGCGGCAGCTGGTCGCGGCGGAGGCGCTTGAGATCCTCAGGGCTCTGGATACCCGCCAGGAGGGACATTCCGATCCGGGGCGAAGGGGCTCACGAACGACGCTGCACAATATAACCGGCGAGCGACTCGAGCGTCCCGCTCACGATGCCCCGTTCACGCAGCGCTGCGCAGGCGGCATCGGCGTGCCGGTAGGCCTCGCGCCGCGCGCCTTCCACGCCCAGAGCGCTGACGTACGTGGCCTTCCGGAGCGTCGCATCCCGCCCGGCGGTCTTCCCGAGCTGTTCGCTGGTTCCCGTGGCGTCGAGGAGATCGTCGGCGATCTGAAACGCCAGCCCGATTTCGCGGCCGAAGGCGGTGAGGGCAGCGATCATCGCCTCACCGGCGCGGGCGGCGGTCGCGCCGAGCACGCAGGCGGCTTCGATGAGGGCGCCGGTCTTGCGGCGATGGATCTCCATCAGATCGGCGAGCCCGGGATTGCGGCGCTCCGCCTCGAGATCGAGCCACTGTCCCCCCACCATGCCGCGGATCCCGCTGGCCTCGAGGAGGATATCGGCCATCCGCCCGAGGGCCGGGGTCCCGAGGCCCAGCCGCCCGGCGGCTTCGCAGAGTTCCTCGACCGCAACCGGTACGAGAACGAAGCCGGCGCGGGTGGCGGTCGGAACATCGAAGCGCACATGGGTGGTGGGGCGGCCGCGTCGTTGCGCGTCGTCGTCCATGCAGGGGAGATCATCGTGCACCAGTGAGTAGGTGTGCACAATCTCCACCGCTGCGGCGATGCCGGCCACCGCGGGTGAGGTGCCCCCCGCGGCGCGGTACGTGGCCAAGACCAGCGCCGCGCGCACCCGCTTCCCCGAGGTGCCTAGGGCATAGGCGAGTGCTTCGCCATCCCGGCCGGGAAGCAGGGCGCGGAGCCGCTCGGCTCGGGCCGCCAGCCGCGCGTCGGTCGCCGCGCGGGCCTCGCCGAGCAGCGCCTCGGCGGACTCCGCGATCACTCCTCGAAGTCGGTGACGGTGAGTTGTCCCGAAGCGTCTTCCAGCACCTTCTGGACCCGCGCCTCGGCCTCGGCGAGCCGGTCCCGCGCCGCCCGGAGCCGGGCCACCCCCTCTTCGAACAGCCCGAGGGCACGATCCAGGTCGGTGTCGTCGGATTCGAGCTGTCGAACGATCTCTTCCAGACGGCGGAGGTCGGTACTCAGGGAGTCCGGCGCGGGGGGCTTGCTCTCGTGGCTCATGGGGTCACTCGGCTCGAGCGGCGACGTCGCCGTCGCTCACCCTGAGGTGAAAGGAAGTGCCGGCCGGAAGATCACTTCGGCGTCGCGCCACGCGGCCATCGGCGGTGCGGGCCACGCTGTAGCCGCGCGCCAGCACTCGCAACGGGCTCAACGCCTCCAGCTGGCCGGCAACCCGGTCAAGGCGCGCGCGGGGCGCCTCGATTCGCCGGGCCATGGCCACCTGGATCCGGTCCCCACTCCGGGCCAGCCGCGCCGACACGAGCCCGGTGCGCCGTTCCAATCCGTGGGCGAGGCGCGCCGCAAGGGAGCCCAGGTGGCGCCGGCAATCCTCCTGATCGGGCACGGCGCGCTCCACCGCCGCGGACGGCGTCGCCGCTCGCAGGTCGGCAACCAGATCGGTGAGGGAGATGTCGGTCTCGTGACCGACGGCCGAGATGCTGGGCACCCGGAGTGCTGCCACGGCCCGGCAAACCGCCTCGTCGTCGAAGGCGATCAGGTCTTCGCGGGCGCCTCCACCCCGCCCGATGATGCAGAGATCCGCCTGCGGCAGCCGGTTCACGATCCCGAGCGCCCGAACCAGGGCCGCGGGGGCTTCTTCCCCCTGCACCTTGGCCGGGACCACGAGCAGCCGCACCGAGGGCCAGCGTCGCCGGGTCACGGTGATGATGTCACGGAGTGCCGCTCCGTCCGGGCTGGTTACCACGGCGATGGCCCGGGGGAACTCGGGGAGGAGTCGCTTCCGAGCGGGGTCGAGGAGCCCATCCTTTTCGAGCGCGGCCCGGACCCGCTCCCGGGCCAGCTGCTGGAGTCCGATTCCGGAGGTGGGGAGGAGGACCTGGATCTGCAGCCGGAGCTCCCCGCGCTCCTCCCAGACCGTCGGGTTGCCGAGCGCATAGACCCCGGTGCCGTCGGCGGGAAGGCTCCCGACTCTTGTTGTGTACGTTTTCCACATAACACATCGGATCGCACTCTCGGCATCCCGCAAAGTGAAGTACCAGTGGCCACTTCCGTAGGCCTTGAACGATGTGATCTCACCCTTGATCCAGACTTGGCCGAGGCTCGATTCGACCGCCCGCCGAAGCTGGGCAACCAGCTGGGTGACGGTGAGTGCGGTGGGCTGCTCAGCCACGGCTCAGCTTCGCGGCCTGCAGGGTGTTGAGCAGCAGCATCGCGATGGTCATCTTCCCCACCCCACCGGGCACCGGTGTGATCGCCGAGGCGGTCTCCGCGACCGGTCCATAGTCGACGTCTCCCACGATCCGATAGCCCTTGGGATCGGCGGGATCCGGAATGCGGTTGATCCCAACGTCCACGACGACCGCGCCCGGCTGCACCATGTCCGCGGTGACGAATCGCGGCTTCCCGATCGCCACGACCAGAATATCGGCCGAGCGGGTGATGGATGGGAGGTCGCGGGACCGGGAGTGGCAGACGGTGACGGTCGCGTTGCCGCCGGGGGCGTCCATGAGGAAGAGACTCGCCATCGGTTTGCCCACGATGTTGGAGCGCCCGACGATCACCGCGTGCGCTCCCCTGGTCTCGATTCCGGAGCGGATCAGCATCTGCTGTATGCCGTAGGGCGTCGCCGGGCGGAAGGCGGTGGGATCACCGACTGAGAGCTTGCCCACGTTCATCGGATGGAATCCATCCACGTCCTTCCGCGGATCCACCCGGTGGAGGACCTTCGCCTCATCGATGTGGCGGGGGAGCGGGAGCTGCACCAGGAAACCGTGGATGGCGGGATCGGCGTTGAGGCGATCCACCACGCCGAGGAGCTCCGCCTCGCCGGCCGCGGCGGGGAGCCGCACCGTCTCGGAATGCATCCCCGCCTCGAGGCACGCCTGGCCCTTGCTCTTGACGTAGACCTGGCTGGCCGGGTCCTCTCCCACGATGACGACGGCGAGCCCCGGGATGATGCCCGTTTTCGCCAGCAGCGCCACCTCGCCGGCCACCTCGGCGCGGATTTCCCGCGCGATAGCGGATCCGTCGAGGATCCGGGCGCTCACCGCGCCAGGCCCACCGCGCGGGTCTCCCGAATGACGGTGACCTTGATCTGACCGGGATACTGTAACTCGCTCTCAATCCGTTTCGCGATGGTCTCGGCCAACTCCTGCGCCTTGGCATCGTCGATCCGATCCGGCAACACGATCACCCGGACTTCGCGTCCCGCCTGGATCACATTGCTCTTCTCGACACCTTCGAATCCGTTGGCGATTTCCTCGAGCCGGGTGAGCCGTTTGACGTAGGTTTCGAAGGCTTCGCGCCGGGCGCCGGGACGGGCGCCGCTGATGGCGTCGGCCGCCTGCACCAGGACCGATTCGATGGTTTCGTGGGGCACGTCGTCGTGGTGCGCGGCGATACACCCGATCACCGCGGCGCTCTCGCGGTACTTGCGGGCCACCTCGACGCCCAGCTCGACGTGGGTGCCTTCGTTCTCATGGGTCAACACCTTGCCGACGTCGTGGAGCAGTCCGCCCCGCTTGGCGAGCGCGACATCGAGGTGGAGCTCCGCCGCCATCATCCCGGCCAGCCAGGCCACTTCCTTGGAGTGATCGTAGATGTTCTGGCCGTAACTGGTTCGGTAGCGCATCCGGCCGACCAGCTTGATCATCTCGGCATGGAGGCCATGGATGCCGGTTTCATAGGCGGCCTGCTCGCCCAGCTCGACCAGCTGAACATCGAGGTCGGTCCGAATCTTCTTGACGATTTCCTCGATCCGGCTGGGCTGGATCCGCCCGTCGGCGATCAGCGCCTCCAGCGCCCGCCGTCCGACCTCGCGCCGGATGGGATCGAAGCAGGAGACCACCACCGTATCGGGAGTGTCGTCGATGATCAGGTCGACGCCGGTGGCCTGCTCGAATGCCCGGATGTTCCGTCCCTCGCGCCCGATGATGCGGCCCTTCATTTCGTCGCTGGGGAGGGCCACCGCCGATACGGTGGTTTCCGCGGTATGCTCCGCGGCGAGGCGCTGGACCGCGAGGGCGATGATCTTCCGGGCGTCTTTTTCGGCCTCCCGCTTGGCCTGCTCCCGAATGTCCCGCCCGAGGGCGGCGGCCTGGGCGCGGGATTCGTCCTCGACCTTCTTGAGAATCTCCCGGCGGGCATCCTCGGACGTCAGACCGGCGATCCGCTCCAGCCGGGCGTGCTGCTCCCGCACCAGCCCCTCGATTTCCCCTTCCCGGGTCTTGAGCGCGGTTTCCTGCCGCTCGATGCCCTGCACCCGCGCGATGAGCGCCTTGTCCTGCTGGTCGAGCTGCTCGATGCGCTTGGCGACGCCCTTCTCCCGTTCCTCGGTGCGGCGATCGGCCCGGTCCGCCTCCTCCCGGCGTCGGGACAGATCCCGATCTCCCTCCTCGCGCAAGCGGAGCGCCTCCATCTTGCCCTCGAGGACCGCGGCGGCCTTGGCCTGGTCGGCCTCCTCGGCGGCTCGCTTGAGGGTCGCGGAGGCCTTGGCCGTGGCTTCGCCGAGCAGCGCAGCGGCGTTCCGCCGCCGGGCGCGGAGATAGAGAGTTGAACCGAGGAGGGCGAGGAGAATTCCAGCAACGAGCCCCCCGAGGGCGGGGAGCAGATCGGACGGGGTCATGATGTATCTCCGCACGCGGCCCGAAGGCCACGGGTGGGTCAGTCGGCCGAGAGCGACGCTCCCTTGGGCCCGCCGCCGCGCCGGGTGGGCGGCAGCACGCGGGCCAGCCGTTCACTCATTCCGGCCAGGCGCGCGGCATGCTCGCCGTCGCCCCGCCGGCCCTGGAACAACTCGTCGGTAATCGCGAGGCCGGCCAACAGGGCCGCCCGATGGGCGTCCACCGACGGGACGCCGGCGCGAATCCGGGCGAGCACGCCGTCGAAATAGGCCGCGACCTCCCGAGTATACTCGGGGGGATGTTCCGAGCTCACCACCAGCTCGGTACCCCCGAGGGCGATCTTGACGGAGTGTCGAGGCGCGGTCACGCCGCGTCTCCTGCGCCGTGGTCTTCCACGAATCGAAGCCGGGTCCGCAGGCGTTCCACCTGCTCTTTGGCTGCGGCGATCCGCTGCCGGAGCACCAGGTTTTCCCCCTCGAGAATCCCGATGCGCTGGCGGGCCTGCTCCCGGTCGGGGCCGGCGCCGAGGGCGCCCTTTCCGCGGCCGTGGGGCACCTCCTGCTCCGCCTTGAGGCATCTCGTCCGCCACGCGAGGAGCTCCTCCTCGGTTGCGGCGAGGAGTCGTTCCAGCTCGTCGAGCGCGGTCCGGTCAGGCCGTGCGTAGGGTGACGTCAAGCGCCTGCCCCAGTGTCGTGAGAATTCGTTGCAGCACCGATTCGACGTCTGCGTCGCGGAGCGTTCGCTCGCGGCCCCGGAAAACGAGGCGAATGGCCACGCTCCGGCGCCCCGCGGGCAGGCCCCGCCCCCGGTACTCATCGATCACCCGCAGGTCCTCGAGCAGCGACCCCGCAGCGCCCCGGACGGTGTCCGCCACCTCCAGCACCGCCACGCCGTCGGGGAGCAGCAGCGCCAAGTCGCGGGTTACCGCGGGGGTCGTCGGCAGCACCCCGAAGCGGTGCGCCGGGCGGGACGACGGGTCCAGCTCGACCTCGAACCCGAACAGCGGCGCCGCCCAGGGCGGGGCGTCGGCGCGCAGTGGACCGGCGCGTCCGACCTCGCGCCCGTCCGGCAGCCGAGCGATCCAGCCCTCTCCCTGAACTTGCACTCCCGCCACGGGAATCGCCAGAGAGACCGCACGCTCGAACGCTCCCTTCAAGTCCCACGCGTCGACATCTGGCGTGGCTCCGCCGTCGGTCCAATGGGCCGGCGCCCGAGAGCCCGTCAGCACCGCGGCGGCGTGGGTCGCCTCGCGCGGGCGGCCTTCCGGATCCGGGGGGCCGAAGACCGTGCCCACTTCGAAGAGACGGACATCGCGAACCTGATTGGCCCAGTTGGCTTCCACCTGGCGGGTCAGTCCGGCAAGCAGGCGTCCCCGCAGGAATCCATGGTCGGCGGAGAGGGGGTTGAGAATCGGGACGCCGAGGTCACCGTCGGCGGGCCCGATCGGCAGGAGGATCACCTCGAAGAGGCCTTCGGCAACCAGGCCGCGCCGCATTTCGGTGGCGGCGAGATCGATCGGCGCGTCGACCTGATTGCCGGCGCGGAAGGGACGGAGGTGGTCGGGAAACGCCTCGTAGCCGTGCACCCGGGCGATTTCCTCGATCAGGTCGATTTCCTCGGTGAGGTCGGGACGCCACCCCGGCACGTCGACCGCCAGGCGTCCCTCCGCCGGCTTGGCAACCACCGTGGCCCCGACGGCAACCAGCGATTGTTCGAGGGCGTGAACCGGCAGTTCCACACCGAGAACCTGGGCCGCCCGGCCGGTGCGGAGGAAGATTCTCGGAGGCGTCGAAGGCTCGGGCCAGCAGTCGATCGGGTCGCCGTCGACCCGGCCGCCGGCCACCGCGAGGATCACCTCGAGGCAGCGGCGCAGCGCGTCGGGAACGCTCCAGAGGTCGGTACCCCGCTCGAAGCGCTGGCTGGCCTCGGTGGAAATGCCGAGCGCCTTCCGGGCCTGACGTGTCGGTCCAGGACGAAACCAGGCGCACTCCAGGAAGAGGTCAGCGGTGGCTGCGGAGACTTCCGACCCCTGCCCCCCCATCACGCCCGCCACTCCGAGCACCCCGGACGCATCAGCAATTACGGTGGCCCCGAGGGGGAGGGCTCGGCTCACGCCGTCCAGGGTGACGAGGGTCTCGCCCGGTCTAACCCGCCGGGCCGCGACCCGCGCGCCGGTGATCCGGGCCAGATCATAGGCGTGGAGCGGCTGCCCCAGCTCCAGCATCACGTAGTTGGTCGCATCCACCACGTTCCCGATGCTCCGCATCCCCACCGACTCGACCCGGCCCCGCAGCCACTCCGGCGAGGGGCCGATGGTCACACCCCGCACCACCGCGCCGCAGAACCTCACGCAGGCCGCACCGGGCTCGATGGCCACGGCGACGCCACCGGTCAGGCCCGACGCCTGGTGGGTTGGCCGGAAGGTGGGCACGGTGAGTCCCGCGGCATCGGGGATCTCCGGTAGCCGGAGCGGCGCCCCATACGAGTGAGCGAGCTCTCGCGCCACGCCCTTGTGACCGAGCAGGTCGGGCCGCGCGGGAGACACATCCAGCTCGAGCCGGTCGTCGCCTAAGCCAATGACCTCGAGGAATCGCGCACCGGGCGGGGCGGCGGTATCCAGCGTCAGCAGACCCTCGTGGTCGGTCCCGAGCCCCAGCTCCCGGCTGGAGCAGAGCATCCCCTCGGACAGTTCGCCGCGCAGCTTCCGTTTCTCGATGACCAGCCCGCCCGGCAGCGTTGCCCCGACGGGCGCAAAGGGGTACTTGCGACCGGCCTCGACGTTTGATGCCCCGCACACCACGTTGCGCCGCTCGGAAGTTCCGTCATTCACTGTGCAGACCCGGAGCCGATCGGCGTTGGGATGGGGCACAACCGACTCGACCAGCCCCACCACGATGTCCGCGAGGTCGCTGTGCAGCGGCGTGACCGAATCGACCGGCGCACCGATCATCGCGAGCCGGGCCACCAGGTCGCGCGGGTCGAGCTCCCGGCGGAGGAAGGCCTCCAGCCAGCGGCGGGAGATGTTCACGCCGACCCGCCCCCGGCGAGCTGCCGCAGGAAGCGCATGTCGCCGCCGTACTCGAGGCGAATGTCGGGAATCCCGAATCGCTGCTGGGCGATGCGGCCCGGCCCCATGCCGAAGGCCCAGCCGGTATAGCGCTCGGCATCGACCCCGCAGTTTTCCAGCACCCGTGGATGAACCATGCCGCACCCCAGCAGCTCCAT
>JBGPEJ010000096.1:0-11153 GCA_041482775.1 Gemmatimonadota bacterium | reverse complement strand
GACGCCGAGGCGCGCCGCGCCGGATTCGTCTACCTGATCCTGACCCATCTGAGCACGCTCGCGTTGATTGCGATGTTCGCATCGGTCAGTGCGCCCGGCGGCGACTTGAGTTTCGCGGGGATCGCCCAACGGCGGGCGGACATTCTTCCTGCGGCCGGGCCCTTCCTCGCATTCGCGTTGCTGGGGTTTGGACTCAAGGCCGGCGCCGTTCCGCTGCATTTCTGGCTGCCCGGGGCCCACGCGGCGGCGCCCTCCCATGTCTCCGCGCTTTTTTCGGGGGTGATGATCAAGACCGGGGTCTACGGCCTCTTCCGGGTCATCATCCTCGTCGGCTCGCCCCCGGCCTGGTGGGGCTGGATTCTGCTCGGCCTGGGCGTCTCCTCCGCGATCCTCGGAGTGGTCTGGGCTCTCGCGCAGCACGATCTCAAGCGACTCCTCGCGTATCACAGCGTGGAGAACATCGGGATCATCCTCATGGGCATGGGAGTGGGGGTCCTGGGGCTGGCCTACGGCCACCCCCGTATCGCGGTGCTGGGCTTCGCCGGGGCGCTGCTCCACACCTTGAATCACGCTCTGTTCAAGAGCCTGCTCTTCCTGGGGGCCGGCGCGGTGGTGCAGGCCACCGGCACCCGGATGATCGACCGGCTGGGAGGGCTGTCCCGCCGAATGCCGCTGACCGCGCTGGCCTTCGGGCTCGGGGCGGTGGCGATTGTGGGGCTGCCTCCGCTCAACGGCTTCGTGAGCGAATGGGTGGTCTTCATGGCATTACTCGGGGCCGGCCAGAGCCCCGACGGGATGCGCCTCGCCGCGGCAGCCACCGTCGGCCTGGCCCTGGTCGGGGGCTTGGCGCTCGCGTGCTTCACCAAGGTGACTGGAGTCGTCTTTCTCGGGCGCCCGCGGACGCTCGAGCTTCGGGAGGCCCACGATCCCGGGGCGGGCATGCTGGCGCCTCTGGGGGCGCTCGCGGCTATCTGCCTGGCAATCGGTGTGTTCCCCGCCGTCGTGCTTTCGCCGGCCTTGAGGGTGTCGGCATGGCTCGCGCCGACTCCCGCCCCGCTGACCGACCTCTTGCCGATCCAGACCGCAGCGGCCGTCTCGAAGGTCGCGGTGGTCCTGCTCCTGCTGACCGGGCTCCTGTTTCTGTTGCGCCGCTGGCGGCAAGCCTTCTCCCCTCCCCGCATCCGGGAAACCTGGGCGTGCGGCGGGCTGCCCGATCTCCAACGCGCCCAATACACCGCATCATCCTACGCTGCGCCCCTGGTCGGCGCGTTCTTTCCGCTCACCGGGCTGCATGAGGCGCGCACGCCGAGCAGCTATCACGCGGAAGCGGCCGACCCCGTGCTCGACGGGGCCGTCCGCCCGGTATGGCGGCTGGTGGACCAGGCGGGGCAGGGCATTCGCGCGGTTCAGTCGGGCCGGATCCGGTGGTATCTCCTCGCCGTCGTCTTCACTCTCGTCGTTCTGCTCCTGCACCTGGCCACCCGAGGCACCGCCCGATGACCCCAACCCCGTTCATCGCGTTCGGCCTCCTCCTCGCGCTCGCGCCGGCGCTGCCGGGCATCGCGACCCGGACCAAATCGGCGTTGACCGGGCGGCGCGGAGCTCCCGTCATGCAGCTGTACGCCGATCTGGCCAAACTGGTGCGAAAGCAGGTCGTGTACAGCCGAACCACCACGCCGGTGTTCCAGATCGGGGCCGTCGTCGCCCTCTCGACCGTGCTGGTCGCCGGGTGCCTCCTCCCCCTGGACGGCCACGCCGCGATCCTCGGTTTCACCGGCGACCTGGTTGCCTTCGCGGGGCTTCTCGGTCTCGGCAGGTTCGCCCTGGTGCTGGCGGGGCTCGATACCGGCTCGAGCTTCGAGGGTATGGGCGCCAGCCGGGAGGTCACCATCGCGGCCTTCGCCGAGCCGGCGCTGTTTCTGTGCTTCACCGTGCTGTTCCTGGCCACGGGGCATCTCTCCTTGGAGAGCATGTTGGGTGGGCCGCTGGCGAAGGCCTGGGTTTCGGCGAGCCCGTCGCTGGCGCTGAGTGGTGCCGCGCTCTTCATGCTGACATTGGCCGAGACCGGCCGGGTGCCGGTGGATGATCCGGCCACCCATCTCGAGCTCACCATGATTCACGAGGTTATCGTCCTCGACCACAGCGGCCCCGATCTCGCCCTCATCCACTACGGCAGCGCGGTGAAGCTCGCCCTGTTCGGGAGTCTGGTGGTCAGCGTCTTCGTGCCGCGGGGTGCTCTCCCCGCCGCTCCGGCCATCGCCGTGCTGCTCACGGGTCTGGTCGTCGTCGCGGTGGCCATCGGCGTGGTGGAGGCGACGATGGCCCGCTTGCGAATGAACCGGGTTTCGCAGTTCCTCGTGGCGGCCTCCGCCCTCGCCGCGTTCGGCGTCATCCTCGAGCTTCGCTGACCGATGCCGCCCCTGCACGATCTCCTCCTCCTGGGTGTGATCCTCACCAATTTCTGGGTGCTGGGGACCACGCGTCTGAGCGCCACGATTCGTGCGACCGCCGTCCAGGGCCTGTTGCTCGGCATGCTGCCCCTGGCCCTCCACCCCGCGTGGTCGCTCCACACCATCGGGCTGGGCCTCGGGACCATTCTCATCAAGGCCATGGTGATCCCGATGTTTCTCTCCCGCGCGATTCGGGAGGCCTCGGTCCGCCGGGAAATCGAGCCGCTCATCGGCTTCACCGCCTCCCTCTGTCTGGGAGCGGTGGCCGTGGCGCTGTCCTTCGGGATCGCGCAGCGGTTGCCCTTGCCGGAGGCAAACAGCGGGCTGGTGGTGCCGGTCGCCCTCGCGACGGTCATCGTCGGGCTCCTGGTTCTCACGACCCGCAACAAAGCGCTCACCCAGGTCGTGGGCTACCTCATCCTGGAGAACGGGATCTACGTGTTCGGGTTGAGCCAGGTTGAACGGGTCCCCTTCCTGGTCGAGCTGGGCGTTTTGCTCGACATCTTCGTCGGGGTCTTCATCATGGGGATCGTGGTGTTTCACATCAATCGGGAATTCGACTCCATCGACTCCACCCGCCTGACGGCGCTTCGGGACGAATGACCCTCTTTGTCCTGATCCTGTTGCCGGCCGGGGCGGCCCTGCTCGCCTACGCGCAGCGCTCGGCTCCGCTCCGAAGCGTGTGGCTGATCGGAGCGGCGGCGGTCCACCTGGCGCTGGTCGGCCGCCTCTGGTGGCACCCGGCGGAGTCCGCGCTGGGCGGGTGGCTCGCGGTGGACGCGTTGGGAATGATCGTGCTCACGCTGGTGAGCGTCCTCTTCTTCCTGGTCGCGCTCTATGCGGTCGAATTCCTCCGTTCCGGCACTCCCCGAGGCGGTCGGGGGTTTGTGGCCTGCCTTCTCGGGTTTCTCGCCGCGGCTTCGCTGGTCGCGCTGAGTCACCATCTGGCGCTCCTCTGGGTGGGGATGGAGACCACCACCCTGGCGCTGGCGCCCCTGGTCTATCACCGGCACGATGCCCGCTCGCTGGAGGCGGTCTGGAAGTACCTGGTGCTGTCGTCAGTGGGAATCGGGCTGGCGCTGCTGGGCACGTTCTTTCTGGCTGCCTCGCAAACTGTTGGTCGCCCACTGGTCATGGAGGACTTGATTGCCCATGCAGGGAGCCTTCAGCCCGGGCTGCTGCGCGGCGCCTTCGTCTTCCTTCTCGTCGGGTACGGCACCAAGATGGGGCTGGCGCCACTCCACGCCTGGAAGCCGGACACCTACGGTGAGGCTCCGGGGCTGGTGGGCGGCCTTATGGCCGGCGCGCTGACCAGTTGCGCCTTCCTGGGGCTGCTCCGGATTACTCAGGTCTCCATGGCGGCTGGGCTTGCGCCGTTCATTCAGCCGCTCTTCCTCGGCTTCGGAATCCTCTCCTTGCTGGTGGCCGCCGCATTCATGATCGGTCAGCTCGACCTCAAGCGGCTGCTCGCCTACTCGAGCGTCGAGCACATGGGGCTCCTGGTCCTCGGCCTTGGCTTGGGAGGCCTGGGCGCGTACGGCTCGGTTCTCCATGCCTTCAACAACGGGCTCACCAAAGGGCTGATGTTCCTCGCGGTGAGCAATGTCGCTGTCGCCACCGGCTCGACCCAGGCCGGGACGGCGCGGGGACTCCTCCGGCGGTTGCCGGTATCCGGGGTTCTCCTCCTGGTTGGCCTGTTCGCCGTGACCGGGTCCCCCCCGTTCGGTCTCTTTGTGAGCGAATTCACTCTGCTGCGAGCGGCGATCGGCGGAGGTCATCCCTGGATCGCCGTCTCGATGGTGGCGCTCCTGGCGATCATTTTTGTGGGGATGGCGCGGCCGCTCCTCGGGATGCTGTTCGACCCGGAGACGAATCCCGAACCTCCGGTCCGCGAACCGCTTCTTCTGGTGGCCGGCCCGGTGGCGCTTGCCGTGGTGGTTCTGGTGCTCGGGGTCTACATCCCCGGTCCGCTGCAGCGTCTGCTCGGTCAGGCGGCTCGTGCGCTGGGAGGTCTGGCGCCGTGACCACGGACCTCGGCGGGCTGGGACTCAGGAACCGGCGTACGATGCCGCTTCGGGCAATCCCCCGTGAAACCGAAGCGGATTTCCGCCGGACGGTGGTCGAAGCCATCGCGGCCGGATGGCGGCTGGTGGCGTTGTTCGGGATGCCGGAGACCCACGGCCAGACCAGGCTCCTCGCGATCCTGGCGGACGACGGCGCCGGGACCCTCGGAGCGACCACTACCGTGGTGGGCGAACGCTATCCGGCCCTCACGCCCGAATGTCCCGAGGCCCACCTGTTCGAGCGGGAGATCGCGGAGCAGTGCGGCGTGATACCGACCGGCCATCCCTGGCTCAAGCCGGTGCGGCGCCATCCTCCCGACCATCCGGCGACGGCAGGGTCGGGCGAGTTCGACGCCGGGCGGTACGAATTCTTCCAGGTGACCGGCGACGAGGTGCACGAGGTGGCCGTCGGGCCGGTGCACGCCGGCATCATCGAGCCGGGGCACTTTCGGTTCCAGTGTCATGGCGAGGAGGTGCTGGTCCTCGAGATCATGCTCGGGTATCAGCATCGCGGCGTCGAGCGTCTTCTCGAGACCGCCTCGCGCGGGGCTGCCACGCTGATCGCCGAGTCGATCGCCGGCGACACCGTCATCGGCCATGGCGAGGCGTTTTGCGGAGCGCTCGAGGCGCTGGCCAGAAGCCACAAGACGCCCCGCGCCCAGACCATCCGCGGCATTGCGCTGGAGCTCGAGCGCCTCGCCAATCACATCGGAGATCTCGGCGCCATCGCGGGAGACATCGCCTACCAGCCGGCGGCGGCGTACTTCGGCCGGATGCGCGGCGAGTGCCTCAATCTCCTCATGACGCTCTCCGGGAACCGCTACGGGCGTGGCTTGATCCGGCCGGGGGGAGTGCACTTCGATATCTCAGCGGCGCTGGCGTCGGAGATGCGGTCGCGGCTCGAGACCCTGCGCGACGAGCTCCGGCCGGTGGCCGAGTTGATGCTCGGCAACGCGTCCGTGCAGGCGCGCCTCGAAGGCGTGGGCGTTCTGCCGCGAGACCAGTGTCGGTCGCTGGGAATCGTCGGGCCGCCGGCGCGCGCCTGCGACGTCGCGCGGGACGTTCGCCATGACCATCCCTACGGAGTCTTCCGCTTCGCCCACGTTCCCATGGCCCGGGCCTGGGCCGGGGATGTGCTGGCCCGCGTGCTGGTGCGGTGGCTCGAGGTGCTCCGGTCGCTCGATTTCGTGCTGGATCAGCTGGCGGGGCTGCCCCGCGGGCTTCCGCAGGTCGAGTGTAACGGACTTCATCCGGAGGAGCTGGTGGTCGTCATGGCGGAGGGCTGGCGGGGGGAGATTGTCCACGTGGCCGTCAGCGACGCAACCGGCGGCCTCCGGCGCTACAAGGTCGTCGATCCCTCATTCCACAATTGGAGCGCGGTTGCCGCGGCAGTGCCGGGCAATCAGATCTCGGACTTCCCGCTCTGTAACAAGAGCTTCAATCTTTCCTACGCGGGGCACGACCTCTGATGCTCGAGTACCTGCGCGCCCGGCTGATGCAGGGAGTCCGCACCTCCTCATTCCCGCACGGCGGCGCGGACTTTCCGGAACGCTTTCGGGGAGCTCCGCGCCGGGATCCGACTCGGTGCGCTGAGCGCTGTGCCCACTGCGATGCCGGGTTTCCCGTCTCCGTCGTCGTGCCCTCGGCCGGGGAGCCCGCTCGTCTCGATCTCGGCTCCTGCCTCTTTTCCCCGGAAGAGGCCGAGGCGTGCGGTCCCGGTGCCCTCCGGTACACGACCGACCATCGCATGGCCACGCGAAGGCGGGAGGAGCTCGTCAGCTCCACCGGCGAAGTGGCGCTGGCGCAGGCGCTCGACCAGCGGACCCGAAAGCTCTTCGGGCGATCGCTCCGCCTCCGTTCAGTGGTCGCGGGGAGCTGCAACGGCTGCGAATCCGAGCTGGTGGCGCTCGGGAACGTCGTATTCGACATGGCCCGGTTTGGGGTGCAGTTCGTGGCCTCTCCGAGGCACGCGGATGGAATCGTCATCACCGGCGCGCTGAGCCGCAACATGCGCGACGCGGTCTATCGCACCTACGAGGCCGTGCCCGATCCGAAACTGGTAATCGCGGTGGGAGCCTGCGCCATCAGCGGGGGTCCGTTCCGCGGGAGTCCCGAGGTCGGGAACGGGGTGCCCCAGGACTTGGCCGTGGATCTCTGGATCCCGGGATGTCCACCGCATCCTCTAACCGTGCTGGATGGCCTCTTGCGGCTGCTCGGTCGGCTCGACGAGCCCGGCCCCAATGCGCCAACGAACTCCACCGGCGCATGATGCCGAACCGGCCTAGCGCAGCTTCAACCGGTGCAGCATCTCGTCGAATCGCGGATCCTTGTGCAGCGGCTCGAACTGGGGCTCGACCGCCAGGAACGGCAGCCAGTCCGATCGCTGCTGGAAGGCGCGCTCCAGCCAAGCGAACGCCTGATTGAAGTCCCTCAGCGCGGTGTACACCGTGGCGATGGAGTAGGGCCCGACCTCCTCGTGGGCCGAGCGTCGAACCAGATCGGTGAGGAGGCGGTGCGCCTCCTCGTCGAGGCCCATTCGGGCATCCACCCGCGCCAAGTTGGCCTGGACCAGCGGATCGGTGGGCCGGAGGGCGACGTCGCGCTGGCACGCCTCCCGGGCCAGCTCCAGTTTGCCCTGGAGCTCGTATCCCAGCGCGATCACCGAATACCCGACGCCGAAGGTCGAGTCCTGCGCGACGGAGCGCTTCCCCTGATCCACCACGTCCTGGAACCGGCGGGCATAGGCGTAGACCCGCCCCAGATTGGCCTGAATCGAACGCGACTGGGGATCGAGCTGCAGCGCTTGCCGGAACTGGGCGTAGCTCTCGTCGAACCGGCCGAACGCCGAGAGGTAGAGGGCGTAGTAGTAGTGTGAGGTGGGGTACTTCGCGCTCAGCGCAACCGCCCGGCGGAAGTCCTGTTCCGCGCCGGCCCAGTCCCAGTCATAGCTGAAGCGGATGTCGGCCAGGTTGGTCCGGGCTTCGACCAGCGTACTGTCAAGCGCGACGGCGTGGAGGACTGCCGTCTTGGCCTTGGGGTAGGCCTCTTCCACCGGCATCAGGGCGTGGTTCGCCAGGATGGTGTACGAATCCGCGATGCCCGCGTAGGCCAGGGCGTAGTTCGGGTCGATCTTGGTGGCGCGTTCGAACAGCGCCAGGCCCTCGCGGAGGCTGGTGGGCGCCCGCTGATTCCACAGGTAGCGGCCCCGCAGATACAGATCGTGCGCGTCCGCCTCCCGGGTCGGGACCCGGGCCAGGCGCTGCTCCTCGAACTCCGCCAATCGGAGTTCCAACGCCTTGGCGATGGCCAAGGCGATCTCCTGCTCGACCGCAAAGAGGTCCGCCAGGTCCCGGTTGTAATCCTTGTGCCAGACCTGCAATCCGTCGGATACCGTGGACAGCCGTGCGATCACCCTGAGCTTGCGCCCTTCCCGGCGAACACTGCCTTCGAGCACCGTGCCCACCCCCAGCCGGCGCCCGATCTCGCGGAGATCGAGCCCGCTTTTCTTGAGCGCGAACGCCGACGTCCGCGAGGCGACCCGGAGCCCGCTGATGTTGGCCACCGCGTTGATCAACTCCTCGGTAATGCCGTCCGAGAGGTACTCATTGTCCGCCTGGGCGCTCATGTTGTCGAACGGAAGCACCGCCACTGCGGTGCGCGACCCGGCCGAATCGACCGCCGCAGGAGCGACCATCGCGGCGGCCGGCCGCTCTGCCCCGTGCCGCGGGCGCAGCGCGGCCCAGAGCACCACTGCACCCGCCACTGCGGTCACTGCGCCGATGGCAATCCAGCCGGGCCGTCGGCGGGCCGATGGCTGCCGCGCAATGCTCTTGGCGAGGGTACCCGGCGTCGGTGTCGGCAGGGCCTCCAGCGTTTCGCGAATCTCCCCCGCCGACTGGGGGCGGTCGGCCGGATGCTTCTCCAGACAGCGCATCACCAGCGCGGCGAGCTCGGGCGGCACCGCCGGCCGGTGCTCGGAGACCGGCGTCGGCGTGCGATTGAGGTGTGCGGCCAGCAGCGCCGCCATGGTCGGTGAGTGGAACGGCGGCTCCCCGGCGATCATCTCGTACGCCAGGACTCCGAAGGCGTAGATGTCGGACCGGTGATCGATCTGCCCCCCGCCCGCCGCCTGCTCGGGAGACATGTACGCGGGCGTCCCCAGCAGCAGGCCGGTGGTGGTCAGGGGGGCTGCATCCGCATCCGCCGAGAGCGCGCGCGCGATTCCGAAATCGGTGACCTGCGCGTGCCGGCCGGCGAGCAGGATATTATCGGGCTTGATGTCGCGGTGGACGATGCCGTGCGCGTGGGCGTAGGCCAGCGCGTCGGCGATCTCCCGCAGGAGGCGGACACACTCGTCCAGCGGCAGCTCCCCCTGGCGGCTCAACCGCGCCCGGACTGACTCGCCCTCCACCAGGGGCATGACGTAGTAGAGGAGATCGCCGGCGGTCCCGGTATTCAGCAGGGGGACGATGTGCGGGTGCTGGAGCGAGGCCGCGACCTGGATTTCCCGGCGGAACCGTTCCGCGTCGACTCCGCCGGCGAGCTCGGGAAGCACCACCTTGATCGCCACGCGCCGCGCGAGCGCACGATCGGTGGCGGCGAAAACCCGACTCATGCCGCCGCCACCCAGCTCGCGCTCGATTTCGTATGCGCCCTCGAGCGCTCCCCGCAACTGCTCGAGGAGATCATCCCCCACCGGCGGTCTCCCGGGAATTCGTGTGGTGAATATAGGGGCGGGTCTGGGAGCCAGCTACCCGCGCGATATTGCTCGCGCGCATCCCGGCGCGTACGTTCGAGCTCTTCGCCCTCCCCGTCCTCCACCCGGAGCACCCGCGATGACCCTGATTCAGGATGTCCAGCGCCTCTGCCAGCGGCTGGCGCCCCTCGGTTGGCGCGAGCTGTTCGCCGCGCACGGTCTGAACATCGCGGCTCCCGACCTCGCCCGCGAGCTGGCTCGCTCCCTCCCCCGGATCGATCGCTCGCTGCCAGGGTTCGAGGATTTCTGCCCCGAGGGTGGCCGAGGAATCGAGCCCGGCGCCCCGGCCCGGAGCCTCCTCTATCACGGCCTCGCATCTCCCGGAGTCACCACCGGCCCACGGGGCAAACTCCGGTCGTTTGCGATGCTGGCGGAGCTGGACCTGCTCGAGAACTACATCTTCGCGGCCCGGCGGGCCACGCTCGACGCACTCGCCCGGCTGACCGGCGGCGCTCCCCTGGCCGTCGCGGTCTTCGCGTACGAGTACCGGATCGCCTCACGGTCGCCGCACCGGCGGTTTGCCGACCTGGCGTTCTCCCGCACCGGCATCAGCCGCATCGGCACCGCACCGCCGCGCTACGATGCCGGGTTGCGGGGGTTTACTCCGCTGGTGACCGGTCATCCCAACGCCATCCGCGTCTGCCCCGCCCGGTACGCCGCCTTCCTCGCGGTCCGGCTCGGCGGGAAAGAGAGCGCCGGGCGCCCGATGCGCTACCGCCACGCCGCGAGCCACCAGCACACTGTGGCCGACAACCGGCGCGAGTTCTGGGTGCCGGTGCACAAGCTGTTCGACGGCGGCGAGTGCCTCGCTGATGTCCCCGAGCTCACGGTGCAGCTCTCGGCGCGCCTGATCAATGAAAAAATCCGGCGGATCCACGTGCAGCTCGCCAAGCGCACCGAGGGCGGCAAGCCCTTCAAGAGCGGGTGGACCGAGCCCCAGATTTCCACGCCGCCGTTCCGGTTCTCCGAGGGCATTGCGGAGCTCCACCCTCGTGAGGGTGACCCGCCCGGCCTCCTGGTACCGGTTCCCCATCCGGGGCTGGTCGAACCGGCGGTCTATCGCGGCCGCCCGCTCGGCTTCAACGTGCCCTCGCGCGATGGCTTCGTGTCGAGCCTGGACCTGAACTGCGAACACAATGACGCCGGCCAGGAGGTCCGGCCCGCGCCGGCCTACGTGCACGCGCGCACCCGCTTGACCGGCAGCGGGGAGGTGGATCTCAACGCCTTCGCCGACGTCGACCAGCTGGTGGATCGCGGCGGCTACATGGCAAGGCACTATGTCGATCACACCGGAGACGGCTGGGTCAAGGCGCGCGTTGCCCGGGGGGCGTCGGGCGGCAAGCTCCCTCCCGCCATCCCGGCCTACGCGCTGGTCACCGCGCCCGATTTCCTCTTCGGCTGCGATCAGGGCGAGGTCAGTGATTGGAGCGACTCGCTGCCCGACGCGGTGCGCCACCGGGTCTGGTACATGGCGCCGACTCCGCTCTCCGACGAGCGGCTGCCGGCCAACCTCCAATTGCCGAACACACCGTTCAAGCCCGATGACGATACCATCACCGCCATCGTCTCCATGACGCTGTCCCCGGGGCGGGGAAAGCCGGTGACGACGCCCGGCGCCGACCATCCGTGCCACACGTCGCTCCCCGATGACGCGGCCGGCGTGATGGCGCCGGGATGGGACGTCGCGCGTGACTGGCTCCCCGATCACCGGCAGCACCTCGCCAGTTACGGCCTGGGAAGTCCATTTCCCGAGGATTCCAAGCTCTGCGCGGCGCTCAGCGCCTTCTGGCCCGCCGTCGCCCCGGACGCCACCCGGGAATTCGCCTACACCGAGCGCCAGGGTTACCGGACCGTGACCCCGCTGACCGACGAAGAAATCGGTGT
>JBGPEJ010000095.1:0-11155 GCA_041482775.1 Gemmatimonadota bacterium | reverse complement strand
GCCTTGCGATCTCCTGGAAGGACCTGCTGGATGATCTCGGCGTTTCCGGTGCGCCTGGGGTCATTGGGGAGCGGGGTCTCGGCGGAATCGGCGCCGGGGCGGACCCGGCGCAGCCGGCCGTTGATCTCGGGGGTCCACCAGATGGTTCCATCGGACGCCCAGGCAACGTAGGACGTGGCATCCACGCCGGGCACCGGGACCCAGTTGCCCCCATCGACCGGGATCCGCTGCATGCGCGCGGTGCCGTGCGGCGCGTAGAGGAATCGCCCGTCGGGGGAGAGGTGCAGATTCAGCACGTTGTCGCTACCGGGAATTGCCTTGAGGAGTCCGCCGTCGAGCCGCCGGAGCTCCACGAACGTCGCCGTCACACCGCTCGCCGCATAGGCGATCGTTTGCCCGTCGGGCGAGATATCCAGAATGCGGCTGAGTCCACCGCTGGGAATCGGCGCCTGTGGAGGCGCCAGAAGCTCCAGGCGGGAGGGCAGGACCTCCGCGCGCCCGCCGCTCCCCGCGCTCCCGTGCCCGACCACCCAGCCGATCACCGCGGAGATCGCCGCGATCGTGGCGCCCACCGAGACCCACTGCGCCAGGCTCGGCCGGCCTCGCGCGGCCGCTCCCGGCACGCTCCGGGTGCGGCTCACGGTCACCGCTGCATCGGGCCGCCCGAGCGCGTCGGCAAACTGCGCCGCGGTGGCAAACCGGTCCGCCGGCAGCTTCTCCAGCGCCCGGTGCACGGCTTCTTCGATCCCCGGGGGAACCGCCCTCCGGAGCACCGACACCGGCCGGGGCTCCTCGGTCATCAGCTTGGCGATGATCGCCTGCGTCGTGGTCCCGCTGAAGGGGGGCTCCCCGCTGATCATCTCGTAGAGCACCGCGCCGAGGGCGTAGACATCGCTCCTGGCGTCGAGCTCCCGCTCCCCCGTCGCCTGCTCCGGGCTCATATACTGTGGCGTGCCGAGCGAGAGCCCCGTCTGGGTGAGGCGCACCCCGCCCGCGGCCTTCACCGCGAGCGCGATCCCGAAGTCCGCGACCAGCGGTTGGCCGTCCTGGAGGAGGATGTTCTCCGGCTTGATATCGCGGTGGATCACCCCGTGGCGGTGGGCGTAGTCGAGCGCCGCCGCCGCGCCCCGCGCGATGGCCACGGCATTGTCGATGGGGAGCTGTTTCTCGCGTGTGAGGCGGGCGCGGAGCGTCTCCCCGTCCACGAACGGCATGACGTAGTACAAGAGTCCGTCGGCGATCCCCGAATCGAAGAGCCCGAGGATGTTCGGGTGGGAGAGATTGGCCGTCGTCTTGATTTCGGAGAGGAAGCGATCGCCGCCGAGGACGGCGCCCAGCTCGGGGTGGAGCACCTTGATGGCCACCCGGCGCTCGTGCCGGAGATCCTGCGCCAGATAGACCGTGGCCATCCCGCCGGCGCCGAGCTCCCGCTCCAGGCGGTACCGGTCGGACAGTGCGGTGCGGAGGCGGTCGAGGACTTCGGTCATTGCGGAGGGAATCTACCTTGACCGCGGTGGCCCCGGGGTTTCGGAGCCCGCACCGGCCGGCACGCCTGCGAGCTTGGCCGTCCATGGTGACACCAACCCACCGGGACGCTACCTTCTGTTGGTCATGGCCACCCCCACCCGCACCGCGCGTTATGGGGCCGCTCAATCGCAGCGGCCCGTGGCGCCGCCGCAGCCCTCGACCAGCTTCCCCCGCAACCCGGGCATGCCCCTCGACCTGGGCTGGATTCGCGACATCCGGATCAACCGGAGCGCGGTCGAGCGACGCGCCGCGACGATTCCCACCCGCCGCTCGGTCAAGGCCGCGTGGCAGGCGGGGTGGCTGCTCCGGGTCATCACCCTCATGGACCTGACCACCCTGCAGGGTGACGACACTCCGGGCCGAGTCCTCCGCTTGTGCGCCAAAGCACGCCGACCGGTGCGACAGGATCTGCTGGACGACCTCGGCGTCGGCGACTTGGGCCTCCACGTCGGGGCGGTCTGCGTTTACCACGCCTTCGTCGAAACGGCGGTACGGGCGCTCGAAGGAAGCGGGATTCCGGTGGCGGCTGTCTCGGCCGGATTCCCGGCCGGGCTCTCCCCGCTCCCCCTCCGCATCGGGGAAATCGAGGCTTCGGTGGCCGCCGGTGCCCGGGAAATCGATATCGTCATTACCCGGGCGCACGTGCTCACCGGCAACTGGACCGCCCTCTACGACGAGGTGAAGGCGTTCCGCGCCGCCTGCGGTCCGGCCCACCTCAAGGCGATTCTGGCCACCGGCGAGCTCGGCACCCTCCGCGAGGTGGCCCGCGCCAGCGTGGTGGCCATGATGGCTGGCGCCGATTTCATCAAGACCTCGACCGGCAAAGAGAGCGTCAACGCGACGGTGCCGTTCGGGATCGTAATGGCCCGCCAGATCCGGGAATTCCGCGAGCGCACCGGCCACTTCATCGGCCTCAAGCCCGCCGGCGGCATCCGCACCGCCCGGCAGTCGCTCGACTGGCTCGCGATGATCAAGGATGAATTGGGAGACCGGTGGCTCCGGCCCGACCTCTTCCGGTTCGGTGCCAGCAGTCTTCTCACCGACGTCGAGCGGCAGCTCGAGCACCACGCCACCGGGCGGTACAGCGCGGCGCATCGCCACCCCCTGGCCTGATCATGACGTCCATTCGGGATGCTTTCGAGACCATGGCATGGGGCCAGGCGCCGGAATCGGCCGCCACCGCGCAGGCCTGGCTCGAGCGGCACAAGAAGGTCTTCGGCCACTATCTCAACGGCGCGTGGGCCGAGCCCGCGCCGGCGGAGCACTTCGCCACCATCAACCCGGCCACTGGCGCGGAGCTCGCGAAGGTGGCCCAGGGGTCGAAGGGAGACGTCGACGCCGCGGTCGCGGCGGCCCGCGCGGCTCAGCCCGCCTGGTGGGCGCTGGGCGGCCACGGCCGGGCCCGCTGGCTCTATGCCATTGCGCGGGAGGTGCAGCGCAACAGCCGGCTCTTCGCGGTGGTGGAGTCGCTCGACAACGGGAAGCCGATCCGCGAATCGCGGGACATCGACATCCCCCTCGTGGCCCGGCACTTCTACCATCACGCCGGCTGGGCGGAGTTGATGGACCGCGAGCTCCCGGGATACGGGCCGGTCGGCGTCGTGGGCCAGATCATCCCCTGGAACTTTCCCCTTCTGATGCTGGCGTGGAAGATCGCGCCGGCGCTTGCCATGGGGAACACGGTGGTGTTGAAGCCGGCGGAGTTCACCTCGCTCACCGCGCTGCTTTTCGCCGATCTCTGCCATGCCCTTGGCGTGCCTCCGGGCGTGATCAACATCTTGACCGGCGACGGGAAGACCGGTGCCGCGCTGGTGGATCACCCGGGGGTCGACAAGATCGCATTCACCGGCTCGACCGAGGTGGGCCGGATGATCCGGACGGCCACCGCGGGGAGCGGGAAGCGGCTTTCGCTCGAGCTGGGAGGGAAGTCGCCGTTCATCGTGTTCGAGGACGCCGACCTCGACAGCGTGGTCGAGGGCGTGGTCGACGCAATCTGGTTCAACCAGGGACAGGTCTGTTGCGCCGGATCCCGCATCCTGGTGCAGGAGAGCGTGGCCGGCCGGCTGGTTGAGAAGCTCCGGGCCCGGATGGAAACCCTGCGGGTCGGCAGTCCGCTCGACAAGTCGGTGGATATCGGGGCGATCGTGGCGCCGGTGCAGCTCGAGAAGATTCAGGGCCTGGTGCAGCAGGGCATCGAGGAGGGCGCCACCTGCTGGCAGCCGAGCTGGAGCGCTCCCAAGGATGGGCTCTTCTACCCTCCCACGCTCTTCACCGACGTCACCCCCGCCGCGACCATCGCCCAGGTCGAGATCTTCGGCCCGGTTGTGGTGCTCATGACCTTCCGTACTCCGGCGGAGTCGGTGGAGATTGCCAACAACACCCGGTATGGCCTCGCGGCCAGCGTCTGGAGCGAGAATCTCAACACCGCCCTCGACATCGCCCCGCAGCTCAAGGCGGGCACCGTGTGGGTCAACTGCACCAACCTGTTCGATGCGGCCTCGGGGTTCGGCGGGTATCGTGAGTCCGGGTTCGGGAGGGAAGGGGGCAAGGAGGGACTCTGGGAGTACGTCAGAGCGGCCCGGCACCCGGCCGGGCCGCGCAAGCCCGCTCCCGTCGAAAGCGGAAGCCCGCACGCGCGGGCCCAGCTCCAGGACACCGACACCTTCGTCATCCCCGCGCCGGCCGCCCTGCCGCCGATCGACCGGACCCCCAAGCTGTATATCGGGGGCAAGCAGGTCCGCCCCGACTCCGGGTATTCGCTACCGGTCCTCGATTCGGCGGGCCGCCGGGTGGCGGAAGTCGGCCGGGGAAATCGGAAGGACGTCCGGAATGCCGTCGAGGCCGCCCACAAGGCGGCGGAGGGCTGGGCCAGAGCCACCGCGCACACCCGCGCCCAGGTGCTGTACTACTTCGCGGAGAATCTGGCGGTGCGCGAGGACGAATTCGTCGATCGGCTGGCGGAGCTCACCGGCGGCTCGGCCGAGTCAAGCGCGCCGGAGGTGGCCGCGGCGATTCACCGGGCCTTCTCCTATGCCGCATGGGCCGACAAGTACGACGGCAGAGTCCACGCCACGCCGTTCCGCAACGTCACCCTCGCCATGAACGAGCCTATCGGGGTCCTGGGCCTGGTGGCCCCGGTCGAAGCGCCGCTCCTGGGATTCCTGTCGCTGGTGCTCCCCGCCGTGGCAATGGGAAACACCGTGGTGGCGGTGCCCAGCGAACGCTGGCCGTTGCCGGCCACCGATCTGTACCAGGTGTTCGATACCTCCGACGTTCCCGGAGGTGTAATCAACATCCTCACCGGATCGCGCCAGGAGCTGGCGCCGGTGCTCGCTGCGCACGACGACGTCGATGGGATCTGGTGCTTTGCGCCCCGGGAGGCCTGCGCCGAGGTGGAAAAGCTCTCGGCCGGCAACATGAAGCGCACCTGGACTGAGTGGGAGCCGAAGGATTGGCTCGATAGCCATGAGGCTCAGGGCGAGGAATTCCTCCGGGAGGCCACTCAGGTCAAGAACATCTGGGTGCCCTACGGGGCCTAGCGCTTCGGACCTCGAGAATCCTCACACCGCCGCCCGCTCCAGCAGCGAGATCCCCGAAAACCGCTGCATCTCGGCCCGCCTTCGCGCCCCCATCAACTTCCCGAGGAAGATCCAGAACCCGGCGAACCGCATCGTGCGGTTGAGCCGCACCCCTTCGAAGAACAGCGACCGGTACTCCACCTCCAGCCAGCCGAGTTTCGCGAAGAAGCCGGGGGCATCCGCGGGACCGAAGATGAACGGGGCATTCCCCTTCGCCACCACCGGTCCCCAGTTCCTGCTCATCATCTTGAGCAGGCCGGGGCTGGCCAGGTCGGTGAGCCAGAGGGTAAACGACGGCTGGGCGTGCAGGTCGGCGGCCAGACCCGCCACCGCCTCTTCGGGGAGGTAGACCAGCAGCCCCTCAGTGATGACCAGCACCCGCCGGGCCGTGGCGCCGATTCGCTCGAACAGCGCCCGGCGGCCGGGACCGTCGGCCAGGTCGAGGGGAACCCCCTCGTACCGGCAAGTGGTTTGCTCCTGCGCCAGCGTCGACTCCTTGAGCTCGATCATCTCCGGGTGATCCACATCCACCCACTGGAGCGAGGCGGGGAGAGTGAGCCGCCAGGGCCGGGCGTCGAGTCCCGCCGCCAGATTCAGGACGCAGTCCACGCCCTCGTCCGCAATGGTGCGGAGGATGATCTCGTCCATCACCGCGGTGCGGACGATCATCGGCCAGGCAAACGCCCGGCCCTTGGGCATCCCCTGCACGATGGCCTCGCCACGGGGGCCGGCCAGCCGCCGGGCATAGGGATCCCGGAAGATCGCATCCGGCCGCTCCGTCTCCATGGCGCGGTAGACGGCCACCCAGCGGGCGGTGTCGGAGACGTGGGAAATCAGGGGCGTCTCGGGCATAGGGGAGGGAAGATCTACGGCTCCCAACCCCGGCGCCAGAGCCGGGAGACGGTGCCGCTGGCGGAACCGTCGCGACCGCCCATATTCCATCGGCTGGACCCTCGGACCGCGTCTCCCCTTCGATCGGAGCATCTGACCGCTTGGCGTCAATTCTGGATCGCCTGAAGGACCGGCTGGCCGACCGCTACGACATCGAGCGGGAGCTCGGCAAGGGCGGCATGGCCACCGTCTTCCTGGCGAAGGACCTGCGCCACGATCGCGATGTGGCAATTAAGGTCCTGCATCCCGAGCTGTCGGTTTCGATTGGGGCCGAGCGCTTCGAGCGCGAAATCAAGCTCGCCGCGAAACTCCAGCATCCGCACATCCTGGGACTCTACGATTCCGGGGAGGCCGACAGTCTCCTCTACTACGTCATGCCCTTCATCAAGGGCGAATCACTGCGCGACCGGCTGGATCGGGAGGGGCAGCTCCCGATCGACGACGCGATCCAGATCTGCCTCGAGGTCGCCGAGGCGTTGGGGCACGCCCACGCGGCGGGCATCGTTCATCGGGACATCAAGCCGGAGAACATCCTCCTCTCGGGAGGCCACGCCCTGGTCGCGGATTTCGGAATCGCCCGGGCGGCAACCGAGGCCGGCGGACATAAGCTCACCCACACCGGGATGGCGGTGGGAACCCCGGTCTACATGTCGCCCGAGCAGGCGGTGGGCGATTCGGTGGGGCCGACCTCCGATCTCTACAGCCTGGGCTGCATGCTGTACGAGCTGCTGGCCGGCGAGCCGCCCTTCACCGCCAAGAACCCCCAGGCTCTCATGGCGCGGCACGCCATGGAAGCGGTGCCGAGTGTCCGGATCGTCCGGAACACGGTGCCCGAGGAGGTCGAGGACGCGATCTTCGCCTCGATGGCCAAGGTCCCGGCGGACCGCCCCCAGAGCGCCGCGCAGTTCATGGAGATGCTGGGGCTCCCGATGGGGGCAACGGCCTCCCGCCGGACCTCGATCCGCCACACCGCCTCCCGGCGGGTGCCCACCGGCACCTATCGGGCGGCCGCGGAGGAGGCGCCGGCCTGGTGGCGGCGGCCCTGGGTCATCGGGGCGGTGGTGGTGATACTGCTGGGCGGATCGTTCACGGCGTGGCGGCTGACGAGTGGAGGTGGTTCCGGGGGCGGGTCCGGGATCGCTGACCTCGCCCGGGCCCGCCGGCTCGCTATCCTCTACTTCGCAGCGCCCTCTGGCGATCCCGAGCTCCGGTCCGTGGCCGACCGGATCACCGAGTCCGTTATCCGGAGCCTAAGCGGTGTCCCGGAACTGGTGGTGCGCTCCGCCGACGCGGTGGCGCCCCTCGGGAACACCTTCAGCGACAGCGTGAGTGCGGCCCTCGACGTCGGCAGCGTGGTCACCGGCACCGTCGAAGCGTCGGGCGCGAATCGGGTCCGAATCTCGACCAGCCTCCGGGAGGCGGCCTCCGGAGCGCCGATCAACTCGACCTCCACCGAGGTGTCGCGGGACTCGCTGTTTACCGCCGAGGACGCGGTCGCCGGCGAAGTCGCGCGCTCCCTCAAGAAGGTCATCGGCAGTGAGATCAACCTCCGGGAAAGCCGGAGCCGGAGCTCGAACCTCGCGGCCTGGACCGCGCTGCAGAGGGCCGAGAAGCTCCGCAAGGACGCTGGGGTCGCCGGCAACGCTAACCCGCGCAAAGCGGTGGAGCTGCTCACCAGCGCGGATTCGCTGCTGCGGCAGGCCGCCGCAGCCGATGCCCGATGGATCGAGCCCTTGGTCCTGCGGGGCAACCTTGCCTTAGCGCGCGCCCGTCTGGAGGATCAGCCTGCCGCCCAGCAGAAGTGGTACCAGGAAGGACTCGGCCACGCTGCCGAGGCGCTCAAGCTGGACCCACGGAGCGGCAAAGCGCTCCAGCTGCGAGGCACCCTACAGTATCTAGAGTGGCGCCTGGACAACGCCCCCAACGCGGCGGCGCGCCAGGCCTTGCTCGAGGGGGCCGAGCAAGACCTCTTGGCCGCCGTCACTGCCGATCCCGGGCTCGCCTTGGCCTTCGTCTGGCTCAGCTCTCTCTACTACGACAAACAGGATCTCACCGAGGCCCACAATCAGGCGGCCAAGGCCTACACCGCCGATCGCTACCTGACCAATGCCGATTTCGTGCTGCAGCGCCTCTTCTATACCGCCTACGACACCCACTCCTTCACCCAGGCGACGAAGTGGTGTAACGATGGAGCGATCCGGTTTCCCCGCAATTACGAGTTTACGATCTGCCAGCTCTTGTTGATGCTGACGCCGGACGTCCCCCCCGACATCCGGACGGCCTGGCAGCTCGCAGCCCGGCTGGACTCCCTGACGCCGTCCTCGGATAGTCTCGAGCAATCCCATTTGGCCCGGATGATCGTCGGTGGAGCCATCGGGAAAATGTCCGGCGGCGCTCCCAGTCCACTGGTGGACAGTGCCCGGCATGTCCTGGAGCGGGCCCGCCTCTCCTCCCGGGAAGATCCCAAGCATGAGCTGGACGGCTACGAGGCCGTGATGCGCGTCCGCATCGGCGATTACCCCGAAGCCCTCCGCCTTCTCACTCGCTACGTTGCCTCCAACCCCGATCATTCATTCCGAGTTGGTGGGGATGTCCATTGGTGGTGGGAGCCCCTCAGCCAGATGCCGGAGTTCCAGCGGCTCTTGGCCGCCCAGCGTCGCTAGGTGGACAACGCTCCCCGGCCGGCCGCCCGGGTCGGAAAGAGTGTGGCGTCGACAAGGCTATTTGAGGGCCTGGCGCAACAGTGGGTTCGGCCTCAATCGGCTAAGGCGTTACCAGTCAATTATTTGGTATCAGGAACGGCTCAAATCATTGTCGGGCTCTAAGTTGCGGATTTGAAATCAGGGGCTTGTGACCGCTCGCAATTACGGTATGTTCTCCGCCTTGCAGATCACCAAAATGCATGATCGCTGACTCGGGTATCACCCGAGCAGATCGCTGCGGAGAAGAGTCTTGGCCAGGCATCGTCAAGGAGCAGATCCCATGAATCGTCGTGCACTCTTTGCTATCCCGCTCGCCGTACTCGTTGCTTGCTCCGGGACGGATACCACCGCTCCCTCCGGCAAGCAGACGTCGGGTCCGTCGCTGGCAATCTCGGATGGGAGTCACTCGGGTGGTAATAAGGATTTCTTCTTTCTCCCGCCCATAGTCGCGCCCGGATCGACGTTTCTCCAGAACTTCACCCCCAACGGGTTCCTCGGATCGCTGAACCCAATCGCGGAGATTTGTCTGTTGGATGCGTCCTCTGCCGGCGCGGTCAATCCGGGCACGCCATGTAAAACGGGATTCGTCCCCATCGCCGGTGGGGTGAAGAAGTTCGTCCCTACGGGGCCCGAGCCCTCCCGCCTGCCTTCCGGTCTATTTGATGCCTTCTCCTTTTATTACAGCAACTACAAACTCCCCCCTTCGTGCGTCCCGTCCTATCCGTTCTATCGGATCCGGGTGAGGGTCGAGGGCTATCCCGCGGACAAACTCGGGTTCGCCGACGTGCAGTGCGTGAATAACCTGCTCGCCCTCTGGAAGGTGGACTTCAAGAACTTTGGCGGAGGCATCCGCGGAACGACGTTGCTCATCCCCTTCCGAATCGAGACATGCGCGCTCGGCGCGGTTCCCGGTCAGAGTCCATGCACCTTCGCCACCGTGGATCCGGGGGCCCCCGAACCGACCACCGTCCTCGCTCCCACTCCCCCCGGCGCGCCGCCGGCTGGAGTGACCTTCCCGGGAGGAGACACCGGGACCCCGCCGGTGACACTCACAATCCAGCCCTGCACGACCCTGGGTATACCGGGAGAGTTCGGGAGTTGTTTCACCTACAACTCGAATCTGGGATCGGAGGGGCTCTCCCAGCTGGCGACGGTGTTCGTCTGCGATGTCCTGGATGCCACCCTAGGTCTCCCGCAGGAGCTACGGGATCGCATCCATCTCCATCGGAAGCACAACAACGACCCAATTGAGGTCCTTCCGGGCGCCCAGACCACCCTCTGCCCAACCAGCGAAGCTGAAGGCTCTTTCAGCGTGGGCCGTCTGATGGTGGCCTTGGCCCATGCCGACTGGAAGTCTGTGCGCAGGCAGGTGTTCGGCTTGCTCGCCCCGAAGCCTCTTTACGCGCGCCGGCGGATCAACCTGGGAGCTGGTGGAAAGACCTGCTGCTTCAGCGATTTCCAGTTTGCGGAGGACCGATCGATTCCGATCATCAACTATGGGTCGAGCCTGTGGTCCTATCAGATTGACGGGACGCCTCCGACCGACTGGTTCTCGAGCGCGGCATCGCCGTTCACCCTCACCGGGGTCGCGCCGTTCGGTAGTCCGAACGAGGGCTGCACGCTGAACGCCGCTGTGCTTCCGACCTCCTGGCCCGCCAGCGAGAGCACCTACCTCTACGCTCGAAGGACTTTCGCGCTGCTAGCTCCCGCAACGGTCCGAATCGGCATTGCCATCGACAACGATGTCCAGGTCTACGTCGACGGGGTGGATGTCAGCGACGGGCTCCGGGT
Source organism: Gemmatimonadota bacterium (assembly GCA_041482775.1). GTDB lineage: Bacteria > Gemmatimonadota > Gemmatimonadetes > Gemmatimonadales > GWC2-71-9 > JABFSM01. The sequence goes on along the minus strand of JBGPEJ010000095.1, from coordinate 666 downwards.
ACACGAGGACTGTCCGAGTCTTGACAGTTTCATCTTCGACGTCCCCTTGCTCGCGGGGTCGCATATTCTCGCGATTCGGGCCTTGGATCGCGGAGTCAGCTCCTACCTCGATGCAAAGGTGACCTTCCTGCCGCCGTCATTCTGATCGGCCCGGTGGGCTGAGAACCAGACGGGCGGCCCCGCGAGGAGCCGCCCGTTTGTTTCTCACCCCACCACCCGCCGGCAGCCCCACCACCTCGCGCCCCAGCAGCTTGGCCAGCACGTCGGCCTTCTTCGCGGCATCCCAGCATTCTAGTGACAGATCCCGCGCGCGCAGCTCGGCGTTGCCCGGATCGACAAGCGCGCCGCGTTGAGCCGCGTGCTGACCCGTTCGACCGCTGAGGTGTGCCGCGGTCGAGGCCGTCCGCGACCCGGAGGATGGCCGACATACAGCGGACGATGGCCTGCTCATCGTCAGTCGGCCCGTGAAATCCGCGTGCTTCACGCTGGGTCCCTTGTGGCAGTGGTACCGGCTCACCAGCGTCAGGGCGCCGCCACGGGGTGCCGATACCTCTCAAACCACGCCAGGATGTACGCCACCTTCGCGATCAGGTTGCTCGGCTTCTCGGCGATCTCGTGGGAGGCGTCGGGGATCCGCACCATCGCGGTGGGGACCTTGCGAATCTT
>JBGPEJ010000094.1:0-11155 GCA_041482775.1 Gemmatimonadota bacterium | reverse complement strand
CGTTTCCTGGGCGTTTTGATCCCGGGTTTGGGGCCGGCGGGCCCGCGGGGGGCCCCCCCTGCGGGGGGGGCGGGGTGCGCAGTATCGAATTGAAAACCCGGGAACGGCGGTCGGCGGGTAACCCGCTGCTCAGGGCGGGGCGTTGGAGATCGAATCCTCCAACCTTCGCCGGGCGTCCGCGGAATCGCTCAACTTGAGCGCCCGGCCGACGCCGGTGGCACCGGGAATCTTCGATTTCGCCAGCGCACTCTCCTGGACCCGCGCCGCCGGGTGCTCGGCGCGCGAGCTGGTGCTCCCGCCCCCGCAGGCCGCCAGCAGCAGCAGCCCGAGCAGCGCGGCCCGGGCCGCGGATGCTGCATGGTCGACCGGTTTTGCCCTCACGATGCACCCTCCATGCGAAAGACCTCGACCGGCTCCTCGCGTCCGCGCAACCGGAGCGACTCCGCGGTGGAACGCTTCGGCGGGGCGGCCAGCAGGGACCGCACCGCGTCGCTGAACACGATTTCTCCCGCCCCCGCCGCCTCACAGAGCCGGGCCGCCACGTTGACCACGTCTCCGATCACGGTGTACTCGAGCCGCCGCGGGCTGCCGATCGTCCCCACGAACGCCTCCCCGTGGTGGAGCCCGATCCCCACGCCCAGCGGGACCCGTCCCTCCGCCTTCCACCGGGCGTTGAGCGCGGAGATTTCCTGTTGCATTTCCCGCGCCGCCGCCCAGGCCCGGTCGGTGTCCCCCGCTGCGGCGAGCGGCGCCCCCCAGACCGCGAGCAGCGCATCTCCGATGAACTTGTCGAGGGTGCCGCCGTGCTCGAAGATCAGCTCCACCATCGCGGCGAAGTACTCCGACAGCTGCTGCGCGATGGCCTCCGGCGCCATCGTCTCGGCAAGACCGGTGAATCCCCGGACATCGCTGTAGAGCACCGTCACCGCCCGGCGGGTGCCGCCGGGCCGGACGGCACTCCTCTCCGCGGCGATTCGGGCGGCCACCTCCGACGCGAAGAAGCGTTCAAAGTTGGCCCGGCTCACCGCCTCGCGCCGCGCGGCCTCGACGTAGTGCGCCTTGGCGATGCTCACCGCGGCGATGCCGCCGAAGGCCAGGCAGAGCGCCGCGTCGTTCTCCGAGAATGGGCGGGTAGCGGTGAGCGAGTCCACGTACAGCACGCCGAGCACCCGCTCCTGGTCGGCCAGGAGGGGTGCGCAGAGCGCCGCCCGCACCTGGTTGGAGACCACCGAGCCGCTCTGGAAGCGGGCGTCCTCGAGGGCGTTCTCGGTCACCACTGGTGCCCGCTCCTCGATGGCGCGCCGCACGATGCTCCGCGGCGCGGTCACCACCGCCTTGCCGAGGCGGTTGTGCCAATGGGCCAGCCGGGGCTCGCCGGTCTGGTCGTCGAGCAGCAGGAGCGCCACCCGGTCGGCGGGCAGCAGCAAACCCGCCTGTTCCACCACGGTCTCCAGGATTCGGGCGGTCTCGATCTCACCCGACAGCCGGCGGGCCAGTTCGACCAGCCGCGCGAGCCGCTCGGCCTGGAGCCGCGCCAGGGCGCCGCCACCGGAGCGCACATCGACGGAACGGACGCTGGTGCCGGCGGGGAGGTCGTCGGAGGTGGCGGACGCCGCGATGGCCCGGAGATCCGCCGGCACCCGGGCGGCCTCCAGCACCACCCGGAACTCCAGCTTCCCGAAGGTCACCAGATCGTCGTGAACCAGCCGCGCCTGGGTCACCCGGGCGCCGTTCACCAGGGTCCCGTTCACGCTGCCCAGATCACGCAGCAGAACCCCCTCGGCCTCGGGGCGGAGCTCGGCATGCTGGCGGGAAATGCTCTCGTCGCCGAGTCGGAGCGCGCAGGCGGCCCCGCGTCCGACCAGCAGGGCGTGGTCGCCGGCGAGCGGAAGTGAGGGGCCTCCACCCAGCGGCTCGAGGCACCAGCGTGCGGACGGGTTCAGCGCGGTGCCGCCACGAGGTACCGTCCCGGCCCGGGGAGCGGTGCGCTCAGCATGTCGGCGCCGGGGCGTGACGTAGGGAGGAACACGACTTGTCCGTCGGCTTCGAGCCGCCCGATGGCGAGCTCCCGCTCGAAGGCGAGGTCGCTCCCGTACCGGTCGCGCGCGCCCGACGGTGCCACGAAGTGGGCGCCGTAACTGAAAACGATCACCGCGCCCTCGGCGAGTGTCCCCTCGATCGATAGGTCCAGCGCGTAGAGACCCGGGCGGGGCCGTACCGTCAGTCGCGCCGCGCCGGCGCCCGCGGGGGCGGCCAGCGACTTGGCGGGGAAATCGAGCCGGGCAAAGAGCCCGAAGTCGTGGGCGGAGCGACGGAGCACCACCACCCGACCGAGACCCGCCGGCACGCTGACCACCGTGTCCTCCGGCTGGGCGCCGGCGGCCTCCAGGATCAGCACCTCGGCGAGCGGCTTGGGTGCCAGGACCCTCGGTGGGGTGGGTGAGGGAGCCGCGGCGGGCGCCACGCCTCGAGGCGGTCCGCAGGCGGCGAGCAGCGCCGCGAGCACGCTTGCTCCCACGCGCCGGGCCCTGCTAATTGAGGCCATCACGATGCGCCGCGCATTGCTCGCTCTTCTCCTCCTGCTCCCGCCGGGGCCGCTCGCCGCCCAGGCCTGGAACGACGCCCAGGTGCGGCAGCTGATTCGTCGCGCCATTCTGCTCCGGGAAACGCCCACCGCCGACAGCACACTGCTTCACTATCGCAGCCGGGCGCACGGCTTCGTGTTCAACCTCGCCCAGTTCGGCCGGGGCTTTCCCGATCCCCCCCGGCTGGTCAAGGCGGATGAGCTCGACGTCGAAGTGTATTGGGAGTCGCCGGACCGGAGCAAGCAGCGGATCGTGGCCTGGCGGAATGGCAATTTCCTGCCGTACACGATGACCTACCACCGGGATCATCTCGGAATCGTCACCAACAACTACGGCCCCCTCATCCGGATCGGTGAGGGAGACGAGGTACGGGACGCGATCCACCCGCTTTCGCTCGAGGGGCTCGACGAATACGATTTCGCGGTCGGGGACACCGTAACGCTCAAGACCGGCAAGGGGGAGCTGGAGGTCCTCGCCGTACAGGTCCGCCCCCGCAGCTTCCAGCGGCCCCTGGTGGTGGGTACGCTCTACCTCGAGCGCCGCACCGCCGCACTGGTGCGCTTCCAGTTCAGCTTCACGCCCGCCGCCTATCGCGACCGCGAGCTCGAGGATATCAGCGTCGTGCTGGAGCAGTCGCTGCTCGAGGCAAAGTGGTGGCTTCCCTACCGGCAGCAGATCGAAATCCGCCGCCGGGCCGCCCTCTTCGAGTTTCCCGCCCGCTCCATCATCCGGGGCACCTGGGAAATCCAGGACTACGATTTCTCGGTGCCGTTCCCCGAGGAGCTCCGGGAGGCCCCGGAGTTCGGCGGTCTCAAGGCCCCGGGGCCGGATTCCCTTCGCTGGACCACCAGCCTGCGGGCGGCAGCGGATGGCGCCGACCCGTTTGAGCGCCGCCAGTTCGACGAGATCAAGGGCAAGGCGGAGGCGCTGGTTTCCCGGCAGATCCTCGAGGGGCTCCCTCACGGCCGGGTCGGCACCACCGCGTTCAGCGATCTGGTGCGGGTCAACCGGGTTCAGGGGCTGGCCCTCGGCTTCGGCGTGGGGTTCCGCTTCAACGGGGGGTACCAGGTGCGGGGCTCCCTCGGTTACGGGCTCTCCGACCACCGGGTCACCGCCGGCGTCCTGGCCGGCCTGACCCGCGGCGCCAACGAGTGGACCCTCGATGCCCGCCGCACCATCCGGGACTTCGGGGATGAGCCGGTGGTGAGCGGCGCGGTCAATTCCTTTCTTGCCCAGGAGTTCGCCAAGGACCTCGGCAGTTACCTCCTCGGCGAGGAAATGGGCCTCGGGCTTCGCCGCCGGCTCGATCCGCGCTGGAGCCTCGATCTCGCCGCGCGATTCGAGCGGAGCAGCTCGGTGGCGACGGTGGCCACGCCGGCGCGGGGCAGCTACCAGCCCAACCCGGCTCTGGGGAGCGGGTCGTATCTCCTGGCGCGCGCTGTCGTGACGCTCGCGGCGCGGGGAGCGGTGGACCGGGGCGACCTCAAGGCCCAATTCGGCTTCGAAGGAGGTACCGGAGAGACCGACTACTTCCGGGCGTTCTTCCGCTCCGATGGGAGCGTTCCGGTGCCGGTCGGGCACCTCCGGCTCCGGACCCTCGCGGGTGCGGCGACCACGGGGCTGCCCAAGGCCCGGAGCTTCACAATCGGCGGCCGCGGCACCCTCCAGCCCGAGCGCACCCGCGGGTATGGGGGGCGGGAAGTGCTCAGCGCCCAGCTCGAGTGGCGGCTCGGTATCCCGGTCCCCGCCGTGGGGCTGGGGCCCTTCGCCAGCACCGGGAACCGGGCGATTCTCGCCCCCTTCGTGGCGGTGGGCTGGGCGGGTGACTCGATCCCGGGCCTCACCTGGGGCTCCAGCCGGGGCGCCCGGCCGGTCGTGGGTGTCGCGATCGAACTCCTGCAGAACCTGCTGCGGCTGGAACTGGGCACCGTGCTCCGCGACCGCACCACCACCGAACGCCGGCGCTTGCGCCTCACCTTCGACGTCGCCCCGGAGTGGTGGCCGATCCTCTAGCCCCCGCCGCCCGGCACCGCGTACATTTCAGGACATGCCCTTTAGCGACGAATGGCTGGTACCCACGCTTGCCACCCTGGTGACGGAGCAGCAGATCGCTGCCGTCCGGCAGGATGCGGGAAGCGTGGCGTCGCTGTGGGAAGCCCTGGTGGAGCGCCGACTCACCACCGACGAACAGATTCTCCAGGCGGTGGCCGCCCGCTTCCGGTTCCAGGTGGCGGACCTGGCCATGCTGGATCACCGGGTCCAGGAAACCGTCCCGGAGCAGGTGGCGCGGAAGTACAACATCCTCCCATTGCGGACCACCGACTCCTATCTGGAAATCGCCACCGCCAATCCGTTCGACATGGACGCGGAGAAGATGCTCGCCTTTGCCACCGGGCGAGAGGTGCGGCTGCTGCTCTTCTCGCCCGCCAAGATCCGCGAAAAGCTCGACGAGCTCTACCGGCCGGAGGACGTGGTCTCCAAGCTGCTCTCCGGCATCAGCGAAGACGCCGAGGTCACCCAGCTCAGCGACGAGCCGGACGAATACAGCGCCAGCGCCGACGAGGCACAGGCCCGCCCGATCATCAAGCTGGTGGATACCCTCATCGCCGACGGCATCACCTCGCGGGCGAGCGACATCCACGTGGAGCCCGGGGAAGGCGGCGTGGTGGTGCGCTACCGGATCGTCGGAGTGCTCCGCCAGGTCATGAAGATTCCGCGCTCGGCGGGTATCCCGCTGGTTTCGCGGGTCAAGATCATGTCTGGGATGGATATCGCGGACCGGCTCCGGCCCCAGGACGGGCGCTGCCGGGTGGCGGTGAACGGGAACCCGGTGGACCTCCGGGTGTCCACCTTGCCCGCCTCGCTGGGCGAGAAGCTGGTCATCCGGATTCTCAATGCCAAAGCCACGGTTCTTTCGCTCGACGCGCTGGGCCTGCAGGAGGACGAGCGGGCCACCATGACGAAACTCCTCCACAGCAAGGAGGGGATCTTGCTGGTGACCGGTCCGACCGGCTCGGGGAAGACCACCACCTTGTACGCCGCGCTGCGCCAGGTCCAGGGAGAGGGAGTGAACATCGTGACCGTGGAGGATCCGGTCGAGTACCGGCTCGGCTCCAACATCGTGCAGGTCCAGGTGAACGAGAAGGCGGGGCTCACCTTTGCCAGCGCCCTCCGCTCGATCTTGCGGCAGGATCCCGACGTGGTGCTCATAGGCGAAATCCGGGATACCGAGACGGCGCAGATCGCGGTACAGGCCTCCCTGACCGGCCACCTGGTGCTATCGACCCTCCACACCAACGACGCCCCCAACACCGTCACCCGGCTGGTGGACATGGGGATGGAGGCGTACAAGATCGCCTCCGCGCTCCGCGGCATTCTGGCTCAGCGGCTGCTCCGCCGGCTCTGCCCCCATTGCAAGATCCGGCAGACCGATCCGCTCCCGGAGCGGGTCCGCAAGTACCTGCCCGGCGGAGGGGCCGACCTCTATCAGGGGGTCGGCTGTTCCGAGTGCTCGCTCACCGGATACCGGGGGCGGTTCGGGATCGTGGAAATCCTGATCATGACGCCGGAGCTCGAGCGTCTGATCGGCCGGGGAGCCAACGCGGATCAGATTGCGGCCGCGGCCAAAGCGGGCGGCATGCGGTCGCTGTTCGAGAGCGGGCTCCGCCATGTGCTTTCCGGAGAAACCTCGGTGGAGGAGTTGCTCCGGGTTACCGAGCCCCCGCGCGAAGATAGCGGCGCCGGCGCCCAGCAGCCGTTCCGCTACGATGACCGGGACGATGATCGGGATCGGCGGGCGCGCCGGTCGCGGCCGGCCGACGAGGACGACCGCCCGGTCCAGCCGATTCACGTCACCATGGCGGCTCCGCCGGCCACGTCCCCCGACCGCATGGCGTCGCCGACGATCGAGCTGTCGCCCGCCTTCGAGCTGCTGGACGACCTCCCGCCAGCGCGCGCCGAGCTGACCCGGAAGGGCGCCATGGTGCTGCTGGTGGACGACGAAGACCAGCTCCGGCGGGTGATGAAGGACCTGCTCGAGCGGCAGGGGTATACCGTGGTCGAGGCGCGCGACGGGGCGCAGGCGCTGGAGCAAGTCGATCGCCACGCGCCGGACATTGTGATTCTCGACCTCAATCTGCCGGGGGTGGACGGATACTCGGTGCTGTCGCAGCTGCGCTCCCGGCCGTCCACCCGCCAGCTCCCGATTCTGGTGCTGACCGCCAAGGGCGACGAGGACAACGAAGTACGGGTGCTCGAGCTGGGCGCCGACGACTTCCTCACCAAGCCGTTCCGCGCCAAGGCCCTCGCCGCCCGGCTGGAAAGCGCCCTGGGCCGGCGACGGGTCTAGCTCGGGCTGCAGCGATTGAGCGCATCCTCTCCTCCTCTCCGCGTTGCATACGTCGATGTGCTGGCCCTGCGCGGGACGGCGGACACTCTCGAGGTGCTCTGTCTCCGACGGGCAGCGACGGGGCGCTCCCCCGGCTCGTGGGAATGCGTGCACGGGCATATCGATCCGGGTGAGACTCCGGTGGAGACCGCGCTCCGGGAATTGCAGGAAGAGGCCGGCCTCATCCCGGAGCGGCTCTACAATCTGAGCCGCGCGGAGGCCTTCTACCGCCACTCCGTCAACGAAGTCGTGGTCATACCGGCCTTCGCGGCGGTGGTCGCTTCCGGTGCCACCGTCCGGACCGGAGCCGAGCACGACGCGTTCGCGTGGCTCCGGCCTGAGGAGGCTCGGCTCCGAATCAGCTGGCCGCGGGTGCGGCGGGAAGTGGATGACGCGGTGGAGTTGTTCGGCGGCGGCGCTGCGGGAGTGCTGGAGGACGTTCTGCGGGTGGGCCCCGACCGGGCTCGCTAGGGTTCTCGGTTCGGCACCCGCTCGGTCCCGTACGCTCCGGGTGGCGCGTTGGGCTTGACTCGAATCGACTTGGCCGGGATGCCCACGTTGACGTGGAAGGGCTTCACGTCCTTGGTGGCCAGGGCCATCGCTCCTACCATCCCGTTGGCTCCCACCCGGGTTCCCGCCAGCACCGTGGCGTGGTAGGTGATCCGCACGTCGTCCTCGAGCACCGTCCGGAGGTTGGAGACCTCCTTCTGTTCCACGATGCTGTGGGTATGGCTGTAGATGTTGGCGTAGTCGGAAACGCTTACCCGGTTCCCCAGGGTCAGTCCCCCCCGGTCGTCCAGCAGCACGTGGCGGTGCACCACGCAGTCGTCCCCCACCTCCAGGTTGTATCCGAATGAGAACTCAACGTGCTGGAAGCATTTGAAGTTCTTCCCGCAGCGCGCGAAAATCCTCGGCGCGAGGAGCCGCCGGAACCGGACGCCCAGGTCGACGTTCTGTCCCCCCGCCGGCGAGCGATCGAAGGAGTACCAGAGCCAGAGCAGCGGCTTGACCGCGGCAAACCTCGCCGCATCGACGTCGCCGTAGTACTCCGGTTCGAGGGTGATGTGGTGGGGATCGAGGGCGATCAGCGCCGCCCGCGACGCCGCGGGCAGCCTCGAATTCCCCAGCAGCTCATCGTAGCTCCCGGCCCCGGGGTACCAGAGCTCGAACAGCGTGTCCCGGCATACCCGGTACCAGTCGGCGCTCGGCACCTCCAGCGCACGCTCCACGCCGGCGAGCCAGGCCTCGTTGGCCTGGCGCGCCGGTTCGGGGAGCTCGGCCTTCTGGAGCGGGAGAAATGCCACGCCCGCTACTTGTCCGTCTTGGTGGAATCGGGGAACGCCATCAGATAGGCGAGCCGCCAGGCGCCGGTCGAGTCCTTGACCGCGCTGCTAACCCATCGGCCCCAGGCCTGGACGGTTTTCCCCTTGGCGCTTTCCATCGAGTGATAGGTGCCGATCTCGGACCCATCGGAATTGGTGCGGGCGTTGGTCGCCACGGCAACAATGTCCAGCGAAATTGGCTTCTGCGCGGCGAACGCCGCCTTGAGTCCCGAGTCAATGCCGGCCCGGCCCCGCATCTTTGGTGCGCCGTAGAAGTCGATGGCGCCGGTTTCCAGGTAGAGCCCCGCGATCCCCGTCGCGTCGCCCCCGGCGTAGAAGCGCATGTAGTGGGCCCGGAGGGAGTCGAGCCCGGACTTGACGGCGGCGTTGTCCACTGCGGCCGGCGCGGCCTGCTGCTCGGCGGGCTTGGGGGAGCAGGCCGCCAGGAGCAGGGCGGCGGCCGGGAGAGCGAGAATGCGGCGCATCGGAGTTCTCCTCATTTGACCGCGACGGTGGAATCGGCGAACACCATGACGTACGCGATACGCCACTTCCCGTCGGGGTCCTTGCGGAGGGCGCTGGCGTACCGGCCGTAGGCCATCATCTTCTGCTTCCCTTGCAGGGAGCCCTCGGTGTAGGAGCCGTTCTCGTACGCAAGCTCGTTGGAAATGGGGTAGGTCCCCTCCGCCAGGATGTGCATCGACGTGTACTTCATCGTCTTGAATCCCGCCTCCGCGGCAGCCTTCCACGCCGCCCGCCCGACCATCGGTGGAAGGCCCATGACGTCGATCCGGGCGCTGTCTCCCACCATTTCGACCAGTGCCGGGATGTCCGCGGCGGTATCCGCCGTGCTCCAATGCTGCCAGAGGTCGGCCACGGCCGCCTTCACCGCGGCGGAGTCGACCGCGGGCGGGGCGGCGGCCTGCCGGGAGGCCGACGGGCTGCAGGCGGCCCAGGTGAGCGCGAGCAGCAGGCTCGGCAATGCATTTCGAAGGCGCATCTCTACCTCCTGGGGGAGCCCCGGAATTGGTCCGGCTCGGACGGGGATGGGCCGTGTAGACTACGCCGGGCGCCGCCATCCCGCCAGAGGCCGCTCCCTATGCAGGCGGTCCTTCCAGCGGAGCCCGTAAGGCGGCGTCCACCCGGCGCGGGCGCCCGGTGGCCCGGTCGAGCGCCGCGTAGACGCTGCGCCCGCGCGCGAGCAGCCGGTCGTCGCCAACCCGCCGGATTTCGATGAAACGTTCCCAGGTGGCGCCGCTCGCTTCGCCGACCCAGGTGCGGGCCACCAGGGCCTCGCCCACGAACGCCGGCGCCTTGTAGTCGATTTCATGCCGGGTGACCACCCACGCCACCTCGCCCTGGAGCGCCGTGTTGGCGGCGCTCTCCCAATGCGCGGTGGCGGCCTCCTGCATCCAGCGCAGGTACACCACGTTGTTGACGTGCCCCAGCCCGTCGATGTCCGCGGGGAGGACGGTGATCGGGAGTTGGAACGGCGTCATGGCCTGCGCGGTCGGGCCGCGCCCTGCACCGCCCCCAGGACGCTCTCCCGCAGCTCCACCATCCCTAACCCGGTCGTTCCGCTGGTGAGCAGCAGCTCGTCCGCGGCCATTCCCAGTTCCCGTGCGCGGGCGCCGAGGGCCTCCGCCCTCCTCGCCCGGCCGAGCTTGTCGGCCTTGGTGAGCACCGGGAGCACCGGGCGCCCCGCCCGGGCCAGCAGCTCCCGGATGGCGAGATCCTCCTCGCCCGGAGCATGGCGGACGTCGAGGAGCCAGACCACTCCGGTCAGCGACCCGCGCTCCGTGGCCACCGCCTCGAGCAGCCGCCGGAACTCGCCGCGCGCCGTTTTCGAGGCCTTGGCGAATCCATACCCCGGCAGGTCCAGGAAATAGCAGGGGGGCAGCCGGAACACGTTCATCAGCTGGGTCTTGCCGGGGGTGGCGCTCACCCGCGCCAGCCCTTTCCGGCCCACCAGCGCGTTGAGCAGACTCGATTTGCCGACGTTGGACCGCCCCACGAAGGCGATCTCGGGGAGCGGCGGGTCGAGCGGCTGAAGGGGATCGGGAAAGCTGCCGACGAATTCGATCGGAAGCCGGTCGAGGGTCACGCTTCGCGGATCTGGCGGGGGCGCTCGGTCACCACCATGGGGGCGTTGCCCTCGGTGATGCACTCCGGCGTCACGATCACCTCGCGGACATCGTCGCGGGAGGGGAGGTCGAACATCAGGTCGGTCATGACCGTTTCGAGAATCGCGCGGAGGCCCCGCGCGCCAGTCGAGCGCTTGATGGCCTTCCGGGCCACCGCGCGCAAGGCTTCCTGGTCGAAAGTCAGGCCCACGTTTTCCAGCTCGAACAGTTTCTGGTACTGCTTGGTGATGGCGTTCTTGGGCTCCACCAGGATGCGCACCAGCGATTCCTCGTCGAGCGATTCCAGCGCGACGATGACCGGAAGGCGGCCCACCAGCTCGGGAATCAGCCCGAAGCGGAGGAGGTCGTCCGGTTCCGCTTGGGCGAAGGGGTTTTTCTTGTCCACCTCGGGCGTCTTGTCCCGCTCGGTGGTGGCGGAGAACCCGATCTGCTGCCGGCCGAGGCGTCCCTCGATCACTTTCTCGAGGCCGTCGAAGGCGCCGCCGCAGATGAACAGGATGTCCTTGGTGTTGATCTGAATGTATTCCTGTTGCGGGTGCTTGCGGCCGCCCTGCGGCGGAACCGACGCCACCGTGCCCTCGAGAATCTTGAGCAGCGCCTGCTGAACCCCTTCGCCCGACACGTCGCGGGTGATGCTGGGATTCTCCGATTTCCGGGCGATCTTGTCGATCTCATCGATGTAGACGATGCCGCGCTCGCATTCGGAGACGTTGAACT
>JBGPEJ010000093.1:0-11168 GCA_041482775.1 Gemmatimonadota bacterium | reverse complement strand
GCGTCGATCTCGTTCTGTGACAGGTAGGTGCTGGGCTTCAGCTCGAATACGTCGAGCCCCCGGCCGATCTCAGAGCCGAAGATGTGGCCGTTGTACCAGTAGGCCGACCATTCGCCGCTGAGCATCAACTCGGTGTCGCTCATCGGACCCCGGTCGAAGAAGGCGATCTCGACGGGATGGGCGGGATCGGTGAAATCGAAGACCGAGACACCGCCCTGATACCACCCCTGGACCATGATGTCGCGCCCGGGCACCGGAATCAGCGACCCGTTATGGGCGACGCAGTTCTCGGTCGCCGTTTGCGGGGCCGGCAGCTTGTAGTAACTCGCGGGGTGCAGTTTGCCTTCCGCGAGCGTGAAGATCGCGTCGGCGCCCCACTCCGGCCGGTCAGTGTCGCGGCAGCGAGGCTGGGTGCCGCCGCCCCATTCGTCAGTGAAGAGCACTTTCCCACCGTCGTTGCTGAACGTCGCCGAGTGCCAATACGCGAAATTCGGGTCGCTCACTTCAGCGATCCGCTTCGGATGCACCGGGTCGCGGATGTCGAGGAGAATCCCGTTCCCCGAGCAGGCGCCGGCCGCGAGGCCGATTTCGGTGTACACGGTGATATCGTGGCACTGATTCGTCTCCGAGGTGCTCTGGGTCCCCTCGCCGTGGGCGCCACCCTTCCACAATCCGGCAATGGCGCCGGCCGAATCGGCGAAGATCCGCGGTGAGTTGACGACTCTCGCCTCCTGCGGCGCCGCCACCGGAACCTTGATGATGTCGATGCGAAAGAGCGCGGTGTTCGGATCCGCTTCGGGGCTCCGCCCCGAGCACCCCGCGAGTTCGTTGCCCGACCGGACGAAACTGGTACCGGAGACGTAGACATAGACATTGGCGGCGTCGTTCGGGTCGGTCACCAGCGTGTGGGTGTGCGAGCCTCGGCAAGTCTGCACCGCCGCCACCTGCTTCGGGTGGTCGATGTCCGAGATGTCGAAGATGCGGACCCCGCGGAATCGTTCGGCGCTCACCGAATCCGTAACGCCCTGGGTGCCGCAGTCGACCCGGCCGCTGGTCTGCTCCACCGAGATAAACAAGAGATTCCCGTATACCGAGGGGTCGCCCTGGCCACCAGGACAAGTGTAGGCCAGGCGAATCGTCGGGGCGCTCACCTTCGAGATGTCCCAGATCTGGAAGCCGTTGAAGCTGCCCTGAAAGACGTAGTGCCCGCTGAAGGCGAGGTCGGAATTCGCGAAGGGAAAGTCCCCCGGCTTGGCTGCGTTGTAGAAGCCTTCCGGTTTCGGGCGATGCGCGATCAGCTCGAGATTGCTGGCCGCCTCCTTGGCATCCATCCAGCCCGCCCCCAGTCCGACGCGCGGGTCGGCGGGCTTGCGCGCGGCGCTGTCGACTTGCGCCCCCGCGCTGGCCGCTGCGGCGAGCAACACTGCGGAAGACAGGAGAGACCGCCGAAAAGCGGTGCTGAACCGAGCGGGGGAACGCCGAGCGATGGGTGCGGATCTCATTGCGGATCTCATTGAGGTGTGGGAGGTAGCGCGTTGAGGATGGCGCGCATGCGCCGGATCTCGGCGCGCTGGTCGGCGTCGATGTCCGAGGCGAAACCGAAGAGCTGCGGCTCCTGGCCCGCTCCGTTGGCTGCAAACAGCTCCGCCACCATGGTCAGCGCACCTTCGTGATGCTTGATCATGCCCTGCAGAAATAGCCGGTCAAACTCGGCGCCCGAGGCCTTCGCCAGCTGCGCCATCTCCTCCGGAGTCAGCATTCCCGGCATCATGTCGTGGTGCTCGTGGCCGGGCTCTGGAGCCGGAGCACGTTCGTGACGCTCCTCCAGCCACCGCCGCATCATCCCGATCTCGTCCTTCTGGGAGACGTCGATCTTCCGGGCCAGCAGCCGCATGTCCTGCCGGCTGCTCCGGGCGGCGACCAGAGCGGCCATTGTCACGGCCTGTGCATGGTGGTCGATCATGCCCTGCATGAACCGGACGTCCGCCGCGGCGTAGCGCGGCCGCCCGGTGTCGGCCTGCACCGGAAGCCGGGGCAGCCGGCTCGTCAGCCCCGGCGTCGGGTACCGGACCGTCGCACTGCCCGTCGCGATGACGATGACCAGAGGCAGGCCCGCCAATACCGCCCGCCCGAATTTCGTGATCATCGCCGGAAGATATCGCGAGAGCGACCGGGGTGGTACCTTGTCATCCTCCCGACATGCTGAACGGGGTATACTCTCTTGTTTCGGAATTCAGGCGATCCGCATTCACCACCGAGGACCAGATGAACACCCCCTCACTGACCGCTCCCGCATTCTTCCTCGCGGCCGTCCTGGCCTCGCCAGGCATCGGGCAGGCGCAGACCTTCAAGGTCGAGAAGTACAACATCGGCGGGGAGGGTGGGACGGACTACCTCACCGCCGAACCAGGCACCGGCCGGATATTCGTCTCGCGCAGCACCCACGTCATGGTGGTCGATGGTGCCACCGGCAAGGTGCTCGGCGACATTCCGGACACTCCGCGCAACCACGGCATCGCGCTCGCCCCGAAGTCGAATCACGGTTTCATCACCAACGGCGGCGATTCGACCGTCACGATGTTCGATCTCAAGACCCTCGCGGTGATCAAGAAGATCAAGGTCCCGAGCGGTGGCCTCGACGGCGTCATGTACGAGGACTACTCCGACCGGATCATTCTGACCAATCACAGCCGCCCGATCGGGACCGCGACCGCGATCGACCCCAAGACCGGAGACATCGTGGGGACGGCGGAGCTCGAGGACAACGCCCCGGAAGGCGCGGCGAGCGATGGCAAGGGGAAGATCTTCGTCAACAACGAGAGCAAGAACACCATCCAGGTGATCGACGTCAAATCGATGAAGGTGCTCGCCTCCTGGCCCCTCGCCCCCTGCGACGGTCCCACCGGAATCGCCTACGATCGCAGCAGCAACCGGATTTTTGCCGGTTGCGGAAAGACCTCGGTGGTGGTCGACCCCGCCTCCGGCAAGGTCGTGGCGACGATCGCGAATGGTGATGGAGTCGACGCGCTGGGGTGGGACCCGTCGCAGAAGCTGATCTACATCCCCGCCGGACGCGACAGCAGCGTCACCGTCGTGCATCAGGATTCGCCCGACAAGTACACCGTGGTGGCCACGGTGGCCACGCTGCGCGGCGCCAAGACCATCAGCGTCGACCCGGTAAAGCACGTGGCGTATCTCTTCCAGCCCGAATTCGGCCCGCCCCCCGCCCCGGCCCCGGGAGCGCCCCCGCCGCCGGCCGGAGGCCGCGGACCGCGCGGTCCCATCATCGCCGCATGGTTCTTCGCGATCAGCCACTGATCGCCTGGCCACCCCGCAACGCAGCAACGCCCGGGCCCCACGGTCCGGGCGTTGCTGTCTTGGCCCCCCGCCCTAGTCGACCGGGACGATCGGTGCCTTGTGGAAGAGGCCCTCACCGATGATGCAACAGCCGGGGAACGGCAGGCCGCCCTCGCGGGAGACGACGACGCCCAGGCCGGTGGCGCTCGGGGGCAGGTTGAAGGTCCGCGTGGTGACGACCGATTCGCCGGGCGACAACGACGCGTCGAACGGCGCCTGGCCATCGCTCGGACCCGGATCGAAGCGACGGCCGTCGTGGTCGCGCAGGTAGACGACCACGAACCGTTCCCGCTGGGTCACCCTCCGGGCTCGGCTGGAAATCCGGAACCGCACCCGGTAGGTGACGCCTGCGGCGCCCGGAGTGGGCGTCGCGTCCAGGACCGCGATGCACCAATCGTCGGAGCATTGATCGGCGCCCTTCCCGACCACCCGCCGCGACGACAGCAGCGACACCCCCGCCACCACCGCCATGTAGACGATCACCCCGACGCCGAGGCGGCGAAGGGTCCGGAGGGCGCGATCACCCCGCCCGGTGAGCGCGGCGACCGCGGCGCCCAGGAGCAGGGCCACGGCGGTGAGGAACAGGACGATGAAGAGGAGATCGAAGAGCGACATACCGGCTCCGGCAAGGCAAAGTACTTTATTTTATAGAGTTTCTTTCTGGGAGTCAAGCGCGGCGGGCCACGATGGCCGCCGCCGCCAGGTCGCCGGTGACATTTAGGACGGTGGAGAACAGATCGGGGATCGCATCCACGGCGATCAGGATGCCGATGCCCTCCGCCGGCAAGCCGATGGCCAGGAAGAGCGGGGTCAGCATCAGCGAGGCGCCGCGGGGGACTCCCGGGGCAACGAACGCCAGAAAGATCGCGGCAAAGGCCACCGTGGCCAGCTGCCCGAGGTGGATCGGGATTCCGTAGAACCAGCCGATGAACAGGGCGCCGATGGTCCAGGAGACCGGTGCCGCGATCTTGAAGGTGGATACCGCGAGCGGGAGGACGAACCCGCTCACTTCCTCCGGGAGCTCGAGGCCCCGCTCCGCCCCCTCGACCAGCGCCGGGAGCGAGGCGATCGAGGAGGAGGAGGCGAAGGCAACCAGCTGCGCTGGCAAGACGGCACGAGCAAATCGACGCAGCGGGACCCCACCGAAAATCGACGCCACCGGATAGAGCAGCAGGGTGATGAGGATGCTGCCCAGCGAGTACACCACCACGTAGAACCCTACCCCGCCCGCTATCCCCGCACCGCCCCTGGCTGCCAGGGGGAGCACCAGCGCGAACACACCGATCGGCGCCACCGCCACGACCCATCGCACCATCACCAGCATCGCCTCGGCCAGCGCCCGGAAGAACCCGACCAGCGTGTCGCGCGGGCCGCTCCCGCTCCGCGCGATGGCCAGCGCGAGCAGCAGGGTGAAGAGAATCAGCGGCAGCATCGCGCCGCTAGCCGCGGCGGCGACCGGATTGGTGGGGATCAGCGAGGTGAGCCAGACCCCGAACCCGGGGGCTTGTCCGCTTGCGGCGAGCTGCCCCGCCGCCTCCGCCGCCCCGGCCGGAAGGGGAGGCCGCACCGCCCCTCCCGGGAGCAGAGAAAACACCATGGGGGCCAGTGGCATGATCACGATCGCGGTCCCCAGCAGGAGCAGGAAGAAGGTCAGCAGGCTGCGGCCGCCGATGCGGCCGATGGTGCGGAGATCGGCCGCCCCGGCCACGCCGGTGATGAGCAGCGACACCACCAGCGGGATGACCGTCATCCGGATGGCATTGATCCACAGCACGCCTACCGGCGTGATCACCTCGGCGGCGTGCAGCAGGCGGGCGTTCCCGGAGGCGGCGACCGCTGCGCCGCCGGCCAGGCCGGCTCCCAGCGCGATCAGGACACGGGTGCTCTCTCGCATCACAGCCTCACATCATCAGGTCGCCGCCGTTGATATCGAATACCGCGCCGGTGATGTAGCCCGCCGCCTCCGACGCGGCAAAGCAGATCGTGTCGGCCACTTCCGCCGCGGTGCCGAGCCGGGGGATCGGGTAGCCCTTCGCAATGCGCTCGAGCTGCTCGGTGGTGGCGCTCTCACGGGTCAGCTCGGTGTCGATCATGCCGGGGCATACCGCGTTGACGGTGATGCCGTAGACGCCCAGCTCCTTGGCGGCGGCTCGGGTGAGCCCGAGCAGGCCGGTTTTGGTGGCGGTGTAGTGCGCCCCGCCCAGAGTGCTCACCATCCGGCCCGCGGTGGAGGAGATGTTGATGATGCGGCCGTACTGCTGCGCCTTCATCGCCGGCAGCACCGCCCGGATGAGCAGGAACGGCGCGGTCAGGTTGACCTCGACGGCCCGTCGCCACTCCTCGGGGGTGATCTGCTCGAACCGCGTGGTGAACGGCAACGCGGCGTTGTTGACCAGGATGTCGATGCGGCCGAATTCCTCCAGCGTGCGGGAAACCAGTGCCTCGGGCATTCCGCCGGCGGCAACGTCGCCGGGAATCGCGAGGCTGCGTCCGCCGAGCTCGCGAACGACGGCGCGGGCGCGCCCCGGATCACGCACGTTGACGGCCACCGATGCCCCGCGCTCGAGTAGCCGGGCCGCGGCGGCGCGGCCAAGGCCCCGCGTGGCGCCGGTTACGATCGCAACCCGGCCGACGAAGTCCTGCGGAATTTCACTCGACACGGTGGCTCCCGGGCGTGGATCGGTCCGGCAAAATACCGTGCCGGAACTCCGGCGGTAACCCTTGGAGAGGCTTGACTCGAACCCTTGCTCGGTTTGCCCCCGCTTGTTGCGGCGAATATCTTGCGGGTCCGCCGAGGGAATACTATGGGCCTTCTGGAATTCTTCTGGGACGTGAGCCAGCAGCGGCAGATCGACAGCGCCGCGTCCGGCGTCCAGCGCGCCGAGACCGGCGTGCGTTCACAGGAGTCTTCGATCGCCGCGCTCGAGGCGCGTATCGACCGCCTCACGCTGGTGACCCGGGCCATGTCGGAGCTGCTCGTGCAGCACGCCCAGCTGGCCGAAGCCGACTTGCTCGCCAAGGTCGAGGAAATCGACCTGCGCGACGGCAAGCGTGACGGCCGGTTGAACGCCGGCGCCCAGAAGTGCGCCAAGTGCGGACGGGTGAGCGCCGCCCGGCGCGAAGCGTGTCTCTACTGCGGAGCGCCGCTCGGGCCCCCGAATCCGTTCGCCGGAGCCTAGCGGACAATCGCCGAGGTACCCCATTGGACCATTCGACCGAAACGAGCCCGATGCGCCGATCGCTCGCGTTACTGCTCCTTGGACTGACCGTCGTGAGCCCGACGCTCCGAGCCCAGTCGCCCGATTCGATGCCGGCCGGCCATCGGCACACCCCCGGAATGACCCATCCCCCGGCGGACTCGGGCACCACGGCCATGAAGCAGCGGGGAAAGCAGGCCATGATGGTGGACCAGGACAAGTCGACCCATCATTTCGACGCCTTGCCGGACGGCGGCAGGATCGAATTGCAGAGCGATGTCGATGATTCGGTTGCGATCTCGGGAATCCGGACCCACTTCAAGGAGATCGAGGCCGCGTTTCGCGCCGGGAACTTCTCCATTCCCATGTTCGTGCACGATCAAGCGGTTCCCGGGACTTCGGTCATGACAGCCAAGCGCCGCAGCATCCGATACATCCGCCGAGACCTCCCCCGCGGAGCGGAGCTCCGGCTCCGGACCACCGATCCCGAAGCGATCCGGGCGATTCACTCCTTCATGGCGTTTCAGCGCGGGGAGCATCACGCCACCGGGGTTCACTGAGATTCCGCGCTCCCGCGGTCCTGCCTCGACCCGGTGGTAACGATGTCAGTCTCCTCCCTGGATTCGAATCTCCTCGGTCGCCCTCCGCACTACAGCGTCCGGGTCATTGCGCAGGCCCGCCTTCAGCGGGTGCTGGAGGAGGCGGCGCAGGTCGAGGTGCGGGTCCGCCCGGGTGGGTCGGCCCACCGCAAGGGCGTTGTAATGCTGCCGAGCGCCGGTCCGGAAGCGGTGCACGACTTGCGCGTGGCGCTCCGGCGCCTTCGCGGCTGGCTGCGGGCCTTCCGGCCCTTTCTGGCGGACACCGACGTTCACGGCCAGGAACGCCGGCTGCGGCGGCTCTCACGGCTGGCCGGGCGGGTGCGCGACCTGGAGGTGCAGAGCCTGTGGCTCACTGAGGGCCTCGCCGGCCGCTCCGGAGAGACAAGAGACGCCGCGCGCTGGCTCGCCGAGCGCCTTGCCCCGGAGTTGGCGCGGCCGCGGCGAGCGCTCGTAGCGGGCCTGGCGTCGGTGTTGCCTCGGGCGGGCCGCGGACTCGCTCGGCAGCTCGACCACTACCACCCGGTCGATGAAACGGTGATGGCCTCCGCGATGGCAGGGGCGCTTCGGGGGTGCGTCGAGGCACTGCCGCGCACCCTCGAGCGAGTCAAGCTCCCGCAGCACGTGGCAAGAGCGCACGCCGCCCGGATCGCCGTCAAGCGCCTGCGGTACCTGCTCGAGGCCTTCGGTCGCTCCTCCCGACTGGCCGCCCAAGCGGTGCGGCACCTGGCCATTCTGCAACAGCACTTCGGCGAGCTGCATGATGCGCAGGTACTGGAGCACCGCCTGTCCCAAGAAATCGCTACCCTCACCCGCCATCACGGTCGCTCGAGGTCCCGGGCTACCTCCAAGCAGGCACCCGGGCTCCGGGCACTGCAACGACTCCGCACCGCGCTGCACCGCCGCGTGGGAAGAGCGTTTCAAGCGGTTCGCCGGGCCATCCGTTCGCGCCCAACGACGGACACCATCACCCAGGTTACCCGGCTGATCCAGCGGCTGGAGCGGCAGGCTGCGCGCCGGGTGGTGCCCGCCGGGCCGTCGTGACTGATTGCATCGTCACTCCGAGGCGATCGCCTCCACGGGGTGAATCCGGGCGGCCCGCCGCCCCGGTAGCAGGCAGGCGAGGAACGCCGACAGCAGCAGCAGAGCGCCGGCCCCGGCGAGCGTCGCCGGATCCCCCGGGGCAACCTCGAACAGCAGCGTCCGGAGCCAGCGGGCGCTGACCGCCGCGACTCCCAGTCCGATGGCGCTCCCGAGCAGGGCGTAGCGCATGCCCCGCGCAACGATCATCCGGGTAACCGCGCCCGGCTCCGCGCCGAGGGCCAGGCGGACCCCGATTTCCCGACGCCGCTGCCGGACCACGTAGGACATCAACCCGAAAATGCCCAGCGCGGCCAGGAACACCGCGGCTCCGGCGAATGCCGCCAGCACCGCGGTCCACCGGCGGGGATCGTTCAGGGAGGCATCGAACCGCTCCGAGAACGTCGACTCGACCAGGGGCAGCTCAGGATCGAGCGCTTGCAGGCCCTCGCGCAGGGCCCGCAGGGCGGCGGCCGGCCCGACGGTGCTCCGGACCACGATGTTCATCGATTGCGCCCCTGCCTGGTCGGCCGCCCCGTACACCGCCTCCTCCGCACCGGCCAGTCCGAGATTCTTCACGTCGGCCACCACGCCGATGATCGTCGTGCGGGGACAGGAATAGCAGCCCCCCTGGATCAACTGCCGGCCGACGGCCCGCTCGCGGGGAAAGAACCGGTTTGCCCAGGAGCGGCTCACCACGATCACCGGGTTCACGGTGTCGGCCGGGGTGAACACCCGTCCGTCGAGCAGGCGGATGCCGAGCGCGCGGAAGTATCCGGAAGTCACGTAATACCACGGAGAGTTCGGTTCCGATTGTCCGGCGGGCACCGGATAGTCGACCAGGTTGAAGTTGTCGGTGCCTCCCGAGTTGTCGGGAGGGATTTCCGAGGCAAGCCCCCCGGCCGCGGCGCCCGGCAGTTCCGCAATCCGCTGCTCCGCCAGTCGCCAGAAGCGCTGGATCTCCGGCGCCCCAGGATATCGCGCTGCCGGGAGCGAGACACTCACCGCCACGATTCCCGATGGGTCGAACCCTGGATCCACTCGTTGCAGCCGCACGAAACTGTTGAGCAGCAGTCCGGCGCCCACCAGGAGCGGCAGGGCCAGCGCAAACTCGGCGACCACCAGCGCGCCCCGCACCGCGTTGGCGCGGCGCCCCGTGCCGGCACGCCGCGACTCGGCCCGGAGCGCCCCCGCCGCGTGGCCCGAGAGCGCCGCCAGGGGCGAGAGGCTCACCAGGATCCCCGACAGGATCGCCGCCGAGACCGCGAAGGCCACCGCGCGCCAGTCGAGCGCGGCGTTCTGAATCCGCGGCAGATTGGGCAGTAGCGCAATGGCCAGCTTGAGCCCGAACGCCGCCAGCGCGAGCCCGACGGCCCCCGAGGCCAGGGTGAGGAGGAGATTCTCCGTCACCAGCAGCCGGGCGATCCGTCCCCTGCTCGCACCGAGCATCACCCTTACCCCGACCTCGGTCTCCCGCGCCGACGCGCGGACCAGCACGAGGGTGGCCACGTTGGTGATTGCGAGCAGCAGCACCAGCACCACCGCACCCGCGAAGAGGCCCACCTGACGGTCAGCCCTGCCGATGATCCGGTCCCGGAGCGGGATCGGCGTGAGCTTGGCGAGGCTGTCGCGAAAGTCGGCCCAGAGAGGAAGGATTCGCCGGCTGATCGCCGCCAGGTCGTTGGCCGCCCCTTCGACCGTCACTCCCGGCTTCAACCGTCCGAGCCCCCGGAGCCAGAACGGCCCGCGGCGGGTCGGAGCCCGAAGCTTGAGGGCGGTCCACGCCGCGGCCCGGACACCACCCAGATCGTTCCGTCCGGCGGGCAGCACGCCGACCACCTCGTGGCTCACCCCGTCGATCGTGAGCGATCGGCCCAGCGCCCGGGCGGCTCCGCCCAGGACCCGCTCGGCCAGCGGGTGCGACAGGACGAGCACCGCGGGCGCTTCGGCCGCCTCATCACGGGCCTCAATCAGCCGTCCGTTGGCGGCCGGGATTGCGGTCGCCTGGAAGAACCCCGCGGAGGCCCGCGCGATCATCACTCGCTCGGGGCTCCCGGCGCCGGAGAGCGCGGCCTCGGTGCGCGATACTTCTCCCCAGGCCTCGAAGCTCCGCTGCTGCTCCCGGATCCCGGTGGCGTCGGCCGTGGAGATGTTCCAGGCGTTGGTGGGAGCGTTCTTCTCGACCACCATCACCAGCCGGTCCGGCTCGGGATAGGGGAGCCCCGCCAGAACCACGGAGTACATCACGCTGAACACCGCGGTGGTGGCCCCCAGCCCGAGCCCGAGCACCAGCACCGCGGTGACGGTGAAGGCGGGATTCCGGCGGAGCGCCCGAACGGCGTAGCGCAGGTCCGAGATCACGTCCTCCAACGGCCGCACCCCCCGGGCATCCCGCACCTCCTCCTTGTAGTGCTCGACCCCACCGAATGCGAGGACCGCGTCGCGGCGCGCCGTGTCCGGCGCGGCACCGTTACGGATCCGCTCCGTCGCCTCGCGGTCCAGGTGAAACCGGAGCTCCTCGGCCAGCTCCCGCTCCTGCCGGCCCCGGAACAGCAGCGCCTTGAGGCGCTCCAGCGCATCGGAAAGGAGGCTCATGACATTCCCTCTGACGTCCGCACCCTGAGAATCCCGTTGATCGCGGATGACGCCCGCGCCCACGCCGCGGTTTCCATTTCGAGCCGCTTGCGGCCGGCCCTCGTCAGCAGGTAGTAGCGCGCCCTCCGGTTGTTCTCGGTGACCCGCCACTCGGAACGAATCAGGCCCTTGCGGAGCATGCGCTGCAGCGCGGGGTAGAGGGAGCCCTGCTGCACCTGGAACGCCTCCCGGGAGAGCTGGTCGAGGCGGTGGCCGATCCCCCAGCCGTGCATGGGGGTGAGCGAAAGGGCCTTGAGCACCAGCATTTCGAGGGTGCCCTGCAGGAGCTCGGACGGGTCGGGCG
>JBGPEJ010000092.1:0-11240 GCA_041482775.1 Gemmatimonadota bacterium | reverse complement strand
CTCAAGGAGATCCGTTGGCGGTTCGAATAGGATTCGCCTACAACCAGAAGCCCGCGCTGCCGGCGCCCAAGAAGACCGGCGATTCCGCTGTCCCCGCCCTCGACAAGGCTCCCGCGAATCGAGCCCTTCGCAGCGATCTCCGTCAGCCCGACCTCTACGCCGAGTGGGACGAGCCCGAGACCATCGAGGCGGTCGCGAGCGCGCTCTCCGGCTTGGGCGAGGTGATCCGTCTCGAGGCCAACAAGGACTTCCCCCGGCAGGTCATGAACGCGAAGCCGGACTTCGTGTTCAACATCGCCGAGGGGCTCTACGGGGTGAACCGCGAGAGTCACGTCCCCTCGATCTGCGAATTCCTGGGGATCCCGTACCACGCCTCCGACCCCTTGTCGCTGGCCCTGACTCTTCACAAGGGCCGGGCCAAGGAGATCATGGCGTACTACGGTGTACCCACGGCGCCCTTCATCGTCGCGAATACCCGGGCGGACGCGCGGAACGTGGGCCTGCCGTTTCCGCTCTTCGCCAAGCCGGCGCTCGAGGGATCGGGGAAGGGGATCACCGAAAAATCCCTCTGCACCAACCGGGCAAAGCTGGTGCAGGAAGTGGGCGACCTCCTCGACACTTATCAGGAGCCGGTCCTGATCGAGAGCTGGCTCCCCGGCCAGGAATTCACCGTCGCCATCCTCGGCAACGGCAAGGAGGCACGTTGCCTTCCGCTGGTGGGGATGCGGTGGGAGGCGCTTCCGCTCGGCGCCCAGCCGATCTACGGCTACGAGGCCAAGTGGCTCTGGGATACCCCGGACCATCCCCTGGATCTCTTCGAGTGCCCCGCTAACATCCCGAAAGAGCTCGCGCGCGACGTGAGGTCGGCTGCGCTAAGCGCCTATCGCGTGCTCGGCTGCCGGGACTGGTGCCGGGTGGACGTGCGCTGCGACGCGGCGGGCCGTCCGATGGTGGTGGAGCTCAACCCGCTTCCCGGCATTCTCCCCAATCCGCAGGACAACTCCTGCTTCCCGAAGGCGGGGCGCGCGGCGGGGCTGTCCTACGACACGCTGATCCAGACCGTGGCGGATGTGGCCTGGCGCCGGATCAGCGGCCGGTCGCTGCTCAAGAAGTCGCTGGAGCGGAAGCGGGCGGCGGCGTGAAGATCGGGATCCTGTTCGACGGAGGGAGCCAGGACTGGGATCAGAAGGACGTCGCGGCCGTCATGGCCAACGTCACCGAGATTCAGGGCTGCCTCCGGCGCGCGGGACACGAAGCCACGCTGATTCCGGTTCACCTGGGAGACGTCGGCTGGCTCAGGCGGGTGCAGCGCGCCGAGCTGGTTTTCAATCTCTGTGAAGGGGTCAACGGCTACGCGAAGTACGAGGACTTCGCGGTGGCGGCGCTCGAGCTCACCCGGGTTCCGTTCACCGGCTGTCCCTCCTGGCCGGTTACGATCTGTCACCGGAAGCACATCGCCAACACCCTCCTCGCGGCCGCCGGGGTGCCGGTGCCGCCCTTTGTGCTGGCTCGCGGCATCACCCCGCCGTCCGGTCTCCGCTATCCGGTCATCGTCAAACCCTCGGGGGAGGACGCCAGCGTCGGAATCGACTCCGGTGCCGTCTGCGCCACCCGGAAGGCGCTGCGTGACCGGCTGGCCCGCACCCTGGAGCAGTGGAACGAGGTCCTGGTGCAGGAGTACGTTGCCGGCCGGGAGGTAAATGTGGGATTCATTGGCCGGGACATCCTCCCGATCTCCGAAATCATTTTCGATCGGATGCCCGAGGGCACCTGGCCAATCGTGACCTACGCCGCCAAATGGGACACCGGGAGCGCCGAAGATCTGGGCACCCAGCCGGTTTGCCCGGCGCAGCTGAGCCCCGAGCTCACCCGGCGGGTGACCCAGGCGGCCCGGCAGGCGTGGGACACGCTGGCTGGCTCGCAGGGGTACGGCCGGGTTGATCTTCGAATCACGGAACAGGGCGAAGTCTCGGTGCTGGAGGTAAATCCCAATCCGGATCTCTCCAGCGACGCCGGTCTGGCCCGGATGGGCCGGGCCCGGGGGTGGGACTACTGCGAGTTGCTGCTCAAGGTCGTCGACGAGGCGGTACAGCGCTTCGAGCGGGCGCGGGCCGCCGAAACGCTTACCCAGAACGTGCCAGCGTGAACCGGACCGCGATTGCCCTGCTGATCCGTCCGCTCTCCCCCCTCGACCGCTCAGCCGTGGAGACCATGACCCGCGCGAGCGGGGTGTTCCGGTCGGACGAGGTCAAGGTCGCGCTCGAGGTCTTCGACGCCGCCTTGGGCGTTGGCCGACCACCGGATCCCGACTACGAAACCGCGGGCGCCGAAGTGGACGGCGAGGTGCTCGGGTGGATCTGCTGGGGGCCGACGCCGTGCACCCTGGGCACCTTCGATCTCTACTGGATCGTGGTGCGTCCGGACACCCAGGGCCAGGGGGTAGGGGGCGCCCTGGTCGAGGAGATGGAGCGGCGGATTGCCGGACGGGCGCGGATCGTCGTGGTCGAGACCGCGGGGCGGGCGGAGTACGCCGCCACCCGCGCCTTTTATGATGCCAGGGGCTACCGGGTGGCGGCGCGGATCGCCGACTACTATGCTCAGGGGGATGACCTGGTCACATATGTGAAGCGGTTCGAGTTGTCGACTGCGGGGGCCTGAGACATGTCCACCTGGCAGGAGTTGCTGAAGCAGCGCTCCATCACCAGCATCGAGGCGCTCGCCGAGCGGTTCGGTCCGGAGCACTTCCCACCGGAGCATCACGCCCGCCTCCGCCAAGCCATCGACAACTTCGAATTCCGGATCTCCCCGCCGATGGTGGATCTGATCAAGTCCCCCGACGACCCGATCTGGCGGCAGTACATCCCGACCCTGCAGGAACTGGATGTGGTGGACGGGATCGTGGACTCGCTCTCGGAGGACCGCGACAGCCCCGTCCCCAACATCACCCACCGCTATCCCGACCGGGCGCTCTTCCTGGTTTCGCCGGTGTGTGCCAGCTACTGCCGCTTCTGCACCCGGCGGCGGAAGGTGGGAGACCCGGAAAAGATCCCGATGTCCCAGTTCGAGTCCGCCTTCCAGTATCTCGAGGCGCACCCGGAAATCCGGGACGTCATCATGTCGGGTGGCGACCCGCTGATGCTCTCCGACCGCCGGTTGGAGGCCATTCTCACCCGGCTCCGCGCCATCGAGCACCTGGAGATTATCCGCATCGGCAGCCGGGTGCCCTGTCACCTGCCGGAACGAATCACCCCGGAGCTTTGCGAGATGCTCCGGAAGTTCCACCCGCTCTTCATCAACACCCATTTCAACCACCCCGACGAGCTCACTCCCGCCGCGGTGCACGCGCTGGGGATGCTGGCGGACGCAGGTATCCCGCTGGGATGCCAGACGGTGCTGCTCAAGGGGGTCAACGACACGCCCGAGGTGATGGTGCGGCTGATGCAGCGGCTGCTGATGGCGCGGGTGCGGCCGTACTATATCTACATGGCGGACCAGGTGGCCGGCGGAGAACACTTCCGGACCACCCTCGAAACCGGGCTCCGGATCATGAAGGCGCTGCGGGGGTGGACCAGCGGCCTGGCCAATCCCCACTTCGTCATCGATGCGCCCGGGGGCGGCGGCAAGGTTCCGCTCCTCCCCGAGTACGTGGAGAGCATCACCGCGGACGAGGTCGTGATGCGGAACTTCAAGGGAGAGCGGTACGTGTATCGTCAGCCCAAGGGGCCGGCGCCGGCCCGCACCCATATGTCCGATCCGGAGTACCTCCTGGAGCTGTCGCTCTAGCTTGCGGGTGGGCCAACCCCGCCTGGAGCAACACGCCTGTGGCGCGGGATGATCCGCACGTGCCAGGTGGCGTCGTACCATTGCTCCGGATCGGGAGCGCGGAAGTGGATCAGGACGGTGGAATCGTCCGCGGCAGTCGCGGTCACTCGTCCGGCCAGCGTGGGCCGCGCCTGGGAGTCCACCACGCTGTCGGAGTAGGCATCGAAGGAGAAGGCGACGTCCTCGGCTCGGACCGCCGATCCGTCGTGCCAGCGAGCGCCGGCGCGAAGATGAAAGCGCAAGGTGACCGAATCGACCCGGTCCCAGCGAGCGGCGAGCCGGCCATCGTAGGCGGTGCTGTCCAGCGGCGATCCTCCCGCCCGCAAGTCGGCCAGCCGATCAAACACCAGGTCGCTTACGTCCCGGCCCACCGAAAGAGCGCGCCGGGTTCGCCGGAGGCGGCGATGACCAGCGTGTGACAGCGCGGGCAATCCTCGGAACGGGCGCACCCGGCTCCGAGGACCAGCAGGAAAATCGTTCCCCAGGGCAGTCGGAGGCGTGGTTTGGGAGCTACACCTGGTGTTGAGCTCCGGCGGCCTTCACGCGATACAACTGACTGATTCATGATAGTCATAGCCCATGCTGCATCAGCGTTAATTCATTCACATATAAGAACATAGATGGTCATCTGGAAAGCAGCTATATCATTTATTGACACTACGACGCGTGGCGGCACGACGGTTGCCCCACTAGGCAGCACAACGGTGGGTCGGTTGGCCATCGACCCCCGGACTTGGAGATTCTGGCCTATGCGCCGTCCCCGCTTCTTCCTTCACACGATCCTCGGAATCGTGATCGGCGCCGGCGCCTGCGCCGGTCCTGGGAGGTCTCTCCCGAAACCGATCGTCAACACCGATGAGCGGTTGAATCTGGTCGAGATTCTCTGCTCCGTCGACCTTTCGACCGCCACGACGGTTGCGGCGCCCCTGGAGCGCCTCTCCCCGCATCCGGCCGCGTAGCAGCGCCCGTTGCGGAACACCCAGGCGTGAAGCCATGGGGGGCGAATGATTGACTCGGGGCCAATCGAGGAGGTGCTTCCACTCCTCGTCGCGTCGGGCCGCTTCCAGGCGGCCCTCGCCCTTTTTCGGCAATCGGGTCAATCGGAGGATGCCCTCTCGCCCAACACTCTGTCCGCTGCGGCCCAGGCCGCAACCCGGGTGGGCGAGTTCGACCTTGCGGCTCGGCTGGCGACCGCGGCGCGGGAAGGATTCCGTGCGGCCGGGAACCTGGAGGGCCTGCTGGAGCTCGACAACCTCCTCGGTGCGGTCGCGTTTGAATGCGGGAGAATCGACCAGGCCGAGGCCTACTTCCAGGAGGCGATGGAGCTGGCGCGGCAGCTCGACCGCCGGATCTTCCTGGCCCGGGCCGCCAACAACCTCGGGAATTGCGCCCACCTTCGCGGCCGGGCCCAGTTCGCCAGGGACCTCTACCAGCAGGCCCTCGAGACCTTCGACCAAGTCGGCGATCCCCGTGGGATCGCGGAGACCTCGCACAATCTCGCCCTCTGCCACCGTCGCGCCGGCCACTTTGCCCCGGCCCGGGAACAGAGTGAGCTCGCGGTTGCCGCGGCCGAGCGCCACGGAGAGAAGGGTCTCATCGCGCTGGCCCTGCTGGGGCGCGCCGAGCTGGCCATCGAGGAGGAGGTCTTCCGCGAGGCGGTTCGGGACATCGACCGCGCCGAGGTGCTGGCGTGGTCGTCGGGGAACGAAGTCCAGCGCCTGGAGGCGAGCCGGCTGCGGGCCTTGCTGGCGCTGCGCCAGGGGAATGCCCCGAGCGCCCACCATTTGGCGGAAGCGCTTCGCTCTCAGGCCGAGTCGAGCGGGTGCGCGCTGATTGCCGCGGAAGCGGCATCGATTGCGGCGCTGGCTCTCAAGGCGGGCCGACGGCCGGAAGAGGCGGACGCAGCGCGCGACGCGGCGATCAGTGCCCTCAAGGCGATCGGGGCCCCCGAGTTGATCAACCACCTGCATCGGGACTGGCAGGACGACTGACCGCGTTCGCGGCCGCCTGACTGGAGCGGTGAGCGGTATCCGCCGTTAACTTTCCGTTCCATGCCCGCCTCCATCGCCCTGGTGACCGGGGCCACCTTGGGGATCGGCCGCGCCACGGCGTTCGCGCTGGGCCGCGCCGGATTCCGCGTCGGGGTGTGCGCGCGGACGGCGGCCAAGCTGGACGCGCTGCTGGGAGAGCTTCGCGCCGCCGGGATCACCGCGGCCGGCCGCCCCGCCGACGTCGCCGACCCGGCCCAGGTGCGCGGCCTGGTCGAGGTGGTGACCCGCGAGCTTGGCCCCATCGACATCCTCGTCAACAATGCCGGAATTGCGGTCATCCGCCCCTTCTCCGAGCTCACCCTCGAGGAGTGGGACGCCACTATGGCCACCAACGTCCGGAGCCTCTATGTGGTGACCCGGGAGGTGCTGCCGGGAATGCTCGCCCGGAAGCGCGGGGCGATCGTCAATGTGGCGAGCCTGGCGGGCAAGAACGCCTTCGTCGGCGGCACCGCCTACTCCGCGTCGAAGCACGCGGTGCTGGGGTTCACCCGGAGCCTGATGCTGGAGGTGCGGAAGCAGGGAGTCCGGGTGCTGGCGATCTGCCCCGGCTCGGTGGATACGGCGCTGATCCGGAACCAGACCATGATCCCGAGGCACCAGGGGACCATTCTCGAGCCCGAGGACGTTGCCCAGGCTATTCTCGATGCCCTCAGGATGCCGGAGAGAGCGCTGCTGAGCGAAATCGACCTCCGTCCGGCCAACCCGTGACCGATCCCTCCACCGCCGAGCGAATCGCGCCGCAATTTCGGGAGGACGAGGAGGACGAGGCCTCGCGTCCCCGGCAGGCGGGTTTCTGGCGCGGACTCTATCGCCCGGGGCCGATCACCGCCATCGCCATGACCATCGGTTGGGCCGGGATCTACCTGTCCTATCGAGGGAGCTGGATGGGGGCGGGGCTGGCCTTCGTCACGATGATCGGCGGCCTCGTTGCGGTGGTCCGCGGCCGGGCGCTCGGCCGCCGGCGCCGGACCCGCACGGGCGCCGCCATCGCGTCCGCCGCGGCGCGGAACCGCGAGCTCGAGGTGCTGCGCCGCCTCGGCTCGACTCTCCTTGGGGTGCGCAGCAGCGGGGAGTTGCTCGAGGAGGTGATTCAGATCGCCAGCAGCCTCCTCGAGGCGGAAGGCAGCGCCTTCCTGCTGGTGGTGGAGGAGGGGCGGTTTCTGCGCATCGAGGCGGGCGCCGGGCTGCTGCGCAAGGTGGTGGGACAGCTGCTTCCGGTGGACCGGTCGCTGGCCGGCTGGGCGGTGCTCAACGACCAGCCGCTGATCAGCGACGACATGGACTCGGACCCCCGGAATTTTCCGCTCGACACCCTTCCCACCGAGTTCAAGCAGGCGGTGTGCGTTCCGCTCCGCTCCTCCGGCGTGGTGATCGGTTCGGCCTGCGCCTACAATCGCCTCGACCGGAAGTTTTTCACCCAGCACGACGTGGACCTGCTCTCCGCCCTCGGCGAACAGGTGGCCGTCGGGCTGGACCGGGCCTTCATGATGGAGGAAACCCGCCGCAATGAGCGCGAGCTGGCCGCCAAGAATCGCGAGCTGCTCCGGGTGACCAAGCTCAAGGACGAATTCCTCGCCAACATGTCCCATGAGCTCCGGACCCCGCTCAACGCGATCATCGGTTTTTCCGACCTCTTGCTGATGCCGGAGGCGAGCACCCTGGACGAGCAGCAGCGGGATTTCCTCGGCTCGATCGCGCGGAACGACCGCCACCTGCTGGGCCTCATCAACAACGTGCTCGATCTCTCGAAGATCGAGGCGGGGCGGATGACGGTCCACCTGACCCGGATGGATCTGCGCGATTCGATCCAGGGTGCCATGACCGACACCAAGAGCCTGCGCAGCGCCAAGAATCAGCTCTCCACCGTCGAGGTCGGTAGCGAACCGCTGGAGGTGGTGGCGGACCACACCCGAATCCGGCAGATCCTGTTCAACCTGCTGTCGAACGCGTCCAAATTCACCCCGGAAGACGGCACCATCCACCTCTCCGCCTTGCGCACCCCGGTGCCGCTTCCGGTTCCAGCCGATCGGAGCGGTGACAAGCCGCGCCTGGTGACCCGAGATGCGGTGTGGATTTCGGTGCGGGACAGCGGAATCGGGATTCGCGCCGAGGACATGGGGAAGCTCTTCCAGGTCTTCAGCCAGGTGGACAGCTCAGCCAGCCGCCAGCAACAGGGTACCGGGCTCGGGCTGGCCCTCTGCAAGCAGTTCGTGGAGATGCACGGCGGCACCATCGGGGCGGAATCGGTGTACGGCGGGGGGAGTACCTTCTGGTTCATCGTGCCGGTCGAGGGGCCGATCCGGCAGCCGGGGTGATCGGGAACAGACGGCGTTCATTGGACTTACGGCGCCCGCACCACTAGCTTCCCTGCATGCTTCGTCTGTTGCTGAGCCGCCTGCTGGCCACTGCTCTGGTGCTGTCGATCGGAGCCGGTGGGGGCGGTCTCCCGATGGTGGACGCCCTGATCTTCCACAGCTCCGGCCAAGGGCCGGAGCTGTTCCGTCCCCATTATGAAGCCACCAGCGGATGCCACGCCGATGGGTGTGCCATCCGGTCCTCCGCCCAACAATCACGATTCGTTCTGGGCCTTGCTCCGGCGGTGGTGTCCTCCATTCCGCCCGCGGTAAGCCGGGCGCCCTCGATTCCGTCCGATCCGCCGTTCGCTCGATTCGTAACCCACACCCTCTCCCGCGCCCCTCCCCCTCCCGCCTGACACCGGCGTTTTTCCGGTTGCGTAGTTCACCAGGGAAAGGGAGTCATGCGCACACTGCTCGCCGCAGTGGCCCTCGCGATCGTCGGTGCGACGGCTCTGACGGCTCAAAAACCTGACAGCACCCGCGCAGACAGCATCCGCGCGGCGCGGGAGTTCAAGACCCTGGACTCCCTCACTGCGGTTATTCGTGCGCTGCAGGCCCGGGTGGACAGCCTGGCGCGCACGGGGGCGCAGCAATCCCCGGCGCCGCAGGCCCAACCCGGTCGCACCGCAGGGGCCTATATGAATATCGGCTTCGACCTCCTGGCGGACTTCGGGTGGTCGACCGAGCCCAACGTCGGCGCGCTGCTGCAGGGCGATCACGACCCTCTGGTGCGCGGCTTCACGATTCCCAACGCCGAAATTTCGCTGGACGGAGCCGTGGACCCCTACTTCAAGGGGTTCGCCAACATCGTCTACAAGCTGAATTCGAAAGCTGAAACCGGCGTCGAGCTGGAAGAGGCCTATTTTCTGACCACATCGCTCCCGGGGAATCTGCAGCTGAGGGGCGGGCAGTTCTTCACCGAGTTTGGCCGCCAGAATCCGCAGCACCCCCACGCCTGGTCGTTCACCGACCAGCCGCTGGTGCTCAATCGGATGTTCGGTCCCGACGGACTGCGGAGCCAGGGCGCGAGGCTTTCCTGGCTGGTGCCGACGCGGTGGTACACCGAGGCGATGGTCAGCGTGCTCAACAGCGCTGGGGGGACGACGTCCAGCTTCCGCTCGGATGCGTCGGCCGAGATCCACGGCGGTGCCCCGGTAACCCGCGCGGTGCGCGGACTCAATGATCTCTTGATCGTGCCCCGGATCACCGCGTCGATCGACCTGACCGGTACCCAAACGGTCCTCTTTGGGGCCTCGGCAGCATTCGGCCCGAACAACTCCGGGTCCGACGCCCGAACTCAGATCTATGGCGCCGATCTGTACTGGAAATGGAAGTCGGCCAGGGCCAGTGCGGGCTTCCCGTTCGTCTCCTGGCAAACCGAGGCGCTCACCCGGCGCTACGACGCGGCGGAACGGGTGTCGGCGGCAGATCCCACGGTGACCCTGCCCGCGGAGAAACTCAAGGACCGGGGGATCTACTCCCAGCTGTTATGGGGGATCAAACCACGCATCGTGGCCGGGCTGCGCGGGGACGTCGTCAGCGGCAGCAAGGCCGCCTTCGCTTCGGACGCACGCGCCGATCGGTATCGAGTGTCACCCAATTTCACCTGGTATCCCACCGAGTTCTCGAAATTGCGGCTGCAGTACAATTACGATCACCGCAAGGGAATCGGGAGCGATCATTCACTGTGGTTGCAGTTCGAGATGATTCTCGGCGCGCACGCAGCACACAAATTCTAGAGGCAAACGGAATTCCCATGCACACCAGTGGCATTTTCAGCACCGCAGCCGCCGCGCTGATGGCCGTTTCGGGCATCGGCTCCCCGGCTCCCAAGAAGCTCAACGTCGTGGCCACGACGCCGGATCTGGCGGCCATCGCCCGGGAAATCGGCGGCGACGCCGTCGAAGTGATCGCGCTGGCCAAACCGACGGAAGACCCGCACTTCGTGGATGCGAAACCGAGCCACCTCGTCACCCTCAACCGCGCCGATGTCCTGATTGAGGGCGGCGCCGAGCTGGAGCTCGGATGGCTGCCGCCCCTGCTCGACAACGCGCGCAACGAGAAGATCGCCGCCGGGGCGCCCGGCCGGATCGTGGCCTCCCAAGGCATCAGGATGCTGGAGATTCCGGCGACGTTCGATCGCTCAAAGGGTGACGTCCATTCGCTGGGGAACCCCCACTTTCTGGTGGACCCCGTCGACGCGAAGGTCGTCGCGGCGGAGATCGCCGACCACTTGGCGCAGGTCGATCCGGCGGCGGCGGAGGCCTTCAGGGCGAACCTCAAGCGATTCGACGCCACGGTCGATCAGAAGCTGGCGGAGTGGCAAAAGCTGCTGCAGCCCTACCGCGGCGCCAAGATCGTCACTTATCACAAGGACTTCGTGTATTTCGCCGAGCGGTTCAACCTCGAGATCGTGGGGGAGCTGGAACCGAAGCCGGGCATTGCCCCGTCCCCGGCGCACCTGGCCCAGGTCATCATCGCGATGCAGGCAAGCAAGGCCCGTGTGGTCTTGGTGCAGCCCTACCAGAATCGCAAGACGGCGGAAACCGTGGCGCGGCAGACCGGTGCGGAAGTGCTCGACATGCCCCAGCAGCCCGGCGCCGTTCCGAATACGGCCACGTACTTCGACGTGATGGATCATCTGGTGCGAACACTCGCAGCCGGTTTGGGAGCCAAGCCATGAATCCGGGGAATTTCCAGATCGCGTGGGAGATCATGAAGTGGCCCCTGGTGGCCTGCCTCATTCTGCCGCCGCTCCTCGTCTACCTCGGCCTGCACGTGGTCCGGCGCGAGGTGATCTTCGTGGATCTGGCGCTCGCCCAGGTAGCCACGCTGGGCACCTGCATTGCTCTGCTGCTGGGCCACCATTTCAACGACCGGATCACCTTGTACACCAGCCAATCACTGACGCTGCAAGGCAGCATCCGCAAGAAACGCAAGCGCCGCGCCGGCGGGCCGGGAAAAGCGCAGAAGGCCTTGCCGCGGCGGACGGCGTCGAGAATGCGGCGGG
>JBGPEJ010000091.1:0-11305 GCA_041482775.1 Gemmatimonadota bacterium | reverse complement strand
GAACCGGGGGCTCGCTCTCGCTCGCCCCCGGTCCCATTTCTCCGTCGAGGTATCCACCCGTCTAGCGGTCTCGACCCCACCCCTCGGCCGCCTTGAGCCCCATCAGCAGCCCGGCGTGGTCCGAGGGCCAGATCGGATAGGCCGGGCCGGCCACCTTGTCTTTCGGCTGCTCGCCAATCCGCTCGATCTGCCCGTCGAGCTCCCGCTCCCCCCGTCCGCCGGTGCGAACCCAGAGGAAGTCGAACCGCCGGGTGAGCTGGGCAAACGGATTCGACAAGTCCGCCGGCTCGCAGCAGGTGAAGCCGGGCTGCCCCGGCCGGAGGTTCTTCCACACGTCGGCAAAGCCCCCCGCCGAGAACGCCTGGTACATCGGTGAGCCGGGGCTGTCGTTGAGGTCACCCATCACGATGCTGGGGCGACCGGTGGGGAGCGATGCGATCAGCTCCAGGGCCTGGGCCGCGCGCAGCTGGTCGAGCCCCGGCGCATCCCCCGATTCGAGGTGGGTGCTCGCCACGCTGTAGCGCTTCCCCCCGATCACCAGCTCGGCGGACACCCAGCCGCGCTTGAGCTCGACCCCCGGCGCCACGACGCCCAGGTTGTTGGAGAAATTGCGTCCCTGGGCCGAGAGGACGGTGACCCTTTCGGCGTCCACCAGCATCGCGTCGTAGTCCACCAATTGAACGCCGGGAAGCGGACCGGCGACGATGTTCTTGACCTGGGCCGCCATGGTGTAGTTGAGCCCGCGCGCGGCCAGCTCGGCCTCAAGGGTGGCCAGGAAGTCGAGGTGGATCACCACCGGGAGCCCCAGCGCCGTGAGATCGAGGTCGATCACCGACACCTCCTGGAGCCCCACGATGTGGGGCCGCTCGCGGGCGATGGTGCGCGCGAACGCCCTGGCCCGGGTGGGATAGTCGGTCTGGCCCAGCGTCTGGATGGCGCCGAGCAAGGTGGGGATGTCGTCGTTCGGGTCGGGGGTGGCGAGAGCCCCGATCACCGCGTCCACGTCCGCGCCGACATACATATTCTGGGTCATGACGGTGATCTTGCCGTCGCGGTCCCGCTCGGCGGCGGCGCCGAACCCCGAGATCCGCGAATCGGGAACCGGGGCGGAGGGCTCGGTGACGTTGGAATCGTGGCAGGCCGCCGCGGTAGCAAGCCCAAGGACGATGAGGCCCTGAAAGACGCGTTTCATGGTGCGCTCCTGCGGATTGGGTGTGGGTCAACCGGCGCAGGAACACTGGGCGGAGGGGGTCAAGCGGGAATCAAGCGGGAGCCCTGCAACCTTTTCCCTTCCCATTGCGTCACAAGGGGAGCGGGTATAGCGTCAACTACCCCTCTCCGGCGGCGCCGATGGATGAGCTCGACGTAAACCTGCTGCGCGGCACCCTCGACCTCCTGATCCTCAAGTCGCTGAGCTGGGGGCCCCGCCACGGCTATGCCGTAGCGGAATGGATCGGCCACGCCACCGGCGCGATGCTCCGGGTCGGTGAGGGCACCCTCTACCCCGCCCTGCACCGGCTGGAACGGCAGGGGCTGGTCGAGGCGGAGTGGGGCCTCTCCGAGAACAACCGCACCGCCAAGTTCTACCGGCTGAGCCGCACCGGGCGCCGCCGGTTCTCGACGGCCAGCTCCTCCTGGCACGATTTCGTGGAGGCGGCAAGCCGGGCGCTCCGCGCCGGCGCGCCGATGCCGGCCTGAGCGAGGACCGCGGGCCGCCCCGGCCCTTCCGGCTCGAGGTCGGCGCCAAGCGGGTCGAGCGCGAGGTGGATGCCGAATTCGAGTTCCACATCGCGATGCGCACCCGAAAGCTGATCGCCGCGGGGATGACACCGGCGGCGGCGCGCGAAGAGGCACTCCGCCAGTTCGGCGACCTCGCCTCGGTGCGGGCCCAGTGCCTCACCATCAACCACCAGCGGGAGCGGGCCATGACGCGGGCGAATCACCTGGCAAATCTCCGGCAGGATGTCGCCTACGGCGTCCGGACCCTCCGCAAGAACAAGGGTTTCACCGCGGTCCTGCTGCTGATCCTGGCGCTCGGCATCGGCGCCAACACCGCGATGTTCACCCTGATCGACGCGCTCCTGCTCCGGAGCCTCCCGGTAGCCCAGCCCCAGTCGCTGGTCACCATCGGAGACCCGTCCCGTACGGGGGCGATGTCGCAGGGAACCCCGCGCACCAACCTCGCCTCCTATCCGCTCTTTACCGACATCCGGGATCAGAACCGGTCGCTGAGCGAGCTCTACGCCTCGGGCCGCACCGCGCGGCTCGACGTCTTGATCCCTGCTGCGGGAGGCACCGCCGGCCCCTCGGGCGGCGAGGCGGAGCATCCCCGCGGCCGGCTGGTATCAGGTAACTACTTCGCGGTGCTGGGCATCCCGGCCTTCGCCGGGCGGGTCTTTACCGAGAAGGAAGACCAGGCGCCCGGCCGCGATCCGGTGGCGGTGATCAGCCACGGCTACTGGCTCCGCCGCTTTGCCGGCGACCGCGC
The DNA here is from genome assembly GCA_041482775.1 of Gemmatimonadota bacterium. GTDB lineage: Bacteria > Gemmatimonadota > Gemmatimonadetes > Gemmatimonadales > GWC2-71-9 > JABFSM01. Next base: position 8,817 of record JBGPEJ010000091.1, on the reverse strand, counting down.
CGCCATCGGCCGGAGCATCACTGTCAACGGATCGCCGCTCAGCATCATCGGAGTCACACCCCCCGGCTTCACCGGCGACATCGTGGGGCAGACCATCGAGATCTGGATTCCCCTGATGATGCAGCCGGCGGTGAATCCCCATACCACCTGGCTCACCGACCGGGGGATCAGCTGGCTGCTGCTCATGGGACGGTTGAAGCCCGGCACCACGTTGGCGCAGGCCCGGAGCGACATCGGGGCGGTGGCCGCCCGCTCGCTGACCGAACACAGCCCCGCCGGCGAGCGCCGCGCCGTCGAGCGGGAGCTCAAGGGTGATCCGGTGCGGGTGGAGGCCGGGGCCAAGGGCTTTTCCTACTACCGCAGCAGCTACGGAAAATCGCTGCTCACCCTGATGGTGGCGGTGGCCCTGGTGCTCCTGGTGGTGTGCGCCAACGTCGCCAACCTGATGCTGGCCCGGGCAGTCGCGCGGGGCCGGGAGATGAGTCTCCGCATGGCGCTGGGTGCCGGGCGGCTCCGCTTGATCCAGCAGTTGCTCACCGAGAGCGTCCTGCTGGCGGTGGGGGGAGGCGCGCTGGGGCTACTGGTGGCGCTCTGGGGCAGCACCGCGCTGCTCAAGCTCGCCGCCGGGGGGCCTCGGCCGATCCCGCTCGCGGTACATATGGATGGCCGAGTGCTGGGGTTCACCGCCCTGCTCTCGCTGGTCACCGCGGTGCTGTTCGGGGTGATTCCCGCCTTCCGAGCCACCCGGGTCGAGCTGGCCACCGCACTCCGCACCCAGGGTCGCAGCGTGGCGGGAGGAACCGGGCGTCCCGGCAAGCCGGCCCTCGGCAAGCTGCTGGTGGTGGCGCAGGTGGCGCTCTCGCTCCTCCTGCTGGTGGGCACCGGCATGCTGCTCCGGAGCATGCAGCGGCTGCAGAACGCCGACGTCGGCGCGGCGCGCGACGAGCTGGTCATCGCCACGATCGACGCCCAGCGGAGCGGGTATGCCGGTCCCAGGCTCGCGGCCCTGCTCCGGGATCTGACCGAGCGGGTGGGGCGGGTTCCCGGTGTCGCCTCGGTCGCGGCGTCGGAGAACGGGCTCTTCAGCGGCACAGAGTCGGGCACCTCGCTGCAAGTCGAGGGATTCACCGCCCGCGCCGACGAGGACACCCTGGTGGCCTACGATGACGTGGGCGCCAGGTACTTCGGCACCATCGGCGCCCATCTGCTGCAGGGCCGGGACTTCGAGGAGCGGGACAACGAGAAGGGAGCCAAGGTCGTAGTCTTCAATCAGACCGCGGCCCGGTTTTTCTTCCCCGCCGGCAGCCCGCTGGGCCGCCACGTCGCCTCGGACAGCGCGAGCTGGGAAATCGTGGGGGTGGTAGCGGACGTGGAGCAATCGTCGGTGCGGAACGATCCGGTCCGCCGGGTCTATTTCCCGATGGTGCAGATCAGCGAGCTTCCCACCGGATTCCGGCTCCAGGTGCGGGTTACCGGCGATCCCGCCCGGCTCACCCTGCCGATCCGGCGCGCCATCCTCTCGGCGGACCCGTCGCTCATTCTGACCGGGGTGGACCCGCTGGCGGACCTGACCCGGGACGCGATCAGCCAGGACCGGCTGGTGGTGAAAGTGGTCACCTTCTTCGGCGGGCTGGCGCTCATCCTGGCGGCGGTGGGGCTCTACGGGGTCATGGCCCACTCCACCACGCGGCGGACTACCGAGTTCGGGCTCCGGATGGCGCTGGGCGCCGAACCGGGCGACGTAACCCGCATGGTACTGCGCGAATCGATGCTGCTGGTGCTGGGCGGGGTGCTGCTGGGGCTTCCGGCGGCGCTGCTCGCCATGCGGCTGGTGCAGGCCCAGCTCTTCGGGGTCAAGCTGCTGGATCCGCCGTCTATAGGGTTCGCCATCGCGGTGCTCGCGGCGAGCGCTGCCGGCGCCGGATACATCCCGGCCCGACGCGCGGCGCGGGTGGCGCCGCTGGAGGCGATCCGGGCGGACTAGCCAGGGCGCTAGCCCGCGTCGCTGGCGCGACGCCTGGTCGAGTGGGCTCGCAACCACGCCGCGAGCCCCTTCTCGGCCAAGCTTCCGTCCGCCAGGGCCACCATCGCCCCAACCACCTCGGTCTCCTCCGCCTCGAAGCGCCAGCGATTGAGCTCGAGGAACACCACCATCACCACGAACGCCACCCGTTTGTTGCCATCCCGGTAGGGGTGGCTGCCGCTCAGGCCAAAGCCATAGGCGGCCGCCAGCGCCGGGAGGCCGGTCTTCGGCTGGTAGTGCCACTTCTGCCGCGGTCGCGCCAGCGCCGCTTCCAGGGCATTTTCGTCCCGGATCCCCGCCAAGCCCCCATGTTCACGGAGCTGGTCGAAATGGATGGCGTCCACCACCAGGCGCTCGACCCACCGCGGCTCCGCCACCAGCTACCTGGAGAGCTGCCGCAGGGCGTTTCGGTACCTCTTGGCCGTTTTGACGGCGAGGGCCAGGGCCTTCTCGACCATGGGGTCGTAGGGGCTCAGCAGGATCCCCTGCTCGGTCTCGACCACGAGCACCCGATCCCCGACCGCCAGATTCAGGCGGTCGGCCATGTCCTTGGGCAAGGTGGCCCCCACCGATCCTCCGACCTGGCGGAGCTTGACCTCACGGACCATGGCGCCTCCCCTTCCGAGTGGGAACCCGCGTTTCGACAGTAGCATATGTGTGCTACTTCGGCAATAGCAGTCCCATCTGTGCTTGTTCTTGGCGGGGCCTCTGCGCCTCCTGCCGAGGCCCAGGGTCCGATGACGGCCGGCAGCCGCTTTCGGCGCAATGGGGTATGGAATCAACGTCCCGATCAGGAGCCCCCATGAGCCCCATGAGAATCAGCTTGTCCGGCGGGGTCGCAGCCGTGGCCTTCGGTGCCATCGCGCTGCTCTCCGCCTTCCAGGCCGGCCGCAAACCGGAAGAGGAACTGGCCGGGATCGTTAAGGCGTACCTGGGCTTCAATACCTCCACCGATTGGACGGGGCTGGAGAAGCTGCCTGTCATCAAGTGGGCGCCGCTGCCGCCCCGGTCGCTCGACCACTGCCTGCCCGACGGCGCCTGCTCGGTCCGCCAGGGCACCGCGGTCCTCGGCGGCCGAACTATGGTGGTGATCGCCACGGGGGCGCGCACCATCGTCAGCAATCTCTATGTCCGGAACGGGACAGCACCCATGGGTGGGGACGCGGTGCTGGCCGCCGTGAAGCAGGCGGGGCTGACTGCGGAGCTGGCCCGCTGCCCGGTCGCCGGCGGGGGCGGGGGCGGGAGTACCAACTGGTATCGGCTGAAAGGCGCCAAGCTCACCCCCGGGTTCCTGTCGATCCAGGTGGTTCGAGGGGCTAAGCCCAGCGAAGGCTTCACCGTGTCCCGGAGCGAGGAGCTGCCGCAGCTGCAGCCCAACCAACTGGCCATGTACAGCGAGCAGTGCGGGGCGGGCGCCGAGCGGAAGGCGGTGTCCACGTCCAAACCGCACGAGCTACTGGCGCAGACCGTCGTGGCGTTGCTGGCGCCAGGCGGCGGGGCGGCGCTCTACGACTGGAAGGCGCTGGCGGGGTTGTCGGCGGAAATCACCTGGAATCCGGGGCCGGTGAAGGGGAGTCCTTCTCCGGGGGACCTCAGTCCGATGCAGCAGACCGGGCAGGTGGCCCTGGCGGGGCGGAAGTTCTCCCTGCTGGCGACCGGAAGCGCCACCCAGGTCAAGGTGATCACCCTGGACGAGCAGGGGATGCATCCGCGCGGCGAGCACATGCTGGGCGTGGTGTACGAGAAGGGCGTTGCGGTGCGGCTGGTGCGCTGCGGCCCGGTCTACACCGAGTCCACCAACAACTGGTACAGCCTCACGAGCGGCAAGACCCGGCCCGCCATAATCCGGCAGTCGATCCGCTACGACGGGAACCAGGTACAGGACAGCTACGAGCTGAGGCTGGACGGGAGCTTGCCGGCGCGGGATCCGCGAGACCGGGATCCGGGGGTGAGTGACTGCAGGTAAGGGGAGGAGGCGGGGCTACGGCTCAGTCTAGCGTGCGATGATGGCGGCGAGCACGGTGATCCATCCCAGGATCATCCAGCCCATCTGCTTGCGAAGCCCTTTCTGTAAGGAGGCGTCAAACTCGGCCTTCATCCGGTCGAGCCGGGCATCAATCTGGGCGAAGGCGTGCGCCGCGACCTGGCTGTCGAGCCTGCCTTCGACGGCGGTGGCGAGGCGGTCGATCTTGGCGTCCAACCTCGCTTCGAGCGCCGCTAGCCGCTGCTCCACCTTCGCATCAAAGCGCGCGAAATTGAGCTCGTTCAGCTCCCGAAGATCGGCGCGATAGGTAGCGTCCACCGCATTAAACCAATCCACGAGCTCATTCGCTACGCTTTCCCCGAGTTTCTCATAGAACGCAAGGGAAAGTTTGGCTGTGACGGGCATCGGCGGGTGCTCGTGAAGGTGCCGCCGACACTATACAACGTACGCTCGGCCGGGGCATAACCGAAAGAGCGCAAGACAACAGACGGAGGTTTGGGAAATCTCGCCCCGAATGCTAGCTTGGCGGAACCCCCCCGGGAGGTTCCCATGCATATCGGCCGGAAGGAAGCGATCCTCGCCCTCGTCGCCACCATGATCCCGTGGGTCGGCCGCCGAGCCAATGCCCAGATCACCCGGGTTCCGCTCAAGGAGCCCATCTCGGTGCGGAGTCTCGCCCCCCAGGCCCCCGACGTCGCCGATCTCCAGCGCCGGATCGCGGCACTCGAGGCCCAGCTTGCGAGCCAAGTGGCATTCACGAAGGATTCGTTAGGCAACCTCTCACTGCGCGGCAATAGGGACATCAACATCGACGCGGGGGCCGGCTTCGGGGTCAGGGTGGGCTCCAACATGTCCCTCCGGGCGGGTGGTACGGCCGATGTATGGGGATCAGCCGCCACCACGATCAAGGGCGCCACCATCGCGCTCAACTGAGGGCCGCCATGGCAAATCTCGTCGTTTCGGGAGCGCTGCTGCGCTGCTCGATGGGGTCGGCCACCAGTACGTTGCTCGTGCCGGGCGCCGGGGGGCCCATCGCCGGCGGCCTCCCGATTGCCACGACCGCGGACAACAAGGCGATCCAGAACATCCGGCCGTTCGGCCTGTGCTCCTCCCCCGCCAATCCCGGAGCGGGCCCCAACAAGCCGCCGCCACTGTGCATCCCGGTCATCGTCACGCCCTGGATTCCCGGCTCGCCCACCGTGAGAGCGAGCAACGTTCCGGTGCTCAATCAGACCTGCCAGTGCCACTGCCAGTGGACCGGGGTGATTTCGATATTGACTCCCGGGCAGCAGGGCACGACGGTTAGCTGACGCCGAGCCCAGCCGACACAAGAAGACCGGGGGCTCGCTTCCGCTCAGCCCCGGTCCCGGTCCTTTTCCTCACACTCCACCCCATTACCCCCACACCCGGGGACTTGCGCGCTCTGGCCTCTCATCCCCGAGGGGCGCATATTCGGGCCTCTCACCTGGGCTCGTCGAGCGGCCTGTCGGCGCTCATCTCGCCGGAGGGAGATCCCGGAAGGCAGGTCACGGGTGGCTGAGCTACTCGACCGACTCCGAAGCGCCATCGGGGATCGCTACCGCCTTGAGCGTGAGCTCGGGCAGGGCGGCATGGCGACCGTCTACCTTGCCCACGACCTCCGCCACGACCGGGAGGTGGCGATCAAGGTGCTCCGCCCGGAGCTTGCCGCGACCCTCGGCCCGCAGCGCTTCCTCCTGGAAATCCAGATCGCGGCTCGGCTCACCCACCCGCACATCCTGCCGCTCCACGACTCCGGGGAATCCGGTGGATTCCTCTACTATGTCATGCCGTACGTGGACGGAGAGTCCCTCCGTGAAAAAATCACCCGCGAGGGGGAGCTGCCCTGGGCCGAGGCGGTGCGGATCTTGAGGGAGGTGACCGACGGGCTCGCCTACGCCCACGTCCACGGGGTGGTGCATCGTGACATCAAGCCGGAGAACATCATGCTCTCCGGTCGCCACGCCTTAATCACCGATTTCGGCGTGGCAAAGGCACTGCACGAAGCGACCGGCCGGCAGAAGCTCACCACGGTGGGGATCGCGCTGGGAACGCCGGCCTACATGTCGCCGGAGCAGGCGGCGGCCGATGCGCATACCGACCACCGCGCCGACATCTACGCGCTCGGGGCGGTGGGGTACGAGTTGCTCACCGGGCAGCCGCCCTTCACCGGGTCGAGTCCCCAGATGGTGCTCACCGCCCACCTCACCGAAGCTCCCAAGCCGGTAACCGATCATCGGGCTGCGGTTCCACCGGCGCTGGCCGCGACGATCATGCGATGCCTGGAGAAAAAGCCGGCCGACCGCTGGCAGACTGCGGGCGAGTTGCTGGCACAGCTCGAGCTGCTCGCCACGCCCGGCGGTGGAACGACGCCGGTGCATACCCAGCCGGTGCCCGCTGCCGCCCGGCCTCGCCGACTCTGGACCGTTGGGCTGGCTGCGCTTGCGGTAATCGTGGTCGCGGTGGGGTTACTGGTTCGGTCGCGTGATTCGGCGCTGCCGGCTCTGGGCCGACAGACCCGGATTACCGACGCCCCCGGCCTGGAGACCGAACCGGTGGTTTCTCCCGACGGCCGATTCATCGCCTATACCGCGGGACCGTACTTTCAGTCGCAGGTGCTGGTGCGACAGGTGAGCGGGGGGCCGGCCATCGATCTCACCGCGGGGCTGCCCGGCCGACACGGCTCCCCCCGCTGGGCTCCGGGCGGAAACGAGCTGCTGTTCGTGACCAATGAAGGGCGAATCCGGCGGGTGAGCCGGGTTTCGGCGCTGGGGCCACCGGCCCGCCCGATGGTCGAGCTGGAGACGGACGACGCCATCGCCAGCGCCGAGTGGGCGCCGGACGGCACCCGATTCGCCTACGATCTGGGTGGGACGATCTTCGTGGTGCCGTCGCCCGGTTCGGCAGCGAAGCCGTTGTATGTCGGGACCGACCCGTACGCAATGAGCTGGTCGCCCGATGGGCGCTTGATTGCCTTCGTGGAGAGCGACAACCGGACCTGGCACGGGGTCACCGGACTTGCGAATACGGCGCCCAGCATGGTCCTGGTAATGCCACCTGAGGGGGGACGGGTGGACACGATCGCTCCCCGCACCGCGCTCAACTTGAGCCCCACGTGGGGCCCGGACAGCCGGACGCTCTATTTCATCTCCAGCCGCGATGGCGCCAAGGACGTCTACCGCATCCGCCTGGCCTCCTCGGGCCATCCGTCCGAACCCGCGCAGCGGCTCACTACCGGGCTCAATGCGCACACCATCGCGCTGTCGCGCGATGGACGAACTCTCGCCTTCTCGACGCTCACCCGGGAGGCCAACGTCTGGATGTTGCCGCTCCACCCGGGCGCCACGATCACGGACGATGGCGCGGTCCCGGTGACCACGGGAGCCCAGGTCATCGAGCGGGCGCAGGTCTCCCCCGACGGCCGCTGGCTGGTCTACGACTCCGATCGGCGGGGCAACTCAGACATTTACCGCGTACGGCTCGACCAAACCGGTGCGGAGCCGGAACCGCTCACCACGGATTCGGCGAATGACTATTCGGCGGCGATCTCCCCGGACGGCAGAGAGCTCCTCTTTCACTCGCTCCGCACCGGCAACCGCGACCTCTGGGTGATGGGCATCGACGGGACCAACCTCCGGCGGGTTACCCACTCACCCATCGAGGAGTACTCCGGGACCTGGTCTCCCGACGGACGGTCGGTCGCGTACTACGCCGACTCGGCGGCGAGGATCTGGCTTGGCATCGTCTCGCGGGATGCCCAGGGGAACTGGGGGACCCCGGAGCTCATCCTTCCGAACACGGCCAACCCGGCATGGTCCCCCACCGGGAATCGACTGGCCGCGCTGCACGACAGCAGCCTCGCGGTAATCAGCCTCCCCGATCGGACCGTTCGCCCGATCCTGCCGGTTCCCCGATCCTTCCAGCAGGGAACCCGGCAAGTCGTCTGGGCACGGGATGGCCGGATCTACTTCCGGCTGCGGGAGCCCGACGGGCGGCTGAGTCTGGTGAGCCTCTCACCGGAGGGCGGAGCACCGACGACTCTGGTGCGTCCGCGGGATGCCAGCCGTGCGAGCGTCCGGGCGGATTGGTTCACCGACGGCCGGCGGCTCTATTTCACCATCAGCAAGTACGAGGGCGACGTCTCCACCATCGAGATTCGGTGAGAGATGTCTCTCAGTGGACGACGAACGGTGGCCGCCGGAAATCGGCGATGCACGCCGTATCGAGGCCGCGGGGAGAGGCCGTCGCAATGAACCGGGCCGCAATCCGCTCGGCGCAGGGATTGTTGAGCGGAACGTGGCCGCCGCCATGCCACACCAGCGAAATGCTGTTGGGCAGATACTTCGCCGCCGCCTCGGCCCACCGCGGTGGCGTCACCGGGTCGGCATCGCCGGAAATGAACAGCGTCGGCACGTCCCGAACCGCCGCGGTGAAGTGGCCGGGTGAGAGCCGCGCCCGGGGCCACTCCGCGCAGGCCCGCTGCTGCTGTCTGACGCGGTAGTCACCCAGGAAGGTGCCGGCGGTCTCCCCCGCCACCTCGTTCTCGGTGATCCGGGGGAGGTCCTCGGTGCAGGTGATGGCGAGGAAGTGCCCGATGGCAATCCCGTCCGCGGGCTGCTGCGTCCGCCCCGGCACCACCGTTTCCGCGAAGGGCAGGAAGTCCCCCGCGGCCCCCTGGGAAACGACGTAGGGAAGGTTGGCTGCCTTGAACGGATTGTAGAGCTGGGTGCGGATCTGCTCCGCGAAGATGTCCTTGGTCACGGTGACGGTGTCGGTGATCCCGTTCGGCCGG
>JBGPEJ010000090.1:0-11391 GCA_041482775.1 Gemmatimonadota bacterium | reverse complement strand
GCGCGCCGCCCGCTACTCCCTTCGCGTTACTGCCGGTTGTACGCGATCCCCTTCCCCTGCGCCTTCTCGATCGCAATGACCATCGCCGGCACGGTAATGACTCCCGGCAGCAGATTGGCCCGGATGTCCTTTTCGATCGCCGCGGCGTTCCCCTTGGTGCCGCTCCCCGACAGGAACCCCATCCACGCCATGAAGGCGTTGTTACACATCAGGAACATGGCACCCATCTTCTGCAGATTCTCGATCCCCGCGGCAGCCACAGCTCCCCCGAACAGCACCGGATCCCCCGCCTTGGGACGGAAGAACATGTTCCGCTTGGTCGGCGCCTTGGTGTCGGGGTCGGTGAGCTTGAGCAGCTCCCCGATCTTGTACTTGGCCCACATGGCGTCGTTCCACGCCAGCGGCATGCTGGCCGGCAGGCCCGGCGCCCCATAGAAGGTCCCGACCGCGTTCACCGTTTCGGAGGCTTCGCCGTAGGCGCTCTTATAGGTGGTGATGTAATTCAACATATGGATCAGGGGGAGGCCATCCCCGTGAAGCGGTGCATCGAACAGGCAGCGATGCCGGCCGGTGAGCTTGGTGAGCCAGGCGTCGTTGGCGGAGGCCTGACCCTGCCGGCCGATCAGCGGTGTCTCGAAGGCGCCCAGCGCGGTGACGCCGGCAGCCGCCCCTGCCAGACGAGCGAGAAACCCACGGCGGGGAGTGGACTCGAAGGGATGCATGGAAACGCCTCCGTACGGTAGAAGTGAATCTCAGGGCTTGGCCCGCGGCGGGCCCTTTCGGGGCGCCGAGCGGGTCGGGTAGCTCACATCGGGCGGCGGATCGCCATTGGGCCAGTCGTTGGCTTTTCCCGGGAAATCCGGCCGCGGCTTGGAGACAAGGTAACCCGCAACGTCGAACGCCTGCTGGTCGGTCAGGATCACCGCGCGGTCGTTGGGCATGTTGTCCCGGATGAACGCGGCGGCGGTGCGGAGCCGGGCCATCCCTGCCCCGATATTGAAGGATCGGGCCCCCCAGAGGGGCGGCGCCAGCCCGGTACCCTCTCCCGCCCCACCGTGGCACCTGGTGCAGACCGTACTGTACACGGCCCGCCCCCGGGCGGTGTCCGCCGCGAGTGGTGTGAGGGTGTGGAGGCCCACCCCGGCCACCTCCCCCGGCGGCGCAATCCCCCGGGAAATAAACGCGAGGTAGGCCACGATCTCCCGCATCTCCCGTCCGTCCCTCGGCAACGCCCGCCCGCTCAGGCTCCGCTCGAAACAGTCGTTGATGCGATCCTCGAGCAGGTTCACCAGGCCATTGCGGGGGCGGTACTGCGGGAAGCGCGAGTACACCCCCACGAGCGGGAGGGCCCACCCCTGGGTTCCGTCACGAAGGTGACAGCTGAAGCAGCGCAGCGCGCTACCGACGTGAGAAGGCAGGCTGTCGGGGGTGTGGGCGAGTAACGCCCGGCCCCGCCGAATTGCCGCACCCAGCGTCCCGCCCGGAATCTCCGAATCGGGAGGCACCCGGAGCACCGGCTCGGCGCCACCGCCGGAGGTGCGCGGCGGGCGCTGTTCGATGGTACAGGCGGCAGGCATCCCCATGGCAAACAGGGCGATAGCCGCGCGCCACCCGAGCCACCCGCCACGCCTCACCACCGCGACCCCGAGTCGGAAATCGCCGTCAAATTAGGGTCCCCTCCTATGGGGAGCAAGCAAACTGAAACAAAGCCATCCGGGCGAACGTATCGAGTTGCAACGTCACCGCTTTACCGTCTCACGGGAGGCCTCCATGAACCGATACTGGGTCCGCATAACCATCGGCGCGCTCCTCGTCTTTGGCCTCGGCATGACCGCCATGGTCGGGGTCCGGAAGGGTAAAGCCGAGGTCCGGAGTCTGCTCGGCACGGTCGGGAGCCGCCTGCCACTCCAGCTCGGAAATCTCCGCTTCCGGCTCGACGGCCGCCGCATCGGCGAGATCACCGGGCTCGACCTCCAGCGCACCGGCCGCAACGATCCCGGGAAGGTCGGCATACGGGTTGCGCTGAACGACGCCGCCGACCTGGACGCCGTTCGGGACTGCACCCTTGCGGTCGACGACCTGCGGCACCTCGGCGACGGTTCCGGATTCCGTTGCGCCGCCTCCGCGGAGCTGGGCGACGGGTGGGTCAAGATGGGCGAAGTGACCTTCAATCCAGGCGCGATCGCCCGCCCCTTGTACCTGCCGCAGCGCGATGTCGACCGCTGGCAGAACGGCGAGCTCCGGAGCCTCGATGCCAGCCTGGCCCGCACCGGCCGCGGCGGCGTGACCGCCAAAGGGAGCTTCGATGTGATGGATCGGGTGAGCGGCTCGCAGCGGGGCACCTTCGATCTGCAGGCCGATTCGAACGGCGCGGTGATCTCGGTGCGAGACGACCAGGGCCGCGCCCTGGTGAACTTCCGGGCCGACCACAACGGCGTCAACCTCAACGTGCGCGACCGCCACGGCCACAATCTGGTGCGGCTCCTGGCCGACTCGATCGGCGCCGCCCTGCACATCGACAAGAACCGGAACTAGCGCATCGGGGACGCTAGCGTCCCAGATCGAACTGCCTGGTAAACTTCAGCACGAACGCCCGGTCGAGCGGCCGGGCGTCGCTGCCGGTCTGGCGCCCCTCGTTGAACACGACGAACAGACCGGTGCCTGCGGGTCCCAGCCACCCGAAGCGCACGTTGGCCGAAAAACTCCGGTTCTGGTTGTTGTACTGGGTCAGTGACTGGAGATAGATGCTGGGGGTGAAGGCATAGGCCAGCTTGAGCCCGAGCAGGACCCTCTCGAAGTTTCCCTCCGCCAGATGCACGTTCTCGTAGTTGACCCGCACCGCCGCGTTGAACTTTTCATTCGGTCGCAGGGTGAAATTGCTCGCGAGGCCGGTGTGATGGCCGGTGTAGAAGCCGCCGATGGTGGCGGTTCCGCCGACCGAGAGCGGCGCGCTCAGGTTGGTGTTGAAGTTGGAGACAAATTCGAACCAGTCGTAAATCCCCGGCTGCAGGGTCACCTTCTCCGCGATGGCGAAGGGCGCCTGCAGCGCCTCCCGGGTGAAGTTGAGTCCCGGCGCCTCGAAGAACGCCCCGTTCGCGAACAGGAAATGGCTGTCGATGTGTATCAGCCGGCTCTGCGGCCGCCCCTCCGGGTCGTCGTACTGCCGGAAGGTGATGTGGGGGCGGGTCTCCCGAAACCAGGAAATCCGCGGAGTGCGGAGGTGGCGGAGGATCCGGAAGGTGTAGTACCGGAACGCCGGCCGTTCGAGGTATCCGACTTCGGGGTCGAAATCCGCCGTCACGCTCCGGGCGCCGAGGCCGAGCTCCCACTTCCGGGTGGTGTAGCTCCCGGTGAGGTTCACCGCGTTGGAAGCGCCGGTCCGGCTTGGTGTTTCGGTATGGGCGGCCCACGCGTCGATGGACACTTTGTCGCCGATTCCGATCCGCGAGTCGGCGCCCAGCGTGATGTTGTAGTCGCCCGAGCTGTCGGTGTTGAGCCGGCTCACCGCGATCGCGCCGATCCGGGAGTGGTTGGGCAGCTCGTGGAGCACCCGCCCCACCGCGTAGTTGTCGGGCGGTGTCGCGGCGGCGGCCCCCACCGGAACCCGATCCGCCTGGATGTCGAGGAGACCCACCGTGAACCCGCCGGCTTTGCCGGTCAGGCGCCCGCCCCCGAAGAGCGGGACCGGCTGGCTCGCCGCCCCGATCCCGATCCGCCGGCTGAAGAACAGCTCGACCGACTGGGGCGTCCCGACCGCGAAGGTGCCGGCGTTCTCCAGAAAGAACGGCCGCTTCTCGGGAAAGAAAAGATTGTACCGGGTGAGGTTGATCTGCTGTTCGTCCACCTCGACCTGGGCGAAATCGGTGTTGTAGGTGAGGTCCAGGGTCAGGCTCGGCGTAACGCCCAGCTTGGCATCGCCGCCGAACTGGGCGGAGGCGTCCGCGGCGGTGGCGTTGACGAAGTCGCGCCGGACGGTGCCGAGCGCGTAGGGAGTGACCAGCGCCACGCGGCGGGCCGGAGGCTCGACGGCCTCCAGCGTCCCCGCCAGCGAAACGCGGTAGAGCGAGTACTGCCGCCCCACCGGGGCCCAGAAGTCCTCCTCGTTTCTCCGGCGGATGTAGCGCGCCAGGTTGAGCCCCCAGCTCTGGGTCTTACCGCCGGCGTAGCGGAGGGTTTCGAAGGGAATCCGGAAGACCGCGGTCCAACCGGCGGAGTCCACCGTGGTAAGCACCTTCCAGGTGCCGTCCCAGTTGAGGTTCGGAGCGCCGCTCTGCCCACTCGGCGGTGTGCTGGTGGGGCCGCCGAATCCGCCCTCGCCCTCCTTGGTGACCTGGCCGTCGTGCTCGATCCCGGCCGGCGTGGTGCCGAACACGAACGCGTTCTGCCGGTCGAGGTAGGTGTCGAGGACGATGATGAAGGCGTCCTGATCGGCGAGATTGGCGTCGCGGCGGACCTCGCCGCGCACGATCCCGGCGGGATCGGAATCGAAGAGGCGTGCGCCGATGTAGATCGCCTGGGCGTCGAACAGAATCCGCACCTCGGTCCGCTCGCTGGCGGGCCGCCCATCGAATGGTTCGTGCTGAACGAACGAGGTCAGGACCGGCGCCCGGGCCCAGAGCGGGTCGTCGAGCGTTCCGTCGAAGCGCGGGCCGCTGTCCACCCGCACCGCTTGCGCGGTCGGGCGGGCGGCAAAAGGAACCGGGGATGGAGCGGCGGGACCGGCGGCGGGTGGCCCCTGGGCCGCCGTCAGGGCCGGCGAGCCCAGGAGCAGAGCGAGAACCGGAAGCCGCATGGCGAAATCTATGCTTGACTCAGCGATCCGACGAGCGCGGCGTTGCTGGGGTGGCGGCGGAGGTCGCCCAGCAAACTCTGCATGGCGTCGAGCGGCGTCATCCGCCCGATGCGTTGCCGGAGCCGGTTCGAGACGGTCAGCGCGTCGCCGGAAAGCAGCAGCTCCTCCTTGCGGGTTCCGCTCGCCACCAGGTCGATGGCCGGAAACACCCGCCGTTCGGCGAGCTCCCGGCTCAGCACCAGCTCGCTGTTGCCGGTCCCCTTGAACTCTTCGAAGATCAGCTGATCCATCTTGCTCCCGGTGTCCACCAGCGCGGTCGCGATGATGGTGAGCGAACCGCCCCCCTGCGCGGGCGCCACCTTCCTCGCGCTCCCGAAGAACCGCTTGGGCTTTTCCATCGCCTGGGCGTCGAGCCCCCCGGACAGGGTTCGCCCGGTCCCCTTCTCGACCGCATTGTAGGCCCGCGCGAGCCGGGTGAGCGAATCCACGATCAGCACCGCGTCCTGCCCCAGCTCCACCCGGCGGCGGGCCCGCTCGAGCAGCAGCTCCGCCACGGCCACATGCTGCGATGGGGGATTGTCGAAACTCGACGCGATCACTTCGCCGAATCCGGCTGATTCGATCTCGAAGACCTCCTCGGGCCGTTCGTCCACCAGCAGAATGAACAGCGCGGCCGCGGGATAGTTGGTGCTCACCCCCTGGGCGATGGCCTGGAGCACCATGGTCTTTCCGGCCTTGGCCGGAGCCACGATCATCGCGCGCTGGCCTTTCCCGAACGGACAGAGGAGATCGATGATGCGGTTGGTCTGATCCGGCTGGCCCTGGCGGACCAGGTCGCACTCCAGCCGGAGGACCTCGTCGGGATGGATCGCGGCGAGTCGCTGGAACTCGGGTCGCTCGCGCAACTCCGCGGCGGGGCGGCCGTTGATGGTGGCGACCCGGTCGAGCGCCGAACCCCCCTTGCCGTTCCGGGTTTCCCCGACCACGTCGTCGCCGACCCGCAGCCCGTACTGCCGGATGATCCGGTCGTCGACCCGGACATCGCTCGGGAGCGGGAGATACCCGGCCTCCCGGCGGCGGAGGTGGCCGCCGGAACGGGCGCCGATCTGGAGTACGCCGAGGGCGGCGCTCATCGGGAGGTGGTGTAGATCAGGTCGAGCAGCTCGTCGTAGGTCGCCTCGGCCTGGGCGCCACCGGCCTTGACGGCGTGCGACACGCAGTGGCGGAGGTGGTTGCGCATCAGCTCCCGGCCCACCGCCCGCAGCGCTTCGTGCGCCGACGCGATCTGCACCATGATGTCGGCGCAGTAGCGATCTTCGGCCACCATCTTCTGCAGGCCGCGGAGTTGTCCCTCGATGCGCCGCAGTCTCTTGAGGTTGCGGTCCTTGCTGTCGGGATCGACACCGAATGCCTTGCGGGATTCGTCGGCGGCGTCGCAGCCGCAATGGGCGGAGGCGGCCTTCTCGGTCATCGGGGTTCTCCTCAGGTACTGCTGCTTGACGGCCGCGCTGGCCGGCGGTTGGGCGCCGGGGCCCTAGATGAAGCGCCGCAATCGCAGCGAGTTCATCACCACGCTCACCGAGCTCATCGCCATCGCGCCGCTGGCGATCACCGGGCTGAGCAGAATTCCGAACGCCGGATAGAGCACGCCGGCGGCCACCGGAATACCGATCACATTGTAGACGAAGGCCCAGAACAGATTCTGCCGCATGGTGCGAATAGTGCGGCGGGCCAGCCGGGTGGCATCCGCCACGCCGCTGAGATCGGGCCGCATCAGCACGATGTCCCCCGCCTCGGCGGTGACGTCGGCGCCGGCGCCCATCGCGACGCCCACGTCCGCCTGCGCAAGCGCCGGCGCGTCGTTGATCCCGTCACCCACCATGGCCACCACGTGCCCCGCGGCCTGCAGGCGGCGGATCTCCGCCACCTTCCCCTCTGGCCGCACCTCGGCCACCACCCGGCCGATGCCGGCCTGCCGGGCGATTGCCTCGGCGGTGTGGCGGTTGTCGCCGCTCAGGAGAATCACCTCGAGGCCCAGACGGCCGAACGACTCCACCGCGGCGCGGGAGCCGGGCTTGATCGGATCGGCCACCGCCACCAGCCCCGCCAGGGCGCCGTCCACCGCCACGAACACCGGGGTCCGCCCCAGATCGGCGAGGCATGCGGCGGCGGCGCTGACGGGCGCGGGATCCACACTCAGCTCCGCCATCAGGGCGGCGTTTCCGGCGCCCACCACCGAACCGGCTACCGTGCCGAACGCCCCCATCCCGGGGAGCGCGGTGAACCCCTCGACCGGGAGGAGCGAAAGGCCCCGGGCCCTGGCTCCGGCCACGATGGCATCGGCCAGCGGATGTTCGGATACCGCCTCGAGACTGGCCAGTTCGGCCAGCAGCCCTGCCTCGGTCCGGCTCCCCACGGGAATCACGTCGATGAGCGCCGCGTTCCCTTCGGTGACCGTGCCGGTCTTGTCGAGGACCACGGTATCGATCCGTGCGGCGCGCTCCAGCGCCTCCCCTCCCTTGATGAGGAGGCCCAGCTCCGCCCCTCGGCCGGTGGCCACCATCATCGCGGTGGGGACGGCCAGGCCCATGGCGCAGGGACAGGCGATGACCAGGACCGCAACCGCGGCCGCGACGCCGCGCACCAGCGACGCGTTACCGGCCAGCAGGTACCAGGCCACGAACGTGGCGATCGAGAGCGAGACGACCACTGGCACGAACACCCGGCTGATCCGGTCGGCGAGGCGCTGCAGCGGCGCCCGCGAGCTCTGGGCGTCACGCAGCAACTGGACGATCCGGGCCAGGACGCTCGCGGCTCCCAGGGTGGTCGCGCGGGCGCGGAATGCGCCGGTACGGTTCAGCGTACCCCCGACCACCGAGCCGCCCAGGGTCTTGGCCACCGGGAGCGACTCTCCGGTGAGCATCGACTCGTCCACCGCGCTGCTGCCCTGGACAACCACCCCGTCCACCGGCACCCGCTCCCCGGGGCCCACCAGCACGATGTCGCCGACCCGGACTTCCGACAGCGGCAGCGAGACCTCGGTCTCTCCCCGCAACACCCGAACGACATCCGGCTGCAGCCGGGTCAGCGCACGGAGCGCGGCGGAGGTCTGCCGCTTGGCCCGGGCCTCAAGGGTGTTGCCCAGCAGCACGAGAGCCAGGATGATGATCACTGCCTCGTAGTAGAGGGCGGGCGCCACGCCATGCCGGAGAAAGAGCCCCGGCGCCACCGTCGCGACCAGCGAGAAGAGGTACGCCGCGCCGGTGCCCAGCGCGATCAGGCTGTTCATGTCGGCGGCGCGGTGCCGCAGGGCGGTCCAGGCGCGGGTGTAGAACTGCCGGCCGGCCCATACCATCACGAGCGTGGTAACTAGGAGGAACCCCCACGCCGCCGGGCCGCCCGCGGCGGGGGGGAGGGCCATCGATGCCCCCATGGTTGCGAGCCCGATCGCGAGGCTCACCAGCGCCCTGGCGCGGAGACTGGTGTATTCAGCGAGGGCGGCCCGGTCGCGCGCCGCCTCCTCCGCTCCCAGGTCGGCCGCCGGCGCCGGAATCTGGGCTCCATAGCCGGTTCGCCGAACCACCTCGACCAGACGCTCGGGAGTCGTGACGCCGGCATCGAACGCGACGGTGGCGGAATTGAGGAGCAGGTTGACGGCCGCGCGCTCGACACCCGGAGCGGTTTCGAGCGCGTGCTGCACTCTCGCCTGGCAAGCGGCGCAGCTCATTCCGGTAACCGGGAAGGTGAGCTGTGAGTTCACTGGACAACCACCCTTCCGTGAAGCATCCCCATTCCGCAGGTGAATTCGTGGGTTCCCGGCGCCTCCGGCGTGAACTGCACCACCGTCCTCTGGTGCGCCGGGAGGAACCGGCGGATCCGGAAGTCGGCAAGCACCAGCTCCTCGGAGCAGGGATTGTCCTCCTGTCGATCGAACACCAGGCGCACCGGCTGGCCGGCCCGCACTCGAATCTCGGCGGGGTCGTACCCGCCTCGAATGACGATCACCGCCTCCTGGACGCCCGAGTCCGCCGCGCTGGCGGTGTCGGAGGAGCGGGACGACAGCAGGAAATACCAGATCACCCAGCCGATAGCGGCGATCCCACCGAGTAGTACCAGCCACCGGTCTAGGGTCATCGCAGGAGGGTAATATACCCCTCCCCCCTATGTCAACCCCCCGGATCCAAAACACGGCGCCCGGCCGTCGTGGCCGGGCGCCGGGAACCGAACCGCTTCACAGCGGGGTTACCAGGCGATGCTGAGCCCGCCGGTGACAACGAAGTCGTTGCGGACCTTCTTGCCCAGCCCGAAATCGGCGCTGTAGATCAGGTCATCGGCATCGAACCGGAGCGCCACCTGGTTGTCGATGGGAAGGCGGAGCATCAGGCTGGTGGCTCCGCCGAGATTGGTCGTGGAAACCGCCGGGTTCAGCACGCCGTTCTGGCGGTGCATGAACCCCAGCCCTCCCCCGACCATATAGGAGATACCGGAGCGACGCGGACTGCGGCCCAGGAGCAGTTTCGCGGTTCCGTACACCAGGGAGGTGTTCCGGGGAACCTTGAATCCCACGCCGTACTGCAGCACCCGCTCGGCAGCGAACCCGCCGGAGAGGTCGAGGCCCACCCGGCCATTGCTCGGGTAAAGACTGAGGTGGCCGCCCGCTTCCCAGGCCGGCCGCCGCTTGAGGGCGATGTTGGACGCGGCGTCGAAGCCCACGTTGCCGGTCGGCTGGAAATACCCGCCCGCCAGGGTGAGCTCCACCGCGTGGCGGCGGGCGGGCTGTTGCGCCGCGGCAGGAGCCGCGGCCACGAGGGCGGACGCGAGCAGCGCGCAGGGTGCCAGGATCGAGCGTGGCATGAGAAGCCTTTCGGGTGGAAGGGGTCCGCCGCTCACTGGACGGCGTTCACCATGTCGAAGATCGGCAAGTACATCGCCACCACCATGCCGCCCACGATGACGCCGAGCACCACGATCATGATCGGCTCCATGAGGGAGAGCAGCGCGCTCACCGCGACGTCGACCTCGGCGTCGTAGAAGTCGGCGATCTTGGTCAGCATCTCGTCCAGGCCGCCGGTCTGCTCGCCGACCGCGATCATCGAGATGACCATCGGCGGGAACACCCCGGAATGCTGCAGCGGCCCGGCGATGGTTTCGCCGCCGGCGATCGATTGGCGCGACTGCATCACCGCGTCGTGGATGACCCGGTTGCCGGCCGTCTTGGCGGTGATTTCCAGGCCGTCGAGGATCGAGACGCCCGACGAGATCAGGGTGCCCAGGGTCCGGGTAAACCGCGACACCGCGGACTTGCGGAGCAGGTCGCCGAGCACCGGCGCCTTGAGCAGCGCGCCGTCGATGGCCTTCTTGCCGTTGGCCGTGGTGTAATAGGAGCGGAGCGCGAGGGCGCCCCCCGCCAGCCCGAGCAGCATGAGCCACCAGAACCGGAGCAGGATGTGAGACGCCCCGATCACCACCCGGGTGGGCAGCGGCAGCTGCATGTTGACCGAAGCGAACATGCTGGAGAACGTGGGAATGACAAAGATGAGGAGCACCGCCACCGCGACGATCGCCACGGTGATGATGACGCCCGGGTAGACCAGCGCGCCCTTCACCTTCCGCATCAGCGCGTCGCTCTTCTCGAGGAAGGTCGCCAGCCGGAGCAGAATCGTGTCCAGAATGCCGCCGGCCTCGCCCGCCGCCACCATGTTGACGTAGAGGTCGCTGAATGCCCGCGGGTGCTTGCTGAACGCGTCCGCCAGCGTGTTGCCGGACTCGACGTCGTAGACCACCGACCGGGTGATCTCCGCAAGCGCCTTGTTCTCGGTCTGCTGCGCCAGGATGGTGAGCGATTGGACCAGCGGCAGGCCGGCGTTGATCATGGTCGCGAACTGGCGGGTGAAGATCACCACGTCGCGGGTCTTGATCCGCATCGCCCCCGGCAGAGACAGCTTGATCTGCTTGGGCGCCTCGCGGACGCTCACCAGGAGCAGCCGGTTTTTCCGCAGGTAGTTGCTGACCTCGGACTGGCTCGACACGTCGAGCTGGCCCCTCTGGATCTGCCCGTTCGCGGCGTTGCGCGCGGTGTATTCGTACATCGGCATCGGTCAGTCTCCCTCTTCCTAGCGGCGGGTGGCGCCGGCGGCGCGGAGCGGCTTCTCCCCCACCGTGGGGATGTCCTGCTCTTCCATCGGCCGCTGCCCGATCATCCGGAGGAACTCGTTCGGGTCGCCCGAGACCCGGAGGCACTCGTCCTCCGTCACCTCGCGCGCCATGTACAGCTGGTACAGCGAGTCGTTCATCGTCTGCATCCCGAACTTCTTGCCCGACTGCATGGCGGAGTAGATCTGGTGGATCTTCTCATCCCGGATCAGCGCGCGGATGGCCGGCGTCGCGACCATGATCTCCGCCGCCATCACCCGCCCCCGCCCCTTGGCCTTCGGCAGCAGGGTCTGGGTCATCACGCCCTCGAGCACGAAGGCGAGCTGCGCCCGCACCTGCGACTGCTGGTTGTGGGGGAAGACGTCGATGATGCGGTTGATCGACTCCGCGGCCGAATTGGTGTGGAGCGTGGCGAGCGCCAGATGGCCGGTCTCCGCGATGGTGAG
>JBGPEJ010000089.1:0-11417 GCA_041482775.1 Gemmatimonadota bacterium | reverse complement strand
GGGGTCGATCTCGGCGGCGGACACCGGGCGGTCCTTCTCGTTCGACCAGGTGGGCGGGGTGCTCGCCAAATCCGTCCTTTTTCTCTTCGGCGCCCTGGTGCTGGGCCAGAAACTCTCGCCCCGATTGTTCGATCTTGCCGCTAGGCTGCGCGGCCGGGGCGTCCTGGTCGCCAGCGCGCTGGCCTTCTGCTTCACGCTGGCGTACCTGTCGGCGGCCGTCGGCCTGGCCCCGATCGTCGGCGCGTACGCCGCCGGTTTGATCCTGGAGAAGAGCCATCTCCACAAATTCGTGGATCAGGGGGAACCCCATCTGGAGCAGTTGTTCTCCCCGATCTCCGGCTTTCTGGTTCCGGTCTTCTTCGTGCTGACGGGGATGCGGGTGGGGCTCGACGTGCTGGCTCAGCCCGGCGTGCTGGGGCTGGCGGGAGTGCTCACCCTGGCGGCGATACTGGGCAAGCAGGCCTGTTCCCTGGGGGCGATCGGCAAGGGGCTCGACCGCCTGACCATCGGGCTCGGCATGATTCCCCGCGGCGAGGTCGGCCTGATCTTCGCGAACGTCGGGCTGGGCTTGACGGTGGCGGGGGAGCGGGTGGTGAATCAGCCGATTTATTCCGCAGTGGTGATCATGGTCATCATGACCACGCTGGTCACCCCGCCCGCGCTCAAGTGGAGCCTCCGCCGACGACGGCCCGCCACTCCGGCCTAGCCCCTCACGACCGCCCCATCATCCGCAGATAGGCCCGGTCCCACGCGGCCGGCATGCTCTCCCGCGCCGAGTACGGCCCCGGAGTGTAGCGCCGCGAGGCGATGCCGAGCTGGCTTTCGCCGGTGATTCGCCAATCCTGCCGATTGGTCACGTCCCAGAAATCGATCGCATCCTGCGGGTTGAAATCGGCCCGCCCGAACGAGGCGGGGTTGAACAGCCACTCGCTGTCGACCAGGGTGCGGCTTGGCGACACCGGCCACAGCGTGTAATAGTTGACGTAATCGGGCTGGATACTGAGCAGCATGTTGGGCTGGATCGAGTAGTAGTACGCCCTTCGTCGGTCGTCCGCGGGAAGCTCCGCGATGGGGAGCCCGCAAGCGGCGCCGCTCATGGTCACACTCTTGGCGGGCTCCGAGATGACCATGTAGCCGCCCAGGAACGGCCCCTCGGTCAACTCGTTGGCTCCGCTCTGGTAGGGTATCCGCGCCGAGAGCTCGGGGTGAATTACCGGGCAGTGGAGGCATTCGTTGTAGTTCTGGAAGATCAGCTTCCAGTTGGCCGGAACGTCGTAGGAAGCCCGGTGACCGACCCTCAGACTCGGCAGGCCGAAGCGGGAAAACCGGCCGATCAGCGGAGCGTGGCTGGTCGCGAAGGGCTGGGGATCGCGTGCCAGGTTTACGAAGAGGAATCCCTCCCACTCGGCGAGCGCCGCCTGGTGAAGCGGATAGTCCTTCCTGTCGAACCCCGCCACCTCGTTCATGTGCGGCGCGCCGACCAGGCGTCCGTCGGTGGCGTAGGTCCAGGCGTGGTACTGGCACTGAATCGTCTCGGAGAACTGGCCCGATTCCCGGGAGCAGAGCCGGGTCCCGCGGTGGCGGCAAACGTTGAAGAAGGCCCGCAGCGTTCCGCCCCGATCCCGCAGGAAAATCAGACTCTCCCCCGCGATGGTTCGGACGAAGAAATCGCCCGGCTCCGCCAGCCGGTCGGTCCGTCCCACACAGATCCACTCCCGGGCCAAGAGGCGGTCGGTTTCTTCGGCGAGGATGTCGGCTGAGGTGTAGTACTCGCCCGGAAGGGTCCGGGCTCCTTGCTGAAACGAGCCGGCCGTTTGAACGAACGTGGTCATCCTTGTGCTCCTCGATCGTGCCAGTCCCGAAGCAGTTGTCGGGCCGCGAGCCAGCCCGGGCCGCCGGCGATGCCGCTCCCGGGGTGGCTCCCCGCGCCTCCGAGATAGAGCCCCTCGATCGGCGTGGCATACCGCGCGGCCCCGGCCACCGGACGCATGAACAGTATCTGGTCCAGTGTCATCTCACCCTGGGTAACCGCTCCTTCGCTGAGGCCGTATCGCGCCTCCATATCCACCGGCGTCAGCACCTCTCGATGCCGTACCCGCGAGGCGAAGCCCGGCGCCACCTCGGAGATGCGAGCGGTCACTCCGTCTCCGAGCGCGGCGCGCCCCGGCTCGTTCCAGGCGCGGTCGCGGAGCTGGTATGGCGTCCACTGCAGGTGGGCCACCATGACGTGCTTGCCTGGCGGCGCCAGCTCCGGCCATCGCAGGGACGGAACCTGCAGCTCGATGTGGAGACGATCCGAGATCGCTCCGTACTTGGCGGCATCCGCCGCCCGCTCGAGCTCATCCAGCGTTCCGGTGAGCGAGAGCGTTCCCAGGAGGGATCGGGCCGGCTCGGGAAGCCCTGGGAGCTCGGGCAAGGCATCAAGGGCATAGAGCACCTTGGACGAGCTGCCCCGGAACTTGATGTTGCTCACCGCCAGCCGGAACTCGGGGTCCAGCCAGACCGGGTCCACCATGCCGAGGAGGGTCCGGGCCGGGTCCGCGGTGGAGAGAACCCGCGCCGACCCAATCTCCTCTCCGCTCGCAAGCACGACCCCGGCCGACCGATCGTCGCGCAGCACCACCTGCCGCACCTCGGCCCCGCTCCGAATCAGCACGCCGGATCCGCGGGCCACTTCGAGGAGACGCGTGATCAGCGCGTCCGGTCCGGCCGTCCAGAAGCCCCGGCCCCCCACAGCGCCGGCGGGGGCGCCGACCTGATGATGCAGCAGCACGAACGCGGTACCCCCGGATCGGGGGCCCTGCCGGATGTCGCGGACGCCCCCGGCCCCGACCCCGGCCTTGAGGGCGGCACCCTCGAACCAGTCGTCGAGCAGCTCCTGCACCGACATCGGAATGGTGCGCAGGAGCTCGACCATGTCGGCCCGGCCCAGCCCGCGGAGTTTCCGCGCCACACCGAGGAGGGGCAGGAGATCGGCAAGTGCGGAGGAATCGATGTCGGGAGGGGGAATCGTGTAGAGCGCCTCCAGAAACCCGGAAAGTTTCGCCACCCGGGCCGCAAAGGCGCCCCATTTCTCCGCGTCGCGGGCCGAGTGGCGCCGGATCGCCTCGGCGGCGCGCGAGGGGTCGCGCGAGAGCGCCAGCCATTCCTTGGGGCCCGCCGGCACCGCGACCGTAAGGTCGGGCACCGTGCGCTCCATCCCGCGGAGGCCCAGCGCGCGGGCCACCGGCGGCGGAAGCCACCCTGCGTCGAGTCCGAGGGGGCCGGCCCGAAACCCGGGCGCGAATTCCACGTTGCGAGCCTGGCCGCCGGCGGCCTCGCCGCGTTCGAGCACCAGGACCCGCTGGCCGGCCTTGGCGAGTGTGGCCGCGGCGGTGAGCCCGTTCACCCCGGCGCCGATCACGATGGTATCGACCGGGGCGGTCATGCGCCGGAGCCCCGCAGGATCTCGAGGGCGGCAAGCCGCCCCGAAGCCCCCATGATGCCGCCGCCGGGGTGGGTCCCCGCGCCGCACTGCCAGTACCCCTTGATCGGAGTGCGGTACTTGGCCCAACCCGGAACGGGGCGGAAAAAGAACAGCTGGTGGAGGGCCAGCTCGCCGGCAAAGATATTTCCTTCGGTGAGTCCGGTGGTGCGCTCGATATCCAGGGGAGTGAGCACCTGCCGGCCGATGATCGCCGACCGGATGTCGGGGGCGTGGCGCGCGAGGGTGTTGACCACCGCGTCGCCGAACGCCTCGCGCCGGGCATCGGTCCAGCCGCCGCTGAGCGCGTACGGCGCGTACTGGACGAAGATGCTCATGACGTGCTTGCCCGGCGGTGCCATGCCCGGGTCGATCATCGAGGGAATGACGATATCCATGTAGGGGTTGCGGGAGAACTCCCCATACTTGGCATCATCGTAGGCGCGCTCCAGATAATCCAGACTGGGCGAAATGGAGATCGCGCCCCGCAGGTGAGGCCCGGCCCCCGGCAGGCAGGTCAGATCGGGGAGCCGGGACAGCGCGAGATTCACCTTGCCGGAGGAGCCGCGGAACTTGAAGCGTGAAATCGCCTCGACCACGTCGCCGGGCATCTCTCCCGGGTCCACCAACTGGGTGAACGTGCGCCGCGGGTCGAGGCCGCTGACCACGATCGGGGCGGCGATCTCTTCGCCACTCGCGAGGGCCACGCCGGTGGCCCGCCCGCCCTTTACCAACACCCGCTCCACCGCCGCATCGGTTCTGATCTCGGCGCCGAAGGAGCGTGCCGCCCGAGCAATGGTTTCGCTGATGGCGCCGGTGCCACCCTTCTGGAACCCCCAGGCCCGGAAGGCGCCGTCGATCTCTCCCATGTAATGGTGCAGCAGCACGTAGGCGGTGCCGGGGGAGCGTGGCCCGAGGAAGGTGCCGATGATCCCGCTGGCGGACTTGGTGGCCTTGAGCGGGTCGAACTCGAACCATTCGTCGAGGTAGTCGGCCGAACTCATGGTCATGAGTTTGTAGAGCGCGTGGAACCGTTCGGCGCCGAGAGAGCGGAAGTGACCCGCAAACCGGAGCATGCCCCTCAGATCCGACGGCGCCAGCGAGGCGGGATCCGGCGGGACCATCGCGAGGATCGGCTTCACCGCCATCGCCATGTGGTGCATCAGCCGGCCGAAGAGCGTGGCCGCTTCCGCATCCTTGCGCGAGTGGCGCGCCAGCTCGCGCCGGGTGAGGTCGCCATCGGCCCAGGAGCCGAGATAGTCACCGTTGTCGAGCGGCACGACGGTGCTCTCCAGCGGGAGGATCTGGAGGCCGTGGCGGGGCAGATCGAGGTCGCGGATGATCTCCGGGCGGAGGAGGCTCACCACGTAGGAGTAGACCGAGAACTTGAATCCCGGGAATACCTCCTCGGTCACCGCGGCCCCGCCCACCAGCGGCCGCCGCTCCAGCACGAGGGTCTTCCGCCCCGCGCGCGCGAGGTAGGCCGCGGTCACCAGGCCGTTGTGCCCGCCACCCACGATGATCGCGTCGTAGCGCTTCACGCCCGCTTCCTCTCGGGATCAAAGAAGGGGAGCTTGGCCACCCGGGCGTACGCCTGCCGTCGCTGGTGCTCCACCGTCACCTCGAGCCGGACGTCGTTGCCCACGGCAAAGTGCGGAGCGCTGAGATGCGCCAGCGCCAGGTACTGCTTCAGCAGCGGCGACCAGCACCCGCTCGAGGCGTATCCGATCTGGTGTCCGTCGCGGTAGACCGGAGTGCTGCCGCGCCAGGCGACGGCCGGCAGCTGGGGCGGCAGCCCGGCGCCCGCGTAGAGCGACTCGAGCGAATCCCAATCCACCGTCAGCCCCACGAACCGCCACGCGGCACCCCGCGCCCGCTCGGCCGCCAGGGCGCGGCGTCCGTTGTAGGGACCCTTGTCCCAGCTGACCGTCCATTCGAGTCCGAGCTCGAGCGGGGAGGATTTCTGGGCCTCGATCAGCGCATGATGGGACGAGTGATAATCCACGTCGAGCATGACCAGGCCGGCCTCGATCCTCGCCAGATCGAGCGCCCAGATCCCCGCCGGGGTGATGCCGTAGGGCAAGCCGGCGGTGAGAAGAGCGTCCCACAGCGCCACCGCGCGGGCGGCATCCACCCAGATCTCGTACCCCAGATCGCCGGTGTACCCGGTGCGCGAGATGGCGACCGGAATCCCGGCCAGCGTGGTCTCGACCATCCGGAAGTACTTGAGGTTGGCAAGGTCGGTGGCCGCGATCTGCTGCAGGATGGTCCGCGAAAGCGGGCCCTGGAGAGCCAGAGCCCCGACCCGCTCCGAAATCTCCTCGATCGTCACGTCCATCCCGGCGCCGTTGAGTGAAAGCCACCGGAGGTTCGGCTCGGCGCTGGTCAGCCGGTAGAGCCGCTCGCCCAGCCGGCTCACCGTGCCGTCATCGATCACCTTGCCCTGGGAGTCGCACCACGGCGTGTACATCACCTGGCCCACCCGGCACTTGGTCACGTCCCGGGTGACCATCCGGTCGAGCAGCCGGGTCGAGTCGGGACCCGAAATCAGGTACTTGTACAACGGGGAAACATCGATGAGCGCCGCCGCATTGCGGATAGCGGCGTACTCCCGGTCGTGCACCAGCTCGTAGGCGCTGGGCACAGTGTACCCCGCCCAGCGGCGCCAGGCCTGTCCCTGGACCAGCGGTGCGGTGCGGACATGAAAAGGGGTGGTCTTCAGCACGGCGGATTCTAGTCGGCTGGTCGGCCCCGGGGCTAGACGGCCGGCGTCCGGCGGACTCGCGTTCGGGGTTTCCACGGTAGACAGCAATCCGATCGGAGGCTATTTATTCCTGCCTGATGCGGACCTCCGTGCCTTTCGCCCTCTTGGCCACCGCGCTACTGGCCGCTCCACTGCCCGCGCAGCAGGCCAAACCGTTCGAGGCGCTTTCCAATGTCGTGCTGGCCGGCCGGGATTCCCTGATCAAGCTCGCCAAGGACCAGGTGGGCCTCCGTTACAAGTATGGTGCGGTCCGGCCGGGCATCGCGTTCGACTGCAGTGGCCTGGTCAAGTGGGTCATGTCGGTGTTCGACCTCCACCTCCCCCGCACCGCCGCGGAACAGTCCCGCCTCGGTATCGAGGTTCCTACCGATCCGGCCCTGCTGGTTCCTGGAGACCTGCTCTTTTTCGGGCGGGGCCGGCGGGTCACCCACATCGGGATCTACGTGGGCGAAGGCAAGTACGTGCACGCCGCCAACCGCCGGCGGGGCGTGATCGAGAGTGATATCGGTGACTTGAGCCCGCGCTGGTGGAAGGGCGCCCGCCGGGTTCTGGTGCAGCCGGGTAGCCTCGCCGAGCTCGTCTCCAGTCCCACCGGAGGTTGACCGGCCGGCCGCGAGACCTGCCGTCCCCTACCAGTACTCCCAGCGTCCCCGCAGCAGCACATACGCCGACAAGCAGGCATTGGTGACCGCGTGAGCCAGGATGAGATCGCCCAGGCTCCTGGTCCGGCGCATCCACCAGTTATAGAGCAGCCCCGCCGCAAGACCGACGTCCCAGAGGGCGCCGTGCTCGCTGGC
The DNA here is from genome assembly GCA_041482775.1 of Gemmatimonadota bacterium. Classification (GTDB taxonomy): domain Bacteria; phylum Gemmatimonadota; class Gemmatimonadetes; order Gemmatimonadales; family GWC2-71-9; genus JABFSM01. The sequence continues at coordinate 4,393 of JBGPEJ010000089.1, read as the reverse complement.
GAAGAGCAGGGCGGTCAGGAAGAACGACGCAACGGTGTACTGCCCCAGCGGAATCTTCCGAAAGTCGTCCATCCGATCGACCCAGCGCGGCAGCCACGCCCGCCAGAACAACTCTTCGATGATGGGAACCAGGATCGCGGCCCGAGTCACCCGGAGTGCCAGCACCAGCGCATCCCCCCGCGCCGCGAGGGGAAGGGTCCCCTCCACCTTGCCGGTCAAGCCGTTGGTAAAGACCCAGGTGTCGCGCCACCGGGCGAGAAATACGTCGGGCGCGATCCAGAGGGCGAACACCCCGATGCCCAGCGCCACACTGGTGAGGGGGTGGCGGATTCCGAGCGCGATGACCTGCCGGGAGCCGATCCAGAGCACCGCCGCGAGCACGCCGACCCGCAGCAGCCCCTCCTCGCGGGGCGCCAGCCCCAGCCGCGGTGCGATGGCGAGCAGCAGCATGAACGTCGCGAACGGCGCGACGTAGGGCAGCGAGGGCCACCGGTCGAGGCGCGTCTTCAGAACGTGTACGACACCTTCGTGAGCAGGAGCCGCCCGAGGTTCGGCACCCCGATGAATGTCGAATAGTGCTTGTTGAAGATGTTCTGGAGATTCGCCGAGATCAGCATGTTTCGCGCGCCGAACCGGGGCTTCCAGGTCCCCTGCCAATCCACCACGGCATACGAATCCGTCGGGAGCAGCTTGGTGGGATCGCTCGGATCGGGTGCGCTCACGTAGACTCCCGAATTGACCGGGAAGCCTTTGAGCGCCCGCAGCCGCGTCTCCAGGGTCCAGCCGTGGGGGTCGTCGCGCCAGCCCACCGTCACCGACCCCTTGCTCTTCGAGGCGTTGAGGGCGATGTCGGTCGGATCACCCTTCGCCACGTCCCTCGCGAAGAAATCCTTGTTGACGAACGAGAAGCTCCCCGAGAGGGCCAGGTGACTCCCGGCCACATAGTCCAGGGCCAGATCGGAACCCCAAAGGCTCACGGAGCCGAAATTCCGATAGGTCAGGAAGATGTCCGGCCGCGCGGTGAGCGCGGTATTGGTGGGCACCACCGTGCCGAGCGGGACGCCCGTGGTACCGGCGCCGGCCGTGCCTCCGGAAAGCCCGGCCATGCCGGTGCCGACCTGCGCGGCAGTTGCCGCCGCATTGGGCACGCCGGCCAGGGTGAACAGGCCGGTCAGGTAGGCGATGGTCGAGGCGCGATCGAGGAACACCGTCGGCGATTCGACCAGCAACGGTCCGGTGAAGTTCTTCTTGTGCTCGTACCAGGCGTCCACCGACAGCTGCAGTTTCCCGCCGATCAGCGCCTTGTACCCCGCCTCGGCGGTATTGGAGATCTCCGGCTGGAGGGCGGAGATGTCCACCACCTGCTCGGGGGTGACATCGAGGAACTGCGCCGTCGTGGGGTTGAGCCGCCGGAGCTGGGTGTTCACCTGGGTCGTGGGCGGCGCCGAGTTCATGAGGGCGGTGAGCTGGGGCCCCACCAGCGGGGAAACCGCCTGGACCGCGACCGCCCACAGGACCGCCGCCCGCGCGGGAAGCAGGCCGGCCGAGCTGAACGGAGTCCGCATGCAGAGGTTGCCGATGCCACCGGCGCACCCGGTTCCCACCCGGAACTGAAAGCCGTCACTCGGCACACCCAGCGCCCTGACGGTATAGGCCAGGCCGCCGCCCAGTGGGATTGTTCCCGCTGAAATATCGAGAAAGAGGTTGTTGTTACTGGGAGTCGAGAAGGCCCGGTTGTAGGTGAGTCGGAAGGCCTGGGTTTCGCTCGGCTTGAAGACCAGTGCGGCCCGGGGAGAGAGGACCGAGGCCCCGAGCCGATTGTGCTTATCGAGCCGCAGGGCACCGACGAAGTCAAGCTTGGGGGACAGGTGGGTGACGCTGTGAACGTATCCACCGATTTCCTTGATGGTATCGTCGTTCTCGTTTGAGCCGTTGATCGTGCCACCGGTCCGCGCGTCGGTATAGAGGTAGTCGGCGCCGTAAAGGACCGTTTCCTTGTTGCGGAACAGATCGAACCCGTGCTGGAATTGCGCCGACCAGACCCGCGACTGATCGACGATCGGGTTCCCGTCCCGGAGGAGAAAGGCCCGGGCCTGGGGGGGCGAGGCGCTGCTGTCGATTCCGGCGCCGCTGAAGTTGCCGAATCCCTGGACGAAGAACCGCTTGTGGCGGAACCGGATCTGGGCGGAGGTGTATTTCCAGCCCCGGGCCTGGGCGGCCCCGATGCCGGTGTACTCGATCAGACTCTTCGCGTCGGTCATTCCGTAGCTGCCGATAACCTCGGTGTTGGCGTCGGGCCGCACGTCGACCCGGGCTTCCCCACCCCACTGTTCGAGGTTGAAATCCCGGCATCCGGTCTGCGAATTACACCGGGTGGAAGGGAGGCCCAGGGCGGGCTTGAGGGTGGCCAGATTTGCCGGCTCAGCCGCATCGCGCTCCCGCCATTCGGTGCCCTTGAGGTAGTTCCCGGACACCTTGAAGGCCACCTTGGTGCCGAGCCGCATCGCGTGCCGGCCGGTCACTCGCCAGATCCCGCTGCCGTTGTCGAACTGATTGACGCCCTTGCACCCTATGACGGCGTCCTTGGAGCACCCCGCCGCGGTGGAGGCTGCCCGGGCGCCGGCCTCGAAGGAGAACGTCGTGCCGGTCGAGGTGAATGGCGACCGGGTGAGAATGTTCAATACCCCGCTCGCCGTGTTGGGGCCGTAGAGGGCGGCGCCGGGCCCGAGGACGAACTCGACCTTTTCGATGTCCTCCATCGTGGTGGGAAAGAAGGTCTGCACGTTGACGCGGAGGGAGGGCACCGCGGCGTAGCGATTGTCGATGAGGGTGAGCAATGCCCCCGAGAAGATGTTGTTGAATCCCCGCGCGACGACGTTGGACTGCACCAGGCCGCCTTGCGAAATGTCCACCCCGGGGATGGTCTTGAGGTGATCCGCCACCGTCAGGGCGGGCCGTTCCTGGACCTCCTGCCGCGATACGGCGAACACCGCCGCCGGGGCGTCGGTCTGTTTTTCCGGCGTCTTCGACACTGTCGTGACCGACACTTCCTCAAGGTGCATCGGCTGGAGCGCCAGCACCGCATTCACGGTCACGGTCCCGGCGCCGATAGCGGTGGCGGGAAACTCCTTGGGCCCGTAGCCGAACAGGGTCACCCGCACCACATAGGTGCCCGGGACGATGGCCCCGATCCGGTAGCTGCCGTCGGAACGGCTGGTACCCTGGGCGGCCAGAACCCCGTTGGCCTGCACGACGCTCACGATCGCCCCGGGGAGCGGCCGGCCCCCCTCGGTGCTGGTCACCTTGCCGCTCAGGGTACCCGATTGGGCCGAGGCGGGGAGGGCCGCCACCAGTGCCAACGCCAGCGACAGCCACGACGTCCGAAGAGCGTGAGCCATGCGGAGGTACCTCATTAGGATGTGAGGACGGCTGGATGGGGCGTGGTCGGGCTCCTGGAAGAGGAACCGCTGGACGGCTGCGGTCAATATACGGTCCGCCTCGGGAGAAGTGTCAAGGTTTCGGTCCTCCCGCCCCCGCCTTAGGGGGTCCACGATGTGCAACCGGGCAGGTCGGGAAGCGTCAACTTGGCATCGCAAGCTCTACGGTGCGAGATTTCAGGGTTCTTGGGAATCCGGCCCTCGGGGGGAGAGTCGGACCCGGAGACCGCCTTCGAAAGGAAAGATTACTATGAGAAAATGGAGTGCCATCGCGCCAGTGCTGCTGTTCGGCGCTGCCTGTTCCCAGGGAGGCCAGGTCGCCCAGCGGATTCCCTCGGACTCGTCCCAGTTCTTCCGGACGCAGGTCGCCCAACTCACCACCGTCGCCGCCGCCAAGGACAGCCTGGTTCGGGACCTTGCGGAAACGACCAAGTTGCTGAGCGACATCAACACCGAGATCATCAAGGTCTCCAACTCCCGGAAGCCGGTCGAGCCGGTAGTGGGCGGCGAAGGCATGGCCACGAACGATCGGGCCATGGTCCTCAAGCGGGTCCAGGATCTGACGTCCCGGCTCAAGGCCAATGAAGTTCGGCTGGCGGCAAGCCAGAAGCGGTTGAAGCAGTTGACTGGTGAGTCGGACAGTCTCAAGAGCACCGTGGCCGAGCTCCAGGCCACCATCGACGGCCTTCAGGCAACGCTGGAGAGCCAGAAGAGCACGATCGCCACGATGGAGGCGGACCTGACCGGCGCCAAGCAGCAGGTCACCGCGCTGACCCAGGACAAGACCGTCCTGACCGACACCGTGTCGGCGCTCACCACCCGTGAGAACACCGTCTACTACGTCATCGGCACCCGCAAGGAGCTCAAGGACCACGGGCTCATCAAGGAAGAGGGCGGCACCCGGTTCCTGATCTTTACCCGGACCGGTGAGGTCCTGAAGCCGGCCGACAACCTCG
>JBGPEJ010000088.1:0-11447 GCA_041482775.1 Gemmatimonadota bacterium | reverse complement strand
GGCCTTGCGCAGCTTGTTGGCGGCCACCAGCCCGCCGACGCCGCCACCCAGAATGAGAATGCTCTGCGCCATCGCGGATCCTGCCTCAGAAGACGATGACCTTGGCCGCTTCGACGGTCCAAGCCGTCAGCTCGTTCATCGAGCTGCGATGCGCGCCCGCGACGAGGTCCGCATCGGTGATGCCGCGGGCGTCCATACAGGTGCCGCAAACCCCGACGGGCGCGCTGTACCCGCCCAGCACCTTGAGCATCGTTTCCACGTTGTAATAGCCCGACGGCACCTTCTGCCCTGCCTTGGCGCACGACGCCGCGTCACCCATCAGGAACACGCGCACGGTCTCGCCCTCGCGCTTGGCCAGGGTAGTCGCCAAGCGCAGCCCATTGTAGCTGCGTTCCGTGCCGTAGGGCGGGTCGTTCAAGATCAACAGAGTTGTCGCCATGGTCCTCTTACCTCTGCGCGGCCCGCGAGAGTGCCCGGGCCACTTCGCGCGACTCGGCCAGGCGGTCCCGCAGGATCTCGCGCATCAGGTCAAACGCCTTGAGAAGTTTAGGGTTGGTCAAGCGGTAGAAGCTGCGCGAGCCCTCCCGGCGAACCTCGACCACGCCGGCGGCCTTCATCAGGTTGAGATGCTGGGACACATTCGCCAACGGGATGCCTGCATCCTTGACCAGTTCTCTGAGGGGGCGCTCCCCGTCCCGGAGCAGTTCGATGAGCTTGAGGCGCCAAGGGTTCGCCAAGGTCTTACAGACTTCGGCGTGGAGCTCGAAGATACGATCATCCATGGGACGCCCTCAACGTTTCAATGATTACGTTGATATCCTAACAGCCGGTACGGACGGTTGTCAAGCGCAGGGAGGCAAGGCTGCTGAGGCCCTTCGAACCCCCTGCATTGTCCCTTTTCGCAGCAAGGCCGTAGTGTTCATTAGATGACTGAATCGGTCCTGACGGCGACTATCCGGTGTCCGCGCTGCAGCGCGGAGGCCACTGAGGCGATGCCGACGGACGCGTGCCTCCATTTCTACGAGTGCGCTCAATGCAAGGCCCTGCTGACTCCTGAGGCCGGGGATTGCTGTGTTTTCTGCTCCTTCGGTTCCTCTCCCTGTCCGCCGGTGCGGGAAGCGGCGGTGCGGCGAGGCCAATGGCTCACCTGGGTGACGGTGGGCTACAACTGCCTGGAAGGACTCCTCTCGGTGGTTGCCGCCGCACTTGCCGGCAGTGTCGCGCTCCTGGGCTTCGGGATTGATAGTTTCATCGAGGTAGCCGCGAGTCTGCTCGCCGTGTGGCGTCTCCACTCCGACCAGGACCCTGCTCGCCGGGCTCGCGCCGAACACCGGGCCCTCCGCCTGATCGGGTGGTCCTTTCTCGTCTTGGGCGCTTACATCGGGTTCGATGCGGCCAGCGCGTTGTGGCGACATGCCCAACCCAATGAGAGTCGTCTAGGAATCGGCATTGCGATCGCCTCCCTCCTCGTGATGCCTATGCTGGCGCGTGGAAAACGGCGGGTTGCCGCCCGACTCGCCAGCAAGGCACTCTCGGCTGAGGCCAGACAGACGGACATTTGCGCCTACCTCTCGGTGATCCTGCTGGCCGGCCTCGCGCTCAATGCGATCGCAGGCTGGTGGTGGGCCGATCCTGTCGCAGCACTCACGATGGTCCCCCTTATCGGCTGGGAGGGCGTCAAGGGCTTGAGAGGCCGGACCGTATGTGATGATTGCTTCCCCGTCCGGCGGGTGGTTGGTCAGTTCGAGCCGTGACATTTGCGATGGCTGGAAAGAGTGCTAGCTTAAGGCATTGGTCGACCCTGACGCGGGGTACCCGTATGTTGCTGGCGATTCTGGCGATACTCAAGTCCGACTGCTGCTGTGCGTGTTGTACGGACTGCTGCTGCGACGATTGAGCGCGACCAGCGGAACCCTATCGCGCCCCCGGTCTAGTCCACTGGGGGCGCGGTCGTTTTAGGGCCTAGCCCACCGCAGTCCGGCGGGCCTGATTGTCACCGCCCGCTCGCCAGTTTAGCCTTAGGTCCATGCGAGGCCTTGCCGCCCTTCTGCTCCTTGTCCTCCAGCTGAAGCCGCTGGTAGGCGCTGCTGTCTGCTTCCAGAATCTCTCGACCCGAAGCGAGTGCCCGATGCCGGCCGGTGAAGCGCCCGGGCAAGCCCCCGCGCCGCTGCCGCACAATGCTGGCCACGGGTTCCCCGCACCCGGTTGCCCCACCGCCGACTTCTGCGCGTCCGTCGCTCCGGCCATCGGAGCCGTTCAGGGGATCCTCTCCACTCCCATCATCGAGCACAGGACGGCCACCTGGTTTCTCTCGGGTCTCCATTCGGTCGACCCGGCTGCGCCTCCCGCCCCACCGCCCAACCGCTAACCTCGCGGCTCAAGAGCGCGGCTCGAGGGTATCGAGCCGACGCTGAGATCATCCGGAGGCGACCGTCGCCGCCGGAATGAACCGAGCGTTCTTGTCGAGGATTCAGGACATGAGAAGTTTCCTTTTCGCCGTCGGCGCCCTAGTCGCCGCCCTCGACGTTGCGCCGGCACTGGCCGCTCAACCGGCGACCCAGCCCGACACCCTCTTGGCTCGCCTGACCGCCGAGGCGCTCGCTGCTAACCCGCGGCTCGTTCAGCTCGACGCCCGCGCCCGCGCGGCCGCGGCCCGAATTCGGCCCGCGGGAGCACTTCCCGATCCCATGCTTTCGGTCGGACTCACCGACCTCGAGCTTCCCCGCTTCGCCTTCACCCGAAGCGACTTCACCGAGGTGGACCTCGAGGCCCGCCAGGAGTTTCCCTGGCCCGGAACCCTCGCCGCGCGCTCCCGCGCTGCCACGGCCAACGCCGCGGCCCGGCGCGCCGACGTCTCAACTTGGCGGCGAGATGTCGTGGTCCGCACCGCGGCACTCTACGACCGCCTACGCTACGTCATGGCGGCGCGGGAGATCCTCCGCCGTCAGGACTTGCTGTTGGCCAGCTCGATCGACATGGCGACGGCGCGCTATGCCACTGGCTCGGCGCCGCAGAGCGACCCGCTCGACGCGCGAGTCGCCCGCGCGGAGCTCGGTGCAGAAACGGCGTCACTCGCCGCCGAAGAAGCACGGCTCCGCGCGGAGCTCCGCGCCTGGCGCGGTGTCGTGACCGACGAGGTTGTCGCCGTCCTCCCCATCGAGCCGGGCGAAGTGCGCGCATTGTACCCCACACTCGAATCCCATCCCCACGGAGGTATTGGGTCGCTCGACCAGCATCCACGGTTGGCGGCACGGCAGGCCACGGTCGCCGCGGCCGAGGCAACCGCAAAGGCGGAAGCACTCGGTGCGCGTCCCGACTTTGCCGTCATGGCGCGCTACGGTGCGCGGACGATCGCCTCCGATTTCTTCTCCGCATCAGTCGGCCTGCGGGTTCCACTTTGGGCCGGCCGCAAGCAGAAGCTGCTTACCGAAGCGGCGAGTCAGGAGGCCGACGCGGAGCGCGCCGGGCTGGCAGAGGACCGGTCCATGCTTGAGTCGGAGTACCGGGCGACGATCGCCGAAGCGGCCGCCGGCTTGGAGCGGCTCCGGCTTCTCCTTGACGAGGTCCTCCCCTCGGCGGAAGCGGCGCGGGACGCCGCGCTCCGGAGTTACCAGGTCGGCAAGGTCAATTTCCAGACGGTGCTTTCGGCCGCGGAACGCGTCTATCGCGCCCGGCTCGATGCGGCGGCGGTCGCAACGGAGCATCTCTCCCATCTCGTCATGCTCCAGCAGCTGTCGCTGCAGGAAGGGACTCCATGAATGTCATCACAAGGGTCGGCGCACTGGCGCTCCTGCTCGCCGCGGCATGTGGGACCGGGCAGAAGGCCCCTGCCCAACCGGTTGCTGATTCGAGCATGAAGGACATGCCGGGAATGCCCGGCATGGCGATGGCAGGGGAGCGAGACTCTTTCGGAATGCCGGTGGATCGCGCCGCCGCTGCGCGGCTGGGGATCTCCTTCGCCCGGGCGAGTAACGCGCGGGTTTCGCGCTTGCTCCGCCTGGCCGGCGCGCTGGCGTATGCCGAGCCCCGGCGGGTCTACGTCAACAGTCGGGTGGACGGCTGGATCGAGCAGCTCGACGCCGACTATGTGGGGAAGCCGGTCAAGGCCGGAGACCCCCTGCTGGCGATCTATGCCCCGGAGCTGGTCAATGCGCAGGAAGAGTACCTGGCCGCGCGGCGGCTGGCCGATTCGTCGCTGATGGTAGCCGCGCGTCGCCGATTGGAGCTCTGGAACATCTCCTCCGACCAGATCGCAGCGCTCGAGCGCCGTGGGACCGTCGAGCGCCGGCTGGTTCTCCGCGCTCCCCGAGACGGCGAGATCGCGGAGAAGCTCGTGGTCGAGGGCCAGGCGGTTCGTGCGGGAGAGAACCTCTTCCTCATTGCCGACCGGAGCGTTCTCTGGGTGGACATCGCCGTCTTCGAGATGGATGCACTCAGCATCCGGATTGGTACGCCGGTCGGGGTGACCGTGGCGGGGTTGCCGGGGCAGACTTACCACGGCCGGGTGACCTTCATTCATCCCCAGCTCGACGAGAAGACACGCACGCTCACCGCCCGCGTCGAGGTCGAGAATCGAAACGGACTGCTCCGGCCCGGCATGTACGCCACGGCGGTCGCCGAGCCTGGCGCGGCCCTGACGCTCAGCGTGCCGCTCGATGCCGTGCTTCCCACTGGGGAGCGCGAATTGGTGTTCGTAAATCGTGGTGACGGCCGCTTCGTGCCCCGTGTGGTGGTGACGGGGGCCCGCGGCGATTCCCTGGTGGAGATCGTCCGAGGGCTCAAGCCCGGCGACGAGGTGATCGCCTCCGCCACCTATTTGCTGGATTCCGAGTCCAACTTGGGTGCAGCGATGCAAGGGCTCATGCTGCAGATGGGAATGGGCCTCAACCGGGGCGGGATGAAACCCGCGCGGAAGGAGAAGCGCCCATGATCGCCCGGCTAATTGCGTGGTCCCTATCCCGCCGCGGGTTGGTCGCGGTCACGGCGCTTGGGCTGCTGATCGCGGGAACCCTCCACGTGGGCTCGATGCCGGTGGACGCCATCCCGGATCTCTCCGATGTGCAGGTGATCGTCTATACCGACTACCCCGGCCAGGCTCCCCAGGTGGTCGAGAACCAAGTCACGTATCCGCTGGTCACGGCACTGCTCGGGGTGCCCAACGTGAAGGTCGTGCGCGGACAGTCGATGTTCAGCGCGTCCTTCGTGTACGTGATCTTCAAGGAGGGTACCAATCTCTATTGGGCCCGCTCCCGGGTGCTCGAATACCTCAGCGCGGCGCAGTCGAGGCTCCCCACATCGGCCAGGACCCAGCTGGGCCCCGACGCGACTGGGGTAGGCTGGGTCTATCAATACGCCGTCCTGGGTGAGGGTTACTCCCCGATGCAGCTCCGCTCGATCCAAGACTACCAGATTCGCTACGCACTCCGCGGGGTCCCTGGGGTCGCCGAGGTCGCCAGCATCGGCGGCTTCGTCAAGGCATATCAGGTCCTGCTCGATCCGGTGCGGCTGCAGTCATATCGGGTCACGGCGCAGCAGGTGATCGCCGCGGTGCGCGGCGCCAATCAGGACGTCGGAGCCCGCACCCTGGAAGTGGGCGGCAGCGACTACGCCATTCGGGGCCTCGGGTACTTCCGCGGGCGCGAAGACATTGCGCAGGTCGCCATCGGGAGTGGTTCGGGCGGGCGGCCGATTCGGGTGGCGGACGTGGCCGACGTAGCCTTGGGATCCGACCTCCGCGTAGGCATCGCCGAGCTGAACGGCGAAGGGGAGGCGGTGGGTGGAGTGATCTTGATGCGGGAGGGGGCGAACGCGCTGGAGGTTGTCAAGGGCGTCAAGGCGAAACTCGCCGAGCTGGCGCCGGCACTGCCGCGCGGTGTCCGGGTCGTCCCGACCTATGACCGGACCGAGCTGATCCACCGTTCGATCAGCACGCTGCTCCGTACCCTCATCGAGGAATCCTTCATCGTCGGGCTGGTCTGCATTCTGTTCCTCTGGCACGCCCGGAGCGCGCTGGTCGCGATCGTGACGCTTCCCCTCGGCATCCTGGCGTCCCTTGCGCTCATCCGCGCACTCGGCATTAACGCCAATATCATGTCGCTCGGGGGGATCGCGATCGCGATCGGGGCGATGATCGACGCGGCCATCGTCATGGTGGAGAACCTCCATAAACACATCGAGCACGAGCCCAACCGTCCCCACTGGGAGCGGGTACTCGCCGCCGCGAAGCAAGTTGGTCCGGCTCTATTCATGTCGCTGCTCATCATCACCCTCTCGTTCCTCCCGGTGTTCACGCTGGAGGACCAGGAGGGGCGGCTCTTTCGGCCGCTGGCGCTGACCAAGACCTTCGCGATGGCCGCGGCCGCGCTCCTTGCGGTAACACTGGTGCCGGTGCTGATGGGCTACGTCATCCGCAGCGGCGTGCGCCCGGAATCCGCCAACCCCCTCAACCGGTGGACGGCGGCGGTATACCGGCCGGTGCTTCGCTGGGCGCTTCGGTGGAAGACGGTCGTGTTGATCGCTGCAGTGGCCCTCCTTGCCCTGACCGTGCTTCCCCTCTCCCGCCTCGGCAGTGAATTCATGCCGCCCCTCGAAGAGGGAAGCCTCATGTACATGCCGAATACGCTGCCAGGAGTTTCCCTCACCCAGCAGCGGAGGCTGCTACACGTGGAGGACAGCGTGTTGATGGCCTACCCCGAGGTCGCCTCGGTGTGGGGCAAGGCCGGCCGAGCGAACACCGCCACCGATTGGGCGCCCATGTCTATGGTCGAGACCGTGGTGAACCTGAAGCCCCGCGCGGAGTGGCGGCCGGGAATGACCCAGGACCGGATCATTGCGGAATTGGATCAGCGGCTTCGCTTCCTCGGCGTCCTCAACACCTGGACCATGCCGATCAAGAACCGAACTGACATGCTCTCGACCGGCATCCGCACGTCGCTTGGCGTGCGCATCTACGGGCCGGAGCTGCAGGAGATCCAGCGCATCGGCGGCGAGCTGGAGCGGGTATTGGCGCCGCTCGGCGGCACGGCCAGCATCTACGCCGAGCGATCATTCAGCGGGCGCTACCTCGACATCCGCCCTAACGCCCAGGCGCTGGCGCGCTACGGCCTCACCACCGGTGATGCCCAGGACGTCCTCGCCACGGCGCTGGGAGGGGAGGAAGTGACCACGACGGTGGCGGGCCGGGAGCGCTATCCGATCCAGGTTCGCTACGCGCGGGACTTCCGGGACAGCCCGGAGGCAATCGGCCGGATCCTGGTCAGCGGGGCGAGTGGCATTCAAGTGCCGTTGGCCCAAGTGGCGGAGATTCGCTTCGCTCCCGGGGCGGCGATGATTCGGAGCCAGAATGGATACTTGAACGATTTGGTCTCAATTGATGTTCGTGGCCAGGATGTTGGCGGCTACGTTGCCGAGGCGAAGCGCCTGGTCGCCGAGCGGGTGACCCTGCCGTCAGGATACCGCCTGGAATGGAGCGGACAGTACGAGTCGCTCGAGCGCGTCAAGGCTCGGCTCCAGATCGTCGTTCCCCTCACGCTGGCGGTGATCGTGCTGCTGCTCTATCTGACCTTCGGTACGCTCATGCAGGTGGCGATGGTCATGCTCTCCCTGCCGCTCGCGTTGATTGGTGGCGTGTGGGCGATGTGGTTGCTCCACTTCAATCTCTCAGTCGCCGTCGCAGTCGGATTCATCGCGCTGGCAGGGGTCGCGGCGGAAACCGGCGTCGTGATGCTGATCTATCTCGATCACGCCTGGGAGGACGCTACCCAGGATGGGCGCCGGCCCACGCTCCCGGAGCTCGAGCAGGCAATTGAACACGGGGCAGTGAACCGGCTCCGGCCCAAGCTGATGACGGTGCTGGCGATCATGCTGGGCCTGTTGCCGGCGCTCTGGGGGCACGGAACCGGATCGGAGGTCATGCAGCGAATCGCGGCGCCGATGATCGGGGGGATGGTGACATCCACCTTGCTCACCCTGCTCGTGATTCCGGTTCTGTATCATCTCTGGCGGCGCAGTCAAATCCAGACACAGGGAGCCGCCTGACCCATGATTGCTGCCAACCGCTCGTCAGGCGTTGTGAGTTGGGTTGTGAGTTTCCCCTCCACACGGCCCGTCTTATCGCTTTTCGGACACAACAGCCGATGCCCATAACATCGCGTGAATGCTACAAGTTGTTGTATCCAAGCTAGTTAGCAGGCCTACTCTGGATCAGGAGAGTCCTGTTCGAGCCCAGGAGGGGCAATGCGCGGGGCGGTTCACCACCTGAACCGCCCCGCTTTTTGTCCAGGGCTCGTCCTCGGATCACTTCTTCTTCAGGACTCCGAACATTCCCCCCTCGATCGACCCATCCTTCTGTACGATCAGCGCGACTGCCGGGGAGCCTCCCTTCGGATCGGTCAGGAGGATGCTGTCTCCATGGACCGTGTAGCTCGCAGCCAGCATCTCCATACCGGGCGGCGGGATCAGCTTGCCACCCTTGAGTTCCAGTGTAAACACTCCCATGGCGTTGTAGTACTTCCCCTCGACGCTCGTGGTTGAGGTGCAGCCGGCCGCAAGGCAGGCAACGATAAGGAGGGGGAGTGCGCTGCGGCGCAGGTCGGAGCGGACGGACAAGGTGACCTCCTGTGGCGAAGATGGTAACCAAGTGGAACGGGGTGTCCCTTACACAATGCGTTGTCAGCCGGGAAATCCTGTCAAGCACTACGGCGTGCGAACGCGGAGCGATCGGAGGGCCGTCCGCAGCGTATCCAGGGTTGCGGCCAGCTCCGCGGCACCGACTACCAGGATCCGGGTCCGGCGGGGGGTGATCCACCCTCCCACCAGACGCGCTGCACGCCGCGCTCCTTCGTTGCCGCCGCTCACCAAGCCGGTCTCCAGCCGTGCCGCCACGAGACCTATGGTGTCGGTATGCACCACCGCACTATCCACGGTGTAGCAGTCCGTCCTGCAGTCCGGCGGTGACTCGAGCAGTGGCGGCCACCGCCCATACCCTGCCGAGTCAGTGACAATGGCCACCGCGACCCAGTCGGAATCTCCAGGGCTCGAGGCCGGACGTTTCCAAGTATAGCTCCAGGGGAGGGCGGTGGATCCCGGGTTGAAGCCCGAGGGTGTGCAGATCGCGACGAGCGAGTCCGGTGAGAGCTGGCGGGTCCAGATGGCAGCGCAGGAGGCCATCTGCGGAGCTCGACGGGACGTTGATTTGCACGCCCAGCTCGATACGCCGAAGGCGACGGCGAGCATCACGCGGCCCAGGTTTCTTGTGATCAATCGGCGATGACGCCCTCTACCGGCCATCACGACCTCGCATGAAAGAGTGCCGGTGGCCTAACATCGGTGACCAGGAGAGGTCCATCGGGATCAGGAGAGTCGGGGCCTGAGGTCCCGGCTCCCGCTGCGGCTCGAGGCGCCCCGTCATCGCTCCACCAGGGCCCGCCGCCGCTCCCAGTCGGCTTGGAGCGACCCCATCAGCCGCTCGTACTCCGCATCACCCTGCAGCGTCTTCAAATTGGGGTCGTTCCGGAACAGCGGATAATTCGGCATTCCGTTCTCGGCGGTCTTCCGCAGCCACTCCACCGCGTCGGCCTTCCGTCCCATCCGCGCGTAGGCGCAGGCGATGGTGAATTGGGCGTGGTGCAAATGCGAGCGGGTATTCGCGCGGGAGATTGCGAGGCGGATCTGCTCCAAGGCGGGCGCTTCCTTGCCCTGAATCGCCAGCAGCAGCGCGCGCGCGGCGGCGAGGTCGGCATTGTAGGCGCCCCGGTTCGCAACCCCGGTGCTGTCGAGGAGTGCCAGGCCCTCCTCGGTGCGGTGGAGCTGTCCGAGGACGACCGCCATTTCCCAGGCCCAGCCCTCGATCGCGGGCAGGGAGCGGAACAGCGCGAGCGCGGAATCGAACTTCTGCTCGTACCAGAGGACCCGGGCCACCCGCGGCCGGGAGAAGCCGGCACACCGGGAGATGCCGGTGCAGCCGTCACCCGGGTCGAGCGAGAGACTTGCTCTGAGCTCAGCGCGGGCCCGCTCAGGGAGACCGTAGTGAAAGTAGAGGGACCCCAGGCTGGCGTGCGCCGTCGCGTAGCTCGGCCGGATTTGCAGAGCACGCCGCACGTCCCGAAGGCTTTCCTCGAAGTGCCAGCCGGTGACCGCGTTCCATTCGTAGTCCCCGCGCGCCTTCCAGGCCTCCGCGATGGTGGAGTCGAGAGCCAGCGCCCGATTGATGGAGAACGCGGCCCGGTCGAGCCACCGGCGGTTCTCGTCGAAGCTGAACACCAGACCGGTGTAGGCCATGCCGAGTTGCGCCCAGGCGAGGGCGAAATTGGAATCGGCGCGCACCGCCCGCTCGAACGCGGCGATCGCCGAATCAGCGCTTCCGCGGCCGCCGTTGCTGGCGTCCCCGTAGGAGAGGCCGCGAAGATAGTCGTCGTACGCCTCGGGGCTCGTGGTCGGCGGCCGGGCCAGCGAGCGGGACTCCGCCGCCGCGAGCTGGATCCGGAGCACCCCCGCCACGTGACTGGCCACGTCGCTCTGGACCGCGAGCACATTTCCCCTGGTGCGATCGTACTGCTGGGTCCAGGTCGCCGCCTGGCTCCGGGGGTCGATCAGCCGCACGTTGATGCGCACGCTGTCGCCCGCCTTGAACACCGTGGCGTCGAGCAGCGCGTCGACCCTGAGCTCCGCGGCAATCTCGGCTGGCGACTTGTTGGTGTCCCGATAGGAGAGCACCGAGGTGGGCGCGATCACCCGGAGGCCGCCCAGGTTGGAGAGGGTCGCATTCACCTCCTCGGTGAGCCCATCGGCGAAATAGGTATCGGCGCTGTCCCGGCTCAGGCTCCGGAACGGCAAGACGGCAAGCCGGAGCCCGGTGTCCGCCCCCGGCGGAGCGGCCGCGGCGACCGGAGTTCCAGTGCGGTGTCGGGCGAGCCAGACTCCGCCGAACACCAGGAGGAGCAGGGCGGCGACCAGACCGGCGGGGAGCAGCGGGCGCCGGGGGATGGGGGCGGGAACCGCCGGGATGGTGGGTGCCGCCGCCACGGCTCCCGTCGCGGCCGCCGTCAGCGCCGCGGCGAACTCCGTCGTAGCGCCGAACCGGTCCGCCGGCACCGGGGAGAGCGCCTTCCGCAGCACCGCCTCGACCGCCTCGGGAACCTGGGGCCGGGTCAGCCGGAGTGACGGAACCGGCTGGCTCAGCCGGCGGGCCATCACGATCTGGGGAGTGCGGCCGGTGAACGGCGGATCCCCCGACAGCATCTCGTACGCCACGCAGGCCAGCGCGTAGAGGTCGCTGCGGGCATCCAGCACCGGCTCTCCGGTGGCCTGCTCGGGACTCATGTAGGCCGGGGTGCCGACGACGATCCCGGTGCCGGTGATCCGTTCTCCCGCCCCTGCGTGGAGCGCGCGGGCGATGCCGAAGTCCGCCACCAGAGCGTGGCCGCCCGACAGCAGGATGTTTTCCGGCT
>JBGPEJ010000087.1:0-11647 GCA_041482775.1 Gemmatimonadota bacterium | reverse complement strand
CAAACTCCAGCATGCAGAGCCCCTCCTCGGTGGCCGCGGCGAGCAGGAGACCGAGTGGGCTGGGCAGGATGGTGGCCACCAGCGGCGGAATGCCCCTGGCCTCGGTGGGTGTGACGCCGAACAGGCGCTTGAACGCATCCCGGAAGCCGCTGTCCGACTCGAAGCCGCTCTCGAACCCGGCGGGGAGCACCGGATCGCCGCGCTGGAGACGGTCGAGTGCCAACCCGAGCCGCCGGGCCCGGGCGTAGCCTTGCAGTGTCATGCCGAAGCTCCCGCGGAAGTAGCGCCGGGCGGTGGCCGGGTGGACGCCCAGGCGTTTGAGGGTCTGATCGGTGAGCCGGCTGGCGGGCTGCTCGTCGAGCAGGTCGAGCACCCGGCGGACCCACACCGGATGAGTTCCCGGCGCGTCCAGAGGCCGGCACCGCAGGCAGGCCCGGAATCCGGCGGCCGCGGCCTCTTCGGTCGTTGCAAAGAACTCGCGATTCTCCGGGAGGGCCGGCTTGGAGGGACAGGTGGGGCGGCAGAAGATCCCGGTGGTCCGCACCCCCACGACGAACAGACCCTCGTAGGAAGGGTCGCGCTCCTCCACGGCTCGGTGGAGCACGTCGGGGCTGGGTAGCGGGCCGCGGGTGCGGTACGGCACGATCGGGTCGGTGGCGTGCGCCGGATTCACGGTTGCAATCATGGGTGCCAAGCTAGGGAAGCGCCAGTCCCTCTGCCACCGGGAAACGGACGGGCAATTCGGCGCCGACGCTGGCCCCGGTTCCGCTCTCGGCGTAAGCTTCAAGCCCACTTCCTCATGGACTTCGGAGCGGGCATGCATCTCGTGTCGCTGGACTGGGTGATCATCGCCGCGAGCATCGTCATCTCCTTCCTGCCCGCCATCTTCTTCGCCAAGCGGGCCGGATCGAGCACCGCGGAATTCTTCACCTCCGGCCGTGCGGCCCCCTGGTGGCTGGTGGGAATTTCGATGGTGGCCACCACCTTCAGCACCGACACGCCGAACCTGGTCACCAACATGGTTCGGGAACGCGGCGTGGCGGAAAACTGGCTCTGGTGGGCGTTCCTCCTCACCGGCATGATGACCGTCTTCTTCTATGCCCGGATGTGGCGCCGGTCCCGGGTGCTTACCGACCTCGAGTTCTACGAAATCCGGTACTCCGGCAAGGCCGCCACCTTCCTTCGCGGCTTCCGGGCGGTGTACCTCGGCCTCTTCTTCAACTGCGTCATCATGGGGACGGTCAACCTCGCTGCCGCCAAGATCGCCAACATCGTGCTGGGCTGGCCGATGGGGCGGACCCTCATCGTCTGCTCGGTCATCACCATCTTTTTCGCCTCGGTCTCCGGCCTCTGGGGCGTGCTGGTCACCGACTCGATCCAGTTCACCATCACCATGTCGGGCACTTTCGCGGTCGCCTACTTTGCGCTGAAGCAGCCGCAGGTCGGCGGGCTGCACGGCCTGTTCGCCAGGATCGACCCCAAGACCCTGAATCTCCTTCCCGACTTCGGCGACTGGTCGGTGGCGCTCGCCGCGTTCATCATCCCCATCACGGTCCAGTGGTGGTCGGTCTGGTATCCCGGCGCCGAGCCGGGCGGGGGGAGCTACATCGCACAGCGGATGCTGGCCTCGCGCACCGAAAAGGACGCGGTAGTCGGGACGTTGCTGTTCAACGTGATGCACTATGCGCTGCGGCCCTGGCCCTGGATCGTGGTGGCGCTCTGCTCGACCCTGGTGTTCCCCCAGTTGGCGGACATCGGCCGCACCTTTCCCTATCTCGATCCGAAGCTGATCGGCCATGACATCGCCTATCCCGCGATGCTCCGGTTCCTCCCGGCCGGCTTTCTCGGGTTCGTGGTTGCCGGCATGCTGGCGGCGTACCGCTCCACCATCGAGACCCACCTCAACTGGGGCACCTCCTACCTGGTGCACGACCTCTACCGGCGGTTCCTCAATCGCGGGGCGAGCGAGCGGCACTACGTGCTGGCCGGGCGGATCACCACCGCGCTCCTCATGGTCGCCGCGGCCAGCCTGACCTACGCGCTCGACACCGCCAAGGAAGCGTTCGACCTGATCCTCTCGGTGGGTGCTGGCACCGGCCTACTCTACCTGCTGCGCTGGTTCTGGTGGCGGGTTAACGCCTGGAGCGAGATCGCGGCGATGCTGAGCTCCTTCCTCGTCGCGGTCGGGTTCTTCATCGCCGCGAAACAGGGGGCGCGGATTCCCTCCCACATTTCTCTCATTGCCACCGTCCTCACCACCACCGTGGTCTGGGTCACCGCCACCTTCCTCGCCCCGACCACCAAGCGCGAGACGCTGCTGAGCTTCTGCCGGCTGGTGCGCCCCGCCGGACCCGGCTGGGCGGGCATTCGGCAGGAGGCTGGAGTCGCCGGCTCTCCCGACAGCCTGCCGATGGCGCTGCTCGGCTGGGTGCTCGGCTGCTTCTTCGTGTACGCGGCGCTGTTCGGCGCGGGGAGCTTCCTGTACGGCCGCACTCCGCAGGGACTGCTCTGGTTGGTGGTCTGGGTGGGGACCGGCCTCGCGCTGCTCAAGCTGGTGCCGAAGATGTGGGCGGCCTCCTCGGCCGCTTGACCTCCCGGGCGGTGATCCTCGCCCGAGGGCTCGGGACGAGGATGCGGCGCGCCGGTGGAGGCGCGGATCTCGACCGGGCCCAGCAGGCCGCGGCCGATCAGGGCGTCAAAGGGATGATCCCGGTTGGCCGGCCCTTCCTCGATTATGTCCTGAGCGGACTGGCCGACGCCGGGTACCGGGAGGTCTGCCTCGTCGTCGGGCCGGAACACCAGGCGGTACGCGAGTACTACGCCGGGGCCGGCCGGCCGTCGCGGGTCGCGGTCCAGTTCGCCGTCCAGGCCCGCCCCCTCGGCACCGCGGACGCGGTGCTCTCGGCGGAGGCGTTCGCCGCCGGCCAATCGGTCCTGGTGCTGAACGCCGACAATTATTATCCCCGCGCCGCCCTCGAGGCCCTGCGCGCGCTTCCCCGTGCCGGGCTCGCCGGCTTCCGGCGCTCGGGACTGCTGGCCAGCGGCGACATTCCAGCCGAGCGGATCAGGTCCTTCGCCCTGATCGACGTGAATCCGGCCGGCGATCTCGCCCACATCGTCGAGAAGCCGACCGACGCGGAAGCCGCGGCGTTTGGGGAGGATCCCCTCGTCAGCATGAACGCCTGGCTGCTCCCCCCCTCCATCTACGACGCCTGCCGCGCGGTGAGCCCTTCGGCCCGCGGGGAGCTCGAGCTGCAGGACGCGGTGCGCTATGCCGTCGAGCGGCTGGGCGAGCGCTTCCGGGTGCTCGAGTTCGCCGATGGCGTCCTCGATCTTTCCACCCGGCAGGACATCCCGCTGGTCGCCGAGCGGCTCCGAAAGCTCGAGGCCAGACCGTGAGCTTGTCCCCCGACCAGCGATTGATGGAGGCGGGCATGAGCCTGCGGGAATCGGCCCGCAAGGGCGTGCTCTTTCAGCGCGCGGCGCGCGCGCTCGAGCTGCTCGGCAGCGGGACCACCGCGCCGACCCGCAGCTACTTCGTCCCCGGCCGTATCGAGTTCATGGGCAAGCACACCGATTATGCCGGGGGGAGGAGCCTGGTCTGCGCCACCGAACGGGGCTTCTGCATCGTGGCCCGGGCCCGGAGCGATAGCGGCCTCCGGGTGGTGGATGCCGCGTCGGATGCCACGGCTTCCCTCGCGCTGAGCCCCGAGCTCGAGGTGCCACCGGGTCGATGGTCCACCTACCCCGCTACGGTGGCACGCCGCCTGGCCCGCGACTTTCCCGGGCTTTCGGTCGGCGTGGACCTCGCGTTCGAGAGCGACCTGCCACCGGCAGCCGGGATTTCGAGCTCGAGCGCGCTGGTGGTGGGAACATTCCTCGCGCTCGCCGACGCGAATCGAATGGCCGATCGGGCCGACTACCGCGCGGCGCTACCCGATCTCATCGCCCTCGCCGGCTATTTGGGGGCGCTCGAAAACGGCCGGGCGTTCGGCCCCTTCGCGGCCGACCGGGGGGCGGGAATCCACGGCGGGAGCCAGGACCAGACCGCCATCCTCTGCGCCGTGCCCGGCGCGCTGGTGCAGTGCGGCTTCGAGCCGGTATGCCTCGAGCGAACGGTGCCGTTTCCCGCCGGCCAGGTGCTCGCGGTCGGTGTGAGTGGCGTGGTGGCCGAAAAGAGCGGCGCGGCGCGGGACGCCTACAACGCCGCGGCCGCGGCCGCCGCCGAGCTTCTGCTGCGATGGCGGCGGGGCTCGGGGAGGGACGATCATAGCCTCGCGGCGGCGCTCCGAAGCACCCCGGACGCTCCGGCGCGTCTGGCGCGCCTGGTCGTTGCGGAGCCGGCGCTGCTGGCCCGGCTCGAGCAATTCGAGGCCGAGTCGGAGCGGCTCATCCCCGCGGCGGGTGACGCGCTCGCGCGGGGAGATCTGCCCGCGCTCGGTCCGCTGGTGGATGCCTCCCAGGCCGGCGCCGAGCGGGGGCTTGAAAATCAGATTCCGGAAACGGTCCACCTCCAGCGGAGCGCCCGCAGACTCGGCGCCACCGCGGCGTCGGCCTTCGGGGCGGGGTTCGGGGGCAGCGTGTGGGCCATGGTCGAAGCCGGCGGCTCGGAGCGGTTTCTCCGGGATTGGGGCGAGGAGTATCGCCGGGCGTTCCCTGCGCTGGCCGAGGCGGCGCGATTCTTCATCACCCGCCCCGGGCCGGCGGCGCTGGGGTGGTGAGAATGGGTGGTCCTACGCCGGCTCAGGATTGCTGAAGTAGGGGAAGCGGCGCTTCAGCCGATTGATCGGTTGCTCGAACAGCTCCCAGGAGAGCGCCGCCATACCGATGGCGATCGCCCCATACAGCAACGGCAGCGCCCATCCGAGGTTCTCCTCCCTGAGGCCAAGGAGGCCCAGGGGGACATAGGCAAACGCCGCCACCGGTATATGGTAGAGATAGAGCCCGTACGACACCTTGCCCACGTACTGGGCCGCTCTGGTTTCCAGCAGTTTCCCTGACAGCCCTCGGAATCCCATCGTGGCGGTACCCACCAGCCAGAGCGAAATCGCCGCGATGCCGGTGTCGGAGAACGGCCAGGAGAATGAGCGCGGCGCGATCCCCTGCACGATCACCATCCCGATTCCCACAGGGAGCGCGAGTCGGAGCAGCCGTTGCGCCGCTGCCGCGCCCTCGTCGCCACCCCGCCGGAGCCGCGCCAGCAGGGCGCCCAGCGCCAATGAGTCGAGGCAGCCCAGGGTCACGAAGAAGACCGCGGGGTACCTCCAGCCGGCCAGCAGGCCGACGAACCGGTAGACCGGTCCCACCGCGGCGATGCCGATCAGCCCGGGTAGCAGCAGCCGACGGGGTGCCAGGAGGAGGATCGAGGGCCAGATCAGGTAGAACTGCTCTTCGACGCATAACGACCAGACGTGAGTCAACGGCCCCGCGTCCTGGAGGGTGACGCCGTAGCGCAGATTGAATGTGTAGGTAAGCAGCCATCCGATCTGCTGCCGCACCGGCTGCAACGCCGCTACGTCGCCCAGGCGGGTTGTCAGGCTCAACGCGAACAGCCCCAGCACTGTGGCGTAGTAGATCGGGAAGATGCGCAGGAACCGACGGGCGTAGAATCGGGTGGCCACCAGCCGGGGCGATTCGCCGGTGCGATCCAATCGTTCGCGGCAATCCAGCAGGATTCCGGTGATGAGGTAGCCGCTCAGCACGAAAAAGAGGACCACGCCGAACCGGCCGAGGTCCACCACCTCCAGAGTGGCCGGCACGAAATGCCGGATCATCACTGCGAGAACCGCGAGGGCCCTGAGCCCGTCGAGCTGCGCTACGTGGGAAGCCGCCCGTGCGGCTCTAGACATCACACAGTCTTACCGCCTCCCCCAGCGACGTCAGCGGGTCCCGGCTGGGCACGAACTCGTGCGCCAGGTAGCCCTGGTATCCCGCGTCGGCGATCGCCCCACAGATCGCCCTCCAGTTGAGTTCCTGGGTGTCGTCCAGCTCATGGCGTCCGGGAACCCCGCCGGTGTGGAAGTGCCCGAGGTGGACGAGGTGATCGCGAATGGTCCGGATCACGTCGCCCTCCATGATCTGCATGTGGTAGATGTCGTAGAGCAGCTTGACCCGGGGTGAGCCCACCCCTTCCATCACCTTGACGCCGAAGGCGGTGTGGTCGCCCATGTAGTCCTGGTGGTCCACCTTGCTGTTCAGCAGCTCCACGCACACCGTCACCCCGTGCCGCTCCGCCGCCGCCTTGATGCGGTTGAGCCCGACGATGCAGTTCGCGGCGCCTTCCGCGTCGCCGCGTCCCTTCCGGTTGCCGAACATCGCGATCAGGTTGGGCACCCCCGCGGCCGCGGCGAGCGGAAGCGTCCGCTCCAACTCCTCGACCAGCAGATCGTGCAGCGACGGATCGTTGAACCCGCTGGTCAGGAAGTCCCGTCTCTTGGTGGGGTATCCCATCGAGCAGACCAGCCCGGCGTCGCGGACCACCGGCCACTCCTCCGGCTGGAGCAGATCGACCGCCACGAGGCCGAGCCGCTTCGCCGCGCGTGCGAATTCGGGAAGCGGAATCTTTCCGTACGGCCAGTACGACACCGATTGCTTGAGGCGCGAGGCGGGAGGGCCCCCCGGCCGAGCGGCTCCGTCGCGCCGCGCCCCGAGCAGCATGCCGGTCGCACCCACCATGGCGCCCACCGCGTCTCGTCGTTTCATGCCCACACTCCGGCCGTTCAGGGAATCTGTGAAATCCGTGGGATCCGTGTGATCTGTGAAATCTGTGGCTCAGAAGGTCAGCGACTTGAGGAACTGGTAACTCGCTTTGGCGCTCTCGAACGGAGTTCCCGGCGTCTCGTCCTGCTCGTAGAAGAAGTGGCGGATCCCCGCCTGCTTGGCCTTCCGGAAGATCCGCCGGAAGTCGATGGTGCCCTTCCCGACGTCGGCAAAGAACCGCCGCGGCGTCGCGTCCATGTCCTTGACGTGCACCAGGGGGAACCGCCCCGGCCACTTGGCGAAATACTCCAGCGGGTCCCTTCCCCCCTTGGTGATCCAGTACAGATCCATCTCGAAACGCACCAGCTTGGGATCCGTCTCCGCCAGCAGGATGTCGTACCCGACCGTCCCACCTACCGGAGCGAACTCGACGTCATGGTTGTGGTAGCCGAGACTGATCTTTCGCTGGAGGGCCGCCTCGCCGGCGCGATTGAACGCCCCTGCCAGCCGCTTCCAGTCGTCCACCGTCCGGCGCTCCTCCTCGGGAATCCAGGCCACCACGACGTAGTCCTGCCCCACCACCGCGGCCTGATCGAGGGTCCGATCCCACTCGCGACGAAGAGCTTGCAGGGGAACGTGGCCGGAGGGGGCGCGGAGCCCCAGGCGGTCCAGCATGGCGCGGAGCGACTGCGCCGTTCCCTCGGGATAGCCGGCGAACTCGACCTCCTGGAATCCGATCGACGCCAGCCGCGAGAGGGTGCCCTCCACGTCCTTCGTCAGGTCGCGCCGCACGGTGTAGAGCTGGATTCCTATCCGGTCCAGCCGGGCGAGCTCCCCGCCGCCCAGCCGCTCGATCGCGACAAACGCCCCGGTCGCGCGCTGGTCGAGCCGTCCTGCCGCCCAGAACGCGCCCATTGCGCCGAGCAGATCTCTCCGCCGCATGCTCAGAGCTCGTTCCGCTTCATGGCTGCCACCGCGAACTCGGCTGCCCGCGCGGTCAGCGCCATGTAGGTGATCGAGGGGTTCTGGTTTCCCGACGAGACCATGCAGGCGCCGTCGGTCACGAAGACATTCGGCGCGTCCCAGACCTGGTTGTGCCCGTTGAGGACCGAGGTCGTGGGGTCACGCCCCATCCGCGCGGTCCCCATCTCGTGAATGCAGAGCCCGGGTGGGAGATGGTCGTTGTAAGTGTGTATGTCCTTGGCCCCCGCCGCCTCCAGCATTTCCGCCCCGGTCTTCTGCACGTCCTCCAGCAACGCCCGCTCGTTCGGGCCGAAGGTGCAGTGCACCCGCAGGGCCGGAACGCCCCACTTGTCGGTGAGCGTGGGGTGGAGCTCGATGAAGTTGTCCTCCCGGGGCAGGCACTCGGTCCACCCGCCGATCGAGAACTCCCACGGTCCCAGGTCCTTCCGAAACAGCGCCTGCTTGAATTCAGGGCCGAACCCCGCCGTGGGCCGGGGCGGGCCCCTGCGGGACGCGCCGCCCTGGAAACCGTACCCGCGCAGAAAATCGGGGTGCTTCTCTTTCACGTTCCGGAACCGCGCGATGTAAATCCCGTTCGGACGGCGTCCGAAGGAGGTCTGGTCCTCCATTCCCGGAATGGTGCCCCCGGCTCCGGCGCCGAAGGCATGGTCCATCACGTTCTTTCCCAGCTGCCCGCTGGAATTGCCGAGGCCGGCGGAGTGCCGCGGAGTCTTCGAGTTGAGCAGGATGCGCGCCGACTCCAGCGCGGAGGCGCAGACGAAGATGATTCGCGCGGTGAACTCCAGCGCCTGCGTGGTCACTGCGTCGATCACCCGGACGCCGGTGGCGCGGTCGTTCGCTTCGTCGTAGATGAGGCTGTGCACCACGCTATTGGGGCGGAGGGTCAGCCGCCCGGTCTGCCGGGCGGCGGGAAGGGTCGAGCCCAGGCTGCTGAAGTAGGAATGGGTAATGCACCCGCGCTCGCAGGGCCCGCAGTAGTGGCAGGCGGCCCGCCCGTTGTGGAACCGGGTCAGGATGGCGCACCGGCCGATGGTTAGCACCCGCTCCCCTCCCCACGCGGCCATCAGCTTGTCGCGAACCAGGCGCTCCGCGCAGCGCATCTGCATCGGCGGAAGGAACTGACCGTCGGGCAGCTGGGATAATCCCTCCGCCTGGCCGCTGATCCCGATGAACCGTTCGACGTGATCGTACCACGGGGCGATGTCCGCATAGCGGATTGGCCAGTCCACGGCGATCCCGTCCTTGGCGTTCGCCTCGAAGTCGAGGTCACTCCAGCGATACACCTGCCGCCCCCAGGTGATCGAGCGGCCCCCCACATGGCGCCCCCGGATCCAGTGGAACGGCTTGTCCTGATCGAATTCGTAGGGGTTGTCTCGATCGTTGACGAAGAACTTGCCGCTGTACTCGTCGCAGGCGTAGCAGTTCTTCTGGATGAACTGATCCCGGTCCAGCGCCTTCCGGTCCCCCCAGCCCCGGAACCGCTTTTCCCACGGCTGCACGTGCTCCACGTAGTCCTGGGCCGGATCGATGCTCCGCCCGGCCTCGAGCACCAGGGTGCGGAGCCCCCGCTCGCAGAGTTCCTTGGCCGCCCAGCCGCCGCTGATTCCGCTCCCCACCACGATGGCGTCGTAACGCCGGTCCTGGGCTGGTGTCATCGCGCCCTCCCCACCGGGATGCAGCCGTCGAAGCGCGCCGGGATGATCGGCGTGGTGCGGACCAGCTCGGCCACCGGTCGGGAGGTCAGGTAGCCGAATACCATTGCCTCCTTGAGCTTCCGGTACGCCGCCTCCGGTGAGCCCTTCGGTCCGGGATGCCCGTCCACTCCACCGAGGAAGCGGGCTCGGCCGACCTGATCCAGCTCGGCGAAGGGCTTTCCCTCCGCCTCGCGGCAGCGCAAATCGAGGGCGTCGAGTCCGCTCACCAGCTCCTGGCGCTCGTCGTCGGGATACCACTCCGCCAGCAGGAGATCCACGAACGTGGGAACGCCGGCTTCCAGCGCGCCCGGCGTGTTGGTGTGCGGAAGGATCGTGTCGGCAAGGGCGGAAACCTGCCCCATCTGCCCGGCGCTGAGCGCCCGGCCCGCCGTCGGGCCGCCGAGAATCCTCTGATGCAGGCGAGCGCCGAGGGACCAGCGCTCTTCGGGAGACAGTGGAGCGATCAGCGGGGCCAGGGCGGCCGCGCCGAGGAAGGTCAGCACTTCGCGCCGGTGCATGGGGTACCTCCTCGATCGAACCTAGACCCTTGCCCGGGAGCCGTCCAGAGTCGCCCGCGCGCGGGCCTTACGCCGGCGATTCCCGGTCCCTACGTTTCGTCTCCGTGGCGATCGTCCAGTTCACTCGCGTCAGCAAGAGCTTCGACACCGTCCGCGCGGTGGATGCGGTCTCGTTCGAGATCGAGCGCGGCGAGTTCTTCTCCCTTCTGGGGCCCTCCGGCTGCGGCAAGACTACCACTCTCCGGCTCCTCGCCGGATTCGAGGACCCCGACCCCGACGGCGGCGAGCTGCGCATCGCCGGCGAGCCGGCGGCCGGGAAGCGCCCCTACGAACGCCGCCTCGGCATGGTGTTTCAGAACTACGCCCTCTTTCCCCACCTCTCGGTCGAGCGGAACGTCGCGTTCGGGCTGGAACGCCATGGCGTCTCCGGCGCCGACATCCCCGGGCGGGTGGCCCGCGCGCTCGAAATGGTCCGGCTCGACCCCGCGGCGTTCGCTCCCCGCCGCCCCGCTCAGCTTTCCGGCGGCCAGCGGCAACGGGTGGCGCTGGCCCGCGCCCTGGTGCTCCAGCCGGAAATCCTGCTGCTCGATGAGCCGCTGGGCGCGATCGATCTCAAGCTCCGGAAGGAAATGCAGCTCGAGCTGAAACAGCTGAACCGGACCCTCGGCATCACCTTCGTCTACGTCACCCACGACCAGGACGAGGCGCTGACCATGTCCGATCGCATCGCGGTCATGAACGGAGGCCGGATCGCCCAGATCGGCTCGCCGGCGGAGATCTACGAGAATCCCAAGACCGCGTTCGTGGCCACGTTCATCGGAGAATCGAATCTCCTGAGTGGAATGCCCCGGCCCGGCGCCGGCGCGCTGTGGGAGCTGGTGACCCCGGAAGGGTGGCGGGTGCGACTGCCCGGCCAGCCCGGCCTGGTGGAAGGATCGGCGGCTCGTCTCGCGGTGCGGCCCGAATGGATGGACCTCTATCCCGAGGGCGCCGCGCCGGCGGGCGAGAACGCACTCCACGGCACGGTGGATGAAGTGATCTACCATGGCGAGATGATGCGGGTGCTGGTACGGCTGGCGGGCGGCTCACACCTCGCGGTGGCGCTCCGGAATGAAGGCCAGCTCACCCGCCCCCTGGCCTGGATGCGTGGAAACCGGGTGTCGGTGAGCTGGCTCCCCGAGGACTCCCAGCTGCTGGAGGGGGATTGAGCGGCCTCCGGCGGAGGGTGCTGGGCGCGCTCGCGCGGCGGCCCACCCTCGGCGCCTGGAGTCTGCTCGCGCCCGGCGTGGGCTGGCTGGCGGTGTTCTTTCTGGTGCCGACGCTCCTCATGCTCGCCGCCAGCGTGATGCACCGGGGGACCTACGGGGGCGTCGAGCCCGGCTTCACGCTCGAGCATTATCGCCGGTTCTTCGATCCGTTGTATCTGCAGGTGCTCTGGCGCACCGTGGCGTGGGCCGCTATCGCCACGGCCGTCTGTCTCATCCTCGGCTATCCGGTGGCCTGGGTCATTGCGCGGAGCCGTCGCCGGGGACTCCTTCTCTTCCTGGTGGTGCTCCCCTTCTGGACCAGCTTCCTGGTCCGGACCTTCGCGATGATCTTCCTCTTTCGGGATTCCGGGCTCATCAACGCCCTGCTGCTGCGGCTCGGCGTCATCCAGCAGCCGCTGGCTCTCCTCTACACGCCGTTCGCGGTGCTGGCCGGGCTGGTGTACGGCTTCCTGCCCTTCATGGTCCTGCCGATCTATGCGTCGCT
>JBGPEJ010000086.1:0-11685 GCA_041482775.1 Gemmatimonadota bacterium | reverse complement strand
CGGGATCGCCAGCATCGAGCACCTGCTCACCATTCTCACCCCCTGCACCCCGGCCGAGTCCCTGGCGCTCGAGCCCAGATTCACCGTGCAGGCGGCCCTCGGCCGCTGCTCCTCGGCGGACCCCGCCCCGCTCTACGCCAAGCTGGCCCGGAACGGCACCCGGGTGACGCCGACCTTCACCGCGCAGTACGAGGTGGCCCGCTGGCCGGTCCGGAGCGTGCCGAATGACTCCCTGGCCCACTACCTCCCCGACACGCTGCGGCGCTACATCGCCGGGATCTTCCCGATGCCGGACAGCGTCCCCTCGGGCGCCGACAGCGTGGGACGCGAGGTGTTCGCGAAACGATTGGCGCTCGTGGGCGCGATGCACCGGGCCGGGGTGATCATCCTCCCCGGCACCGACGCCCCGCTCCGCAACAGCCCCCCGGGCTTCGGCCTCCACGAGGAGCTGGCGTGGCTCGCCCAGGCCGGCCTCTCGCCTTGGCGGGTGCTGGTGGCCGCGACCCTGGAGCCGGCCAAGTTCTTCGGGATGCAGGATTCGCTGGGGACCATCGCGCCCGGCAAGCTGGCCGACCTGGTGCTGCTCGACGCCGACCCCTTGGCCGACATCCGCAACACTCGGCGGGTGAATTCCGTGGTGGCCAATGGCCGGCTGCTGGACTCCGCGGCCCGAAAGGCGCTGCTGCGGATCCGATCGGCGCCTTGACGCCACCTCTGCTCTGCCCCTCCTCGCCGGCTCCGGGCCAAGGGGACCCCTCGGACCCTTCGCCTGACGACCGTGCCATGAACCTCGCGTATGAGGGGCGGCTCGAGCCTCACCCGCGCGATTCTGCAGGTCCCCGCATCCGTTTGGTCTCCGTGTCGAAAGCCCTCCGGCTGAGATTACTTGCCAGAGTATTCCAGCAGTCCCAGATTTCATCCCATGGCGAGCCGGAAGATCGACTTCTCGCACCTGACCCCTGCCGAGCGAATCGAGCTCATCGAAGCGCTCTGGGATAGCCTTGAGCCGGGGCAGGCTGCCCCTATCACGCCCGAGCTTGCGACCGAGCTCGACCGGCGGAGCGCCGAGGCCGAGGCCAATCCCCGCGCGGGCCGCACCTGGGAGGAAATCCGGGCCGAGCTGGAGAAACGCATCGAGTAGTGCGTCCCCTCCGGCTCCAGTCTGTGGCCGAAACGGAGGTCGCGGAGGCCCTGGACTGGTACCGGAGTCGTTCTCCCACCGCCGCACGGGGCTTTCTCAGCGAGCTTGATCGGACGCTTCGGCGAGTCCAGCACGATCCTGGCAGCTTTCCGTTGGTCACCCACACCATCCGCCGCGCACTCCTGGCGCATTTTCCCTACGGCGTATACTACCGCGTCCACCCGCAAGTGATCTCAGTCGTCGGGGTCATTCAGGGCGGCGTCATCCCCGGCGGTGGCGGCGGCGGGGATAGAGCCTGCAATCCGCTTGAGGCGGGGGGCGGGCGAGAGACGGATGTCCCCACAGGGTGCGTAGCCAGCCACTCGACACTGCCATGAACGTCGAGCATGAGAGGTGGCTCCAGCACCCGAAGGGGACATCCGTTCGAGCCCGCTGAGCCCCCGCGTCTCCAACGATCCGCCCCCTCCAGGACTCTAAGCAGCAAGCCACACACCGGATGGACTCATGGATACCAGGACTGCTCGACGCGCAGCGTGGCTTGGCATGGTCGCGCTGGGTTGGACCGGCAGCCTCCCCGCCCGGATCGACAGCTACCTTCGTCCCTTCGTGCAGACCAGCAACCTGAGTGGCGTCGTGCTGGTCTCGCGCCAAGGCAGGGTGCTCTATCAGAAGGGATTCGGCCTGGCCAATCCGGCCTTCGGGCTCCCGGTCACACCCCAGACCCGCTTTCACATCGCGTCGCTTTCCAAGACCATGACCGCGGCCGCGATTCTCCTCCTGGCGGACCGGGGCGTGCTCCGGCTCTCGGATCCGGTCTCCCGGTTTCTGCCCGACTACCCCAACGGCGCCAAGATTCGGATCGAGCACCTCTTGGTCCACGACTCGGGCATTCCCAACGTGGAGGAGTTTCCCGACCTGGGCGACGGCA
This sequence comes from Gemmatimonadota bacterium, assembly GCA_041482775.1. Taxonomy (GTDB): domain Bacteria; phylum Gemmatimonadota; class Gemmatimonadetes; order Gemmatimonadales; family GWC2-71-9; genus JABFSM01. The sequence goes on along the minus strand of JBGPEJ010000086.1, from coordinate 9,616 downwards.
AGCCGTACACGGCCGAGGGGGTGGTCGCGACGTTTCGGGAAAAGCCGCTCGACTTCGAGCCGGGCGCCCGATTCCGTTATACCAATTCCGACTACAATCTCCTGGCGCTCATCATCGAGAAGGTCTCGGCGCAATCGTACGGCGACTTCCTCGCGGCAAACCTCCTGGTTCCGCTCAGCCTGGCATCGACCACCCACGACGGTGACGCCCGGCGAGTGATCCCCAATCTCGCCTCGGGCACCGAGCCGGACGGCCTCACCGGCGTGCGGTACGTGCCGTATCAGGCGTGGTCGACCAAGGTCGGGTCCGGCTCGATGGTGTCGACGGCGGGAGACCTCTGCCACTTTGCCACGGCCCTCTTTGGCGGCCGGCTGCTCCAACCGGCTTCGCTCGACACGCTGCTGCACGCACGGGGGGTCTTCCCCTACGGCTGGACCGACCGGGAACGGGCCGGGAGGAAGGTCAAGGCGTCCGGAGGGCGCAGCCCGGGCTTCATCGCCAACCTCGAATACTTTCTGGACGACGGAACCTGCGTCGCCATTCTCACCAACAGCTACTCGTCGGTCGGCCAGGTGATCGCGGCGGACCTGAGCGCCATCGTCGCCGGCCAATCGGTCTCGGCCCGGCCGATCGCCTACCTCCGCGCGCGCCCGGGGGAGCTGGCCGCGTTCACCGGCCGGTTCCAGCTGCCCGACAACTACTATGCGCCGGGGGCGGTGCTGTCCATTCGGGACCACGGCGACTACCTGGCGGCCGACTGGACCAGCGGCTTCACCAGCGTCATCTATCCCACCGGCGGGGACGACTTTGTCGACCGCACCAACTGGGCGATGGTGCACTTCACCAGGGATGGCGACGGCCATATTTCCGGCTTCAGGTACCGACTGCTTGAAGACTTCATCGCTCGCAAGCTTCCTCCCGGGGCGAATCCTTAACTCAGGCGGGCACGCGTAGGAATGGTTCTGCTCGCCCCGTCGCCCCGGGCAATCGTGCTCCACCGACCGATTCGACCGCATGATCAAACGGCGCCGCTTCCAGCAGGCCGGCATTCCCGAATACTGGGTGGTGGATCTCGATGCCCGGGCGGTCGAGCGGTGGTGCCCGTCGGACGATCGTCCCGAGTTGCTCGACGGATCCCTCTCCTGGCACCCCGAGGGCGCCGGCGCGGCGCTGACGCTGGATCTGCCGAAGCTCTTTTCCGACGTGTGGGGCGACTGAGCGTCGGGCGCAGGCGTGAGGGGGATGTCCCCGCAGGGTGCCGCGGGGGCACGCGACTCGATCGTCGGGCTGAGGGGTGAGGGGTCCCGCAGCGGACGTCAGTGAGCGGTCCCCGAGTTATGACTCCCGATCATGAGCGCGAACTGCAGGCCGCGGAGGGATCCCCTCACCCCGGAGCCGGAGCGAGCGCCCCCGCTAAGTCGCCTCGTCCCGGAGCCGGTACCCCGCCCCCCGCACCGTCACGATGTAGCTCGGCGCTCGCGGGTCGTCCCCCAGCCGCTGCCGGAGCGCCGCCAGATGGGTCTCCACCGTCCGGCTCTGGGTGCCCGCGGCATAGCCCCACACCTCGCGCAGCAGGTTGGCTCGCGACACCACCCGGCCCCGCTGCCGGACCAGCGCCGCCAGCAGGTCGAACTCCTTGGGTCGCAGATCGAGCACCTTGCCGCCTCGGCGCACCACCCGCGCCGCCAGATCGATGCTGAGCTCGCCGATCTTGACCGGCTCGGGAACCGCGGTGCCCGACCCGCCGCGCTTGAGCAGGGCCTTGACCCGCGCCAGGATTTCCCGGAGCCCGCACGGCTTGACGATGTAGTCGTCGGCGCCCAACCCGAAGCCCCGGAGCTTCTCCTCCTCGGTGCCCAGCGCGGTCATGATCAGCACCGGCATGCCGAGGCCCTGGTCCCGCATCCGCTGCAAGACGTCGAAGCCGTTCATCGCCGGGAGCATCAGGTCGAGCACCACCAGATCGGGCGGCTCCCGCGCGGCCCGCTCCAGGCCCTCGACCCCGCTCGCCGCCACCCGCACCGCGTAGCCCTCGCGCTCCAAGTTGGCCTTGAGTGTCGCGGCGTAGTCCCGGTTGTCTTCGATCAGGAGAATGGAATTCACGGGGCCGGATCCGTCCGGGCCGCCGCGAGTGCCAGGACCGCGCGGGTTCCCTCGGGGCGGCCGTCTTCCAGCCAGACCCTCCCGCCGCAGGTCCGGGCGATCTGGGCCACGACTGCCAGCCCCAGGCCGGAACCGGTGCGCTCCGAGGTCTGGTCCCGGGGCAATCGCTCGTAGGGTTCCAGCATCCTGGCGCGGAGCGCCGGCGGAATGCCGGGGCCGTCGTTCTCCACGTACAGCTGCACCTCGCCTCCCACCGCCTCGGCGCCCACCCGGATGGCGTTACCGGGGCGCCCATACTTGAGGGCGTTGTCGATCAGGTTGCTGAGCGCCTGGCGCAGCAGCTGCCGGTCACCCTGGACCGCGAGTCCAGCCGGCGCCCGGACCTGGAGCCGCTGCCCGGCGTCTTCCACCGCCAGGTGCACCGATTCCTGGACCTCGGAAAAGAGACTTTCCACCGGCACCGCCGTGAGGGTGGGGCTCAGCTTGACCGCCCCCGATCGCGCCACCAGCAGGACGTTGTCCACCAGGCCGGCCAGCCGCCGGGCCTCCCGCACGATCGAATTCGCCAGGCCCAGCTGCCGCTCTTGATCGGGCTCCCGCTCCAGCGCCAGGGTCTCACTGGCCAGGAGGATCTGGGCCAGCGGCATCCTGAGCTCGTGGGAGACCCCGGCGATGAAGTCGGAACGGGCCCGGGCCAGCAGCGCCTCGCGCCGCGAGGAGATTGCCGCGATGACGATGACCACCACGGTGCACAGGAGCAGCACGCCGCTCACCCAGAGCTGGTCGCGCGAAACCGACTGGAACGACGCCAGCATGCCGGTCGGAGGAGCGAGCGCCGAGGTGACGGCCAGCTCGGCGAGCACTCCGCGGGGACGAATCGTGGTGTGATAGGGCGGTTCCGGCCCCGGCGTTCGATAGAGAATGGCGCCCGACGCCGTCGCCACCGTGAGCGCCGAGTTGAATTCGCTCAGCGTATCCGGCTTGAAGAGCTGCTCGGCCAGCGTGCGAGCATCGATCCGGAGAGCTGGCCCACCGGCGGCGCTCAGGATTGCCGATTGGCCGCCGCCGCTGTCGGGGACGAAATGCAGCGCCAGCGCGCCTCCGGGCGGAAGCGACCTGCGCGCCAGCGCCTCCAGCCGCCCTTCCGCCACGGACGTGGCGAACTCCGCCGCCGCCCCGGCAAAGTGGCCCATGATGGCGGCGCTGGGCTCGGGGTGATGAACGGCCCGGACGGTGCCATGCACCGCCGCCGTCCCCAGCAGCGCCGCCAGAACCCAGAGCAGATTGATCCGCCGAGGCAGCTTGGTCCCCATGGCTAGAGTGTACACCCGCCGCCGGTGGGCATGTCAGAACCAGGTAAAACGCCGGCCGGCCGCTTCTTACCGGCTTCTGACAATCACTGGCGGCCCCACCGGTACCGTTCGACTCAGGGCTTTCCGTTCACTCCAATCCTGGAGCGCGCATGGCACGGTATTCCGGCTGGGCCCGGTTCGGCATCGCGGTGGCGATACTGCTGATACTCGCCATCCTGGCCCACCTGGGGGGTGGGAGAATGATGGGATTTCTCGGCAAGCTGCACGGCCGCTAGCCCGATGAGCCTGGCCCGCGACCTGCGCCATGCCGGCCGCTCGATTCTCCGAATGCCCCTGCTGGCGAGCGTGGTGGTGGGCTCGCTGGGGGTGGGCATCGGGGTCAACACCACCGTCTTTTCCTGGATCCAGGGGCTGGTCCTGGCGCCGCTGCCCGGCGTCAGGAACGGCGCCGGCATCCGCCTGGTCGAGGCCCGCGACGAATCGGGCGGGCACCCGGGCATCTCCTGGGCCGAGTATCAGGATCTCCACTCCAACCTCACGTCGTTCCGGGAGCTGCTGGCCGCCGAGATGGTCCCGTTCAACATCGGCGCCCCGGGCCGGATCGAGCGGAGCTACGGGATGCTGGTGTCGGCCAACTACTTCAGCGCCCTGGGGCTCACCCCCGCGCTGGGCCGGTTCTTCACCGCCGACGGGGCCGCCCGGATCGGCGGGGCACCGGTGGCGGTGATTTCCCACGACTACTGGAAGACCCGCTTTTCCCTGGCGCCCGGCGTCGTGGGCCGGACCCTCCGGATCAACGACCGCCCCATCACCATCGTCGGCGTGGCGCCCGAGGGATTCCAGGGCACCATCACCATGCTCACCTTCGACATCTGGGTCCCCGCCACCATGGCGCCAGTGTTGTTCAACGGCTCAACCCAGCTCACCGATCGCTCGGCGCGGGGGTATTCGGTGCTGGGGCGGCTCGCCGGCGGCGCCACGGTGCTCGGCGCCGGCGGAGAGTTGGCGCAGGAAATGGCCCAGCTGGCGCGGCTCTATCCGGAGAGCAACGCCGGTGTTTCCGGAGAGGTCCTGACGTTTTCGGAGGGGGCGCGGGGCCCGCAGCGCTTCCTGGTCCGCGCCCTCACGGTGCTCCAGGCCCTCATGCTCCTGCTGCTGCTCGCCGTCTGCGGCAACACCGCCAATCTCCTCCTGGCCCGCGCCAGCGCGCGCCGGCGGGAAGTGGGAGTGCGTCTGGCGCTCGGCGCCAGCCCGTGGGTGGTCGCCCGGCTTCTGTTGTTGGAGAATCTGTTGCTGGGCGTCCTGGGCGCCGGCCTGGGCGCAGCGCTGGCGGTGTGGGGCACCGGGGCACTCCGCGCTGTACCGATGATCGGCGCCTTCCCGATTCGCTTCCAGAGCTCGATCGACCTGGCCGGGCTCGGGTTCGCGATGATCTTAGGCGTAGTCTGCGGGGTGCTCTTTGGGACGGCGCCGGCGCTCCAGTTGGTGCGGATCAATCCGCAGGATGTGCTCCGCAGCGGCAGCAGCACCCCGCCCCGCTCCGGGCTCCGCAATCTGCTGATGGGAGTCGAGGTGGCGCTGGCCACCGCCATTCTCATCGCCGCGGGCGTCTTCCTCCAGGGGTTCCGCGACACCCGAGAAATCGACCCCGGCTTCCGGCGCGAAGGGGTGCTGCTCGCCGCCTACGACTTGACCGGCGGCACCACCGATTCCGCCACCGTGCGGACGTTCACCGGGAATCTGCTCGACCGGCTCCGCGCGCTGCCGGGGGTTACCGGGGCGGCCATCGCCGGCTCGGTGCCGCTCGACATCCACGGGCTCCCCCGGCGCACCTTTACCCTCGAGGGCCGGGCCCGGCCCGACGCCACCTCCGACGAGGCCCTGGCCAACACCGTCACCGCGGGGTACTTCGGGGTGATGGGAATTCCGCTGGTGGCAGGCAAGGACTTCGTGGACTTTGGCGACCGGAGTACCGGGCCCGAGGCAATCGTCAACCAGGCTTTCGTGCAACGTTACTTGGATCGGCGGGAGCCGCTGGGGCGCCGGATCCAGGTGGGGGATAAGTCCTACACCATCGCGGGGGTGGTCCGGACCTCGGTGTCCGATGCGTTCGGCGAGCCGCCGACACCGGTCATCTATTTCTCCTACCGGGACCGTCCGCCGCCGCGAGGGGAGATTCACCTCCGCACCACGCCCGGCGCCGAGAATGCCTTGACACCGGAGATCCGGAGGGTGGTGCGGGAGCTCGACCCGATGCTGCCGCTTTACGACGTGCGGACCCTGGGTGAGCACGTGGAGAAGAACCTGTTCTTTCAACGGATCCCGGCCCGGATGTTCGTCGTCCTGGGGCCGCTGATCCTGGCGCTTGCCGCGATCGGCATCTACGCGGTGGTGGCCTATGCGGTGGCCCAGCGCACCGCGGAGATCGGCATCCGCCTGGCGCTGGGTGCCACCTCGACCAGGGTGGTGACCCAGATGATCTCGGAGAGCATGCAGGTGATTCTCTTCGGCACCGTGGCGGGGGCGCTGGTGGCGTACGGAATCGGGCGCGGGCTGATGTCCGGCGGCTCGATGCCGCTTCTCGTGCTCCTCGGCGCGCCGCTGCTGCTGCTCCTGGTGTCGGTGGTATCGTGCTGGGTGCCGGCGCGGCGGGCGGCGCGGGTGGATGCGCTGGCGGCACTGCGATGGGAGTAGGGCGCTCGTAGAAACGCTTCCTGAATCCGAAGGAGTTCCCGATGCCTCCTACATACGGCAACGGCAAGATCTGCTACATCGAGATTCCCGCGGCAGATATTCAGCGCTCCGCAGAGTTCTACCAGAAAGTGTTCGGCTGGCAGACTCGGAAACGCGGGGACGGTCATCTGGCGTTCGATGATGGGGTTGGCGAGGTGAGCGGGACCTGGGTGCTGGGCCGCGCGCCGATGCGGGAGGTTGGTCTCTTGATCTACATCATGGTCGACAGCGTGGAGAAGAGCGTCGCCGCGGTGCTGGAGAACGGCGGGCAGATTACCCAGCCGATCGGCGCCGATGCCCCCGAAATCACCGCCCGGTTCCGGGATCCGGCCGGCAACGTGCTCGGCCTGTATCAGCAGCCGGCGCGGTGATCTGGATCAGGGCAGGAACAGATCCGGTACCGAGAGGACCATGGGCTTGCTGAGCTCGGGCGGATGCCACACCACTTGCTCGAGGTGTTGGACGTCGGGGGTGCCGGGAGACGAAAACGCAGCGTTCGCGGAGATCCACCCGCCACACCTCGCGGACCCCCAGCACCAGGTAGGCCGGCGCCTTGTGATCACGGTCGTACAGTCGGGACCCCTCCCCCGACACCTCGACCGCCAGCCACCATTTGCGAATGGCCCCCCAGCGGGTCTCCGGCCCGATTCCGTCGGGCGGTTCTCCAGCGGGCACCACCAGAATGTCGGGCTCGAGGTGGAGGTTCGGCTCCAGCTCTACGACACCCGGGACGAACACTCGAGCCAGGTTGGCGGGACGCAGGTGCTCTGTGAGGGCCCCATCAAGCCGGGAGACGACCAGCTGGTGCAGAGGCGCCGGCGCGGGGGTCACCAGCAGCATGCCGTCCAGCAGCTCGTAGCGGCTGCCGTCGTCCGGGAAGGATTCCAGATCCTGGAGGGTGTATCGCGGGACCACGAGGGGCATGACCATAAGCTATCGGCTCGGCGAAGGGATCCGCAATTCGGCATGCCCAAGGTTGGGCCGGTTCGAAGGGGCTTTGCGGATCACTTCGTCGCGGCGGGGGGGCGAAACGCGGCGGGAGTGCGCGGGCGCCTCGAGAATGGGGCGCAGGGGCGGGGGTCCCGCAGCGGACGTCAGTGAGCGGCCGCCGAGTTATGACTCCCCGACATGAGCGCGAACTGCAGGCCGCGGAGGGACCCCTCGCCCCGGAGCCGGAGCGAGGCCTAGATCTTCTCCATGACCTTGGCCATCAGCGCCTTGGCCTGGTCGAAACTCAGCGACTTGAACCCCATCTGGACCTGCACGTCGTTCTTCACCGCGGCGAACGACATCCCGCCCAGGATGGCCCCCTCGGCCCAGGGGCCCGCCACCAGCGTGTCGTTCACCAGCCCGCCGGCGTCGTTCATCTGAATCCCCTGGGTCTTGGCGAGTTTCTGTAACACGCCGAACACCTTCTTCATGCCGGGGTCGTCGGCCGGACCTGAGGGCTTCACCGCCTCCGCCTTGGTGGTCTCGCCGGTCCTCCCCTGGGCCTGCTTCATCCCGGGGAACTGACCCAGCACGGTCTTCATGACCAGCTTCCCCCCCGCGAAGTTCTCGAAGCCGTGGCGCCAGCTCACCAGGAGCTTGAGCTCGGTCGATCCGCCCTCCTTCTGGCGCACGTGATACAGGCAACTGGTGTCCGTTCCCTTGCCGTCCGGCACCGGCGCGCCGTCGAGCGTCCCCGCCACCGCCTCGATGTCGGCTGCGGTGAGCAGCGCGCAGGCGTCGCCGGTCTCGCGCTGCTTGGGCGCGCCGACGGTGGCCGCAGCACCATTGTAGGCGATCGGCTTTCCGATCCGGCCGAGCGCCTTGGAGCTCAGGTCCGCCGCGGCGGCGATCCCGTCCTTCGCCGCGTTGACGTCGGCAGTCACCATCACGTCACCTTTGTTCGCGAAGAACATGCCTGGCGCCATGAAGCGGGCTTCGTCCCAGGTGCCCTCGAGCGTGTCGGTCTTGCCGTTGTTGTCGGTGAAGATCTGTCCCACCAGCCCTCCCATCATCCCCATCGCCTTCATGCCCATCTTCCCATCGGTCCAGTCCACCTCGAGGTAGATGTACCGGCCATCGGTGCCGAGAAACTTGCACTTCTTCCCGTCGGGCGAAGGGTCGCCCGGCGTGTCCGCGCGGAACGGCGGGTGCGCCAGCGGGCCGAGCCACTTCTCGGCTTCGGCCTGGGTCACCAGGGTGCAGGGATCGTCCTTATCCCCCGCCGACGCCGCCTGCGCTGCCGCCAGAGCCGCCGCGTTGCCGGCGGCCCCGCCCGCCGCGCCGGACTCGGCGTTCTTCGAGCGATCGCACGAGGCGATCGCGACCGCGGCGCATGCCGCGAGGATCACGCGGGATGTTTCAATCATATCGCAGTCCCTCCAGTGCCCCGTTTGCTCAACCTTTGGCGCACGGCCGCACCAGCTCCACCCGCCGGTTGCGAGCGCGGCCCTCCAGAGTGCCATTCGGCGCCAGCGGGCGACCGAGCCCCACACCAGCGGTGCTGAGCCGTGCCGCGGCAACGCCGTATTTCTCCACCAGCCGCTGCTTGACCGCGGCGGCGCGGCGCGCCGACAGCTCCTGATTATACTTGGCCCCGCCGATGCTGTCGGTGTGCCCCTCGATGGTCAGGGTCCAGTCGGCGTGCTGTTTCAGCACGCCCGCCACCTGCGTCAACGTGGGGTCCGACTCCGGCGTGACGACCGCGCTGTTGTAGGCGAAGTAGATCCCGTACGTCTGGGCCCGGCAGGCGTTCGCGAGCGCCGCGTCGAGCTGCTTGGCGGCCTCCGCCGGCTGGGTGTCCACCGTGCCGAGCCGGACATGATACTCCTTGTTGTCGATCTTCTGCTCGATCCGGATCACCCAGGCGAAGTCGGGATCGTCCACATACCAGTTCTCGGCGGGGACGTCGAGCATCGGGGACATGCGGGTGAAGCGTCCCTTGGTGTGCAGCGCCTGAACCGTGACGGGTTTACCGTCGATCACGACGGTCAGCGTTTCGGTGCCGACCAGCTCCAGGCTGCCCTGGACCCGGTAGGTCTCCGGTTCGCCAATGCCGGACATGATCACGTAGGTGGCGACGTCGTCGACCCGCCGGTCGCGCTTGAGCTGCTGATACACCCGCCGGGAGAGCGCCATGACGGTGCGGTTCCGGATCTGCTCGTACGCGTTCATGCCGGCTCCGACTCCGATGCCGCGAGCCCCCAGCCATTCTCTTCGCGACACCGTATCCGGATACAGCTTCCGACCCTTGCCGAGCTCATCGACAAAGTAGCTCTGGAAGATGGTCTGATTGGTATCCACCGACAGGACCGTCACCAGGAACTGCTTGTCGTACTCCCGGTCGGTCTGCTTGTGGGCGTAGTTGAGCACCATCCCGGGGCGCGCCGGGATGGATTGCGCCTGCAGGGAGCCGGCGACCAACGCCAGGCCCGCCAGGCCGATGAACCGAGGTCGCGCGCTGGTCATCCGCATTTCCT
>JBGPEJ010000085.1:0-11774 GCA_041482775.1 Gemmatimonadota bacterium | reverse complement strand
GCACCATGCCGGAAGACTCGACCCGTACCGGGCGCTAGCCTTGCTCCATCGCGCTCGACCAGGTAACGGCGTCGCCTGGAGGCCGTACGCCTTCACGCTACTCGCCGTCGCTGCGGTGGCCTGCACCTCCGCTCCGGCGCCCGGGAGCGCCCGGCGGACCGACGGTCGGGCGGCGCCCGATACCGGTCGGTTCCTCGCCGAGTACGGACCCGCGGCGCCGGCCTTCCAGGCGTTCCGGTCCGGTCTCGTGGCGCATCGATTCCTCGATACCATCGCGGCGCGGCTCAACGATTCACTCAGAATTCCCAAGGACATCACCCTCGCCACCGCGCATTGCAGCGAGCCCAACGCATCGTACGACCCCGACTCCCGCCGGGTTACCCTCTGTTACGAGCTGTTCAAGTCCCTTTCCGACCGGTTCGCGGCCACCGCGGGCGGCGAGTACGTCGTCCCCGGGACGATCGTATTCGCGCTGATGCACGAGATGGGGCACGCGCTGGTGGATGTGCTCGCCCTGCCGATCACCGGCCGGGAGGAGGATGCGGTCGATCAGCTCGCCACCATCCTTCTCCTGGAGCAGGGTGCGTCGGGCGATTCTCTGGCGTTTGGCGCCGTGGGATGGTTCATCACCAGCGCACGATCGGGGCGGCTCGACAGCCTGGCCTTCGCCGACGACCATGGCCTGGATCTCCAGCGGGTCTACAACCTGATCTGCTGGATCTATGGGCGCGATCCCGACCGGTATCCCGAAATCGTCTCGGAGGGCTGGCTGCCGGAGCACCGGCGCGAGAGGTGTACCGGAGAATACGCCCGTCTCAGCGTGAGCTGGCGCCGGCTCCTCGCGCCCAACCGCCGCCAGCAGGGAGCTGGTGACGTGGCGGGGCCGCTGCCCCGGAGACCGCGCCGGTACCGGGCCTAACCGCCGGGGTGGCCTGACTATACATTTTCGTGGATCGTCCGGCCGGACTCCTCCTACCCGGAGACGCCCAATCATGTCCCGTCGCAAGCTGACCCGCCGCGACTTCGTCGCCGGCGCTGCCCGCAGCGCCCTCGGCGCCAGCATACTCCCCCGGCACATCCTCGGGAGGGGGTTCCAGGCTCCCAGCGACACCCTCAACGTGGCCATTGTCGGCGCCGGCGGCGTAGGCATGAGCAACGCCGAAGCCCTGGTGACCCAGAACATCGTGGCGGTATGCGATGTCGACTTCGGGTACGTCGAACGCTCCCTTGCCGGGAGGCAGAAAGAACGGGATGGAAAGCCTCGCCCCGACGGTGTCAAACTCCAGGAGCAATTCGCCAAGACCCGGCGCTACGCCGATTGGCGCGAAATGCTCGACAAGTCCAAGGACATCGAAGGCGTCGTGATCGCCACGCCCGACCACAACCATGCGGTGATCGCAAAGGCGGCGATGGAGGCGGGCAAACACGTCTACGTCCAGAAGCCACTCACCTATTCCGTGCATGAGGCCCGGGTCCTGAGGGAAACCGCCCGCCGCACCGGACGGGTGACCCAGATGGGCAATCAGGGCCACTCCAGCGACGACGCCAGGCTCATCAACGAATGGATTCAAGCCGGCTGTATCGGTCCGGTGCGCGAGGTTCATGTCTGGACCAACCGGCCCATCTGGCCCCAGGGCATTCCGCGACCGGCCCAGCCGGCCGCGCCCGCGGCGGGGGCCGCACCGAGTCCGCCCTCGTGGAACCAGCGCGCAATCAATGAGGCCACGGCGGCCGCGATGTGGGGCAGCTATCCGATACCCGAAGGCCTCCGCTGGGATCTCTACCTGGGGCCGGTTGCCGAGGACATTCCGTATCATCCGGTCTACCACCCGTTCAACTGGCGCGGCTGGCTCGACTTCGGGGTCGGCGCCCTGGGGGACATGGGAGCGCACTTGATCGATCACCCCTACTGGGCGCTGGGACTCACCCAGCCCACCAGCATCGAGGCGACCTCGACGCCCTTCGGAGGGCCGCGAATCAAGCCGGTGTCCTATCCGGTGGCGATGACCGTCCACTACGAGTTCCCCGCTCGGGGATCCCAGCCCCCGGTCAAGCTGAGCTGGTTCGATGGGGGCCTGCAGCCACCCCGGCCCGAGCAGCTGCCGGACGATGTGGTGATGAATCGCGAGGGCGGTGTGATCTTCCTCGGCGAGAAGGGCATTCTGATGCACGAGACCTACGGAGCCAAGCCGCGGATCTGGCCCGATGCGCTGATGCAGGAGGCGCAGGTGGTACCCAAGACGCTGCCGCGGATCACCCGGAGCCACGAGCTCAATTGGGCCGCCGCGTGCAAGGGTCAGGCGGAGCCGAGCTCGCCGATCGAATACGCCGCCCAGCTCACCGAAACGATGCTGCTCGGGATCGTGGCGCTGCGTGCGGGGCAGGGCAGGAAGATCCTCTACGACGCGGCCACCATGACGGTGTCGAATGTGCCGGAAGCCAACCAGTACCTGACGCGCGAGTATCGCGCCGGATGGGCGGTATGAAGACGACGATCCTCCTGATCCTGCTGTCTGTTTCCGCGGGAGGCGTGGTGGCCCAGAACACCCTGACCCCCGCCGAGCAGAAGGCGGGGTGGCGGCTCCTGTTCGATGGGGCCGGCACCAGCGGGTGGCGCGGGTACATGAAGACGGAAATGCCGGCGGGGTGGCAGGCGGTGGACGGCGCGCTCACTCGAGTAGCCGCGGCAGGCGATATCGTCACGGTGGACAAGTACCAGAACTTCGAGCTGGCGCTGGAGTGGAAGATTTCCCCCGGCGGGAACAGCGGCATTTTCTATCGCGGCATCGAAGGACCCGAAGCGATCTACTACAGCGCGCCGGAAATGCAGGTGCTCGACGATGAACGGCATTCCGATGGGCAATCTCCGCTCACCTCCGCGGGCGCGGACTACGGGCTCTATCCGGCCCCCCGTGGCGTGGTGAAGCCGGTCGGGGAGTGGAACGCGGTGCGCCTCGTGGTCAAGGGGAATCGCGTCGAGCACTGGCTCAACGGCCGCAAGATCGTCAAGTACAAGCTGGGGAGCGCGGATTGGAGCCAGCGCGTCGCGGCCAGCAAGTTCAAGCAGTGGCCCGAGTACGGAAAGGCTGCCGCGGGTTACATCGGCCTGCAGGATCACGGCAACTGGGTGGCGTTCCGGAACATCAAGATCCGGGTGCTGCGCTAACGCCGGGTTCGCCAGTAGCGGGTCAATCCCTGCCAGCACGCTTCGGGACCGGCGCCGGCCAGAAACCTGCTGGCCCGCTCGGGTGCAACCCGCCCTTGAATCCATCCTTCCAGCGCCTCGACGAACCACCTGATCCGGTCCTGGTCCGTCCCGGTGACCAGGAGACTGTCGCGCGCGTGCTCGGACCAGACCAGGAGCCCGGATCGCAGCTCCTCCAGATGCTGGGCGGGCTCCACCGAGGGCCCATAATGCGTGAGCACAAGTTCCTTCGGCTCCCACTGCCTGATCCGGTGGATCGACCCGAGCCACGCCTCCAGATCGAAGTCGGGCGGCGGCGTGACCGGCAGAACGCAGGGGAGGCGCGGGCTCATTACCCCCGCGGTATCTCCTACCCAGGCGACGCCGCTCGCCGGTTCGAAATAGCTCACATGGTGCCACGCGTGGCCCGGCGTATACGCCACCTCGAGCAGGCGGCCGCCCAGGGAAAGCTGTTCTCCGCCGGTGAGTCTCACGACCTGGGCCGCCGGCACCGGGGCCACTTCTCCCCAGAGCTCGTCCATCCTGGCGCCGTAGAGGCGGGCCGCACTGCTCAGGAGCTTGGCCGGATCCTCGACGTGAGGCGCTCCCGACTCGTGGACGTACACTCGAACTCCGGGGTTCTCCCGGGCGATCGTGCCGCTCGCTCCCGCGTGATCCAGGTGAATGTGGGTGAGGAGGAGCGCCGAGAGGTCGGTGATCCGGTAACCATGACTCTCGAGGCCCTCACGGAGCCGCGGGAGGGTCGAGGTCGGCCCGGGATCGACGACCACAGGGCCATCGGTGGTCTCGAGGAGGCAGGACGCGACCGACTCCGGCCTCCCCATGTGCTCGAGGTCGATCAGGGAGTAGGTTGCACGCGGTCGAGACATACATATAGGATAACCCTCCATGACCGCCTGGGATGTCGGAATCGCCGGACTCGGCGCGATGGGAAGCATGGCGGCCCTCGAGCTGGCTCGGCGCGGACGACGGGTCATCGGGTTCGATCGCTTTCATCCCCCGCACTTACTCGGTTCCTCCCACGGCAAGAGCAGGATCATTCGCGAGGCGTATTTCGAGCACCCGCAATACGTCCCGCTGGTGCAGCGGGCCTATGACCGATGGGCCGCGCTCGAGCGGGAGAGCGGCCGGCCGCTGCTGGTGCCATCCGGAGGGCTTATGATCGGGCGGCCGGACGGAACGCTGGTCTCCGGAGCGCGCCGGAGCGCGATGCAGCACCGCCTCGATTACGAGGAGCTCCCGGCGGCGGAAACCCGGCGGCGCTTCCCGATGTTCGAGCTCGACGAGACCGAGGTGGGATTGTACGAGCGGAGGGCGGGGGTGCTGCTTCCCGAGCCGGCCATCGAGGCGGCGCTCGAAGGCGCTCGACGCGCCGGCGCCGAGCTGCACTTCGATGAGCCGGTTCTCTCGTGGGAGGCGGGCGCGTCGATCACGCTGGCGACTCCGGGGGGGGAGTACTCGGTCGACCGGCTGGTTCTTTCGGCCGGCGCGTGGATGGCCGGCGCTTTGCCGAGTCGCCCCCTCCCGCTCTCCGTGGCCCGGCAGACGCTGTTCTGGTTTGCCGCGCGCGGCGATGCCGCGGCGCTCGTGCCTGGCAGGATGCCGATCTTCATCTGGGAATGGAAGCCGGAGCGCTTCTTCTACGGATTCCCGGATCTCGGGGACGGCGTCAAGATCGCCATCCATCGCGAAGGGGAAGCGGTCCACCCCGATTCGGTGCGCCGCACCACCGGGGCAGGGGACTGCGACTTGCTCCGCGAGATCATGGCCCCCCGCACTCCCGCCTTCAACGGGGCGTTGCGGGAAAGCGCCGTATGCCTCTACACCAACACGGCGGACGGCGACTTCCTGATCGATCGCTCTCCGGTCGACCGGCGCGTCCTCATTGCGAGCCCCTGCTCGGGGCACGGATTCAAGTTCGCGCCGGTCATCGGAGAGGTGCTTGCGGATCTGGTGGAGGAGAGGGTGCCCCGGTTCGATTTGAGTCCGTTCCGGCTCGACCGCCCGGGGCTCCGGGCTTAGGCGGCTCGGGCCGCACTGGCGACCAGCGCGGGAACCGCGGCGGCCGACACGTTGTACCGGAAGCCCACGTAGATGAGCAGCAGCCCGAGCAGCTCGGTCACATAAAGCACCTCGGTGTGGCCGAACCGGGTGAAGGCGCCCCCGATGCCGGGCAACAACGCGCCGAACGCGATGCAGAGATTCCCGACGTAGCGATGGTACGTCTCGTGCCGGCCCCGATACCGGAGGGCCGAAACCACGGCTCCCCCGATCAGGAAAATCACCGCGTAGAGATTGATGAAGGGGCTGAACAGCCTCACCCACCGCCACTCCAGCACCCGCCCCGTCAGCCGGAACTGCTCGACCGCCGAGTAATCCAGCGGTGAGAGCAGGGCGCAGCCGGCCGCGACGCCGATCACCAGCAGCAGCGCCAGCGTCAGCCGATTGGCGGTCCGCCGGGCCAGGAGCAGGTACACGGTACCCTGCGCGAGAGGGGCGCCGCCCAGCAGCGCGCCGGAAATGTACCAGGCGCGGAACACCGGTTCGTGCCAGCCGATCAGTGTGGTGAGCGATTCAGTGGTGGTTCCCACCGCGTAGGTGAGTGTCCCGATGCCCCACCAGAGCAGGTGGAGTCCGCCCCGCTCGCGGTACCGCCGCCAGAGCACCGCCGTGAACGTCAAGGCCACGGCGGTGGTGAGGATCGGGATATAGCCGACCAGTGCCGGCGAGCTCACGGGCCGCCTAGAAGGTCGTCGTCCACGCTACCGCGAGTGAACGCTTCGGCTCCGGCCGGAAGAAGCTCGCGTTGGAAAATTCGGCGTACAGCGCGTTGGTGAGATTGTTCACCAGCACCGTCACCTCGTGCGTCGTACCCTCCAGGCGAAAGACCCGGGCGCCGGCGCGGAGCGAATGCACGGTGAACGCCGGAAGCACCGGGCCGATCGGGTTGCTGCCGAGGACCACGTCGCTCCGGGTTCCGTTGTGGCGGATGTCGTACCCCGCCCAGAAGCGGCCGGCCGCTTGGCGCCAATTGAGTGATCCGGTGACCTTGGATGAGTAGCTGTCGCCAACCGGGTTGAGCGGCTCGAGGACGTTTTTCGAGGAGATGTGGGTGTACGCGCCGCCGAAGGAGAAGCCGCGACCCGCATCGACCTGGGCCAGAAGCTCGACTCCGGTATCCCGGATCTTGTCCACGTTGACGTTCTTGAAGACGTTGAACGGTCCGACCTTGGTTCCCGTCGGCGCGATCCGGATGCCGTCGTGCACTTCATTGCGGAAGACGAAGGCCTCGCCATAGACCCGCCCGGTACCCACCTTGATTCCAAGATCCACGTCGACGCTGGTCTCGGGCTTGAGGTCGGGATTGCGAACCTGGTAGCCGGAGCCCTCCGGCGTGGGGCCGTTGAAGAAGCGTTCGATCAGATTGGGCGATCGGAAGGCTCGTCCGAGCGAAGCAACCAGATTCACTTCCGGGATCACTCGGTAGCTCAGATTGAGCGCGCCGACGGCGGTGTTGTCGCTCGCATCAACCAGGGGCGTGGTGACCCTCGGCGTCGTGCGGGTGCGCGCCTGGACGGTCTGCCACCGCGCGCCCAGCACCGCGGAGAGGCGCTCGGTCACCGCGAAATCTCCCTGCAGGAACAGGCCGGCGCTCCGGAACGCCGCGTTGGGGGTGAGCGCCGTATCGTTGGCTTGGGATTGGGGAGGGCCGAACCCAACCACCGTCGTCAGGCTGGTGTCGGTGTTGTCGGAGCGATCGCGGAAGAAGTCGACGCCGTAGGTCAGGACGTGGGGACCCACGATCTTGGCCGCCTCGGCGCGGAAGCCCACCGTCCGGATATCGGTGAAGTTCCGGCTGTCCACTTGCACGCCGGCGCCGGGCGGGGTTCCCGGCCCGAACGGGGCGAAGACGCCGAGCGTCAGGGTCCGGACGTTGCCGCTGGTGTAGCCGGTCACTTCGACCCGGTCGGCGACCGGAAGCGCCAGCCCGTTGCCGCGGTAGCTGAGACTCCATTTGTCGTAGGTCTGGTCGGGATACCGGATCTGCACCGAAGCCGCGTTCACCGCTCCCAGCGCGGAGTTGTCGACGTACCCGAACCCGGCGTCTCTCGCGGTGTAGCGGGTGTACTTGGCGGCGAAGGAATGACGGTCCGACAGTCCATACCCCGCTTGGACGCTGAACCAGCGGTCGCGGACCCCGGTGTCCAGCACCTTGATGTCATTCTTGAGCACGATCTGGCCGAAGGTCCCCGACGGAGCGGAGTACGCTTCCGCGTCGCGATAGGACCCTGACACGCCGAAGCCGAACCTGCCCAGCTGGCCGAAGACGCTTCCGCTCGGGAGCTGCTGGCGATCGCTGGTGCTGTACCGGTAGCTGGCGGAGCCGCGGAAATGGGTTCCCTCGCCGCCATAGACCGGACGGGCCGTGATCAGGTTCACCACGCCACCGATGGCATCGGTTCCGTACAGAACCGACGCCGGCCCCCGCACCACCTCGACCCGGTTGACGCCGTCGAGGCCCACCAAGGCAGGGATTTCCCCGAAATCCTGCTGGCGCCGCGAATTGTTAAGGCGGATGCCGTCCTCGAGGAGGAGAATCCGCTGGCCGCGCTGGCCCCGGATAACCGGCCGGCCCTGATTCGGCCCAGTGCCGGTGAGGTCGAGTCCCGGGCTCTCCCGGAAAAGATCTGCAGCGCCGTTCGCGAGGGAGCGCCGGATTCGGCTGCTATCCATGACCAGAACCGGGTTTGCGGTTCGGAATACCGGTTTGGGGCTTCGCGTCGCGGTGACGCTGACTTCCTGGATCGGGGTAGCTTTCGTCGTGTCGCGTTTTGCTACAGCGGGGGCCTGGGCCTGAGACTGTGGCGCGAGCAGCACGAGGGCTGCGAAAGCGGCGACCAACACGGCAGTTCCTTTCCTTGGGTGATCGACCCCTTCATGAACCGGGGCTATCTACCTGGATACTGGGCCGAAAGCCTGAAGATTTCATGAGGCGGGCGACAAGATATTTTAAGAAAAGCCGGGGGATCGTTACGCGGCTATTATTTGCTATGTGAGCCCTCCGGTCTCTCCTGCTGCCCCCGCGATACGCTCCCTCCTGGCCGAGGCCATCGACTACGCGGGGTTGTTTCCCCCCGCGGACCTCGAAATGCCCGCGGCGGTGGCCAATTACAGGGGCTATCGAGCCGCTCCCGACGCCTGGGCGCTGGGACGCTTCGTGGTGCCGGCCGGGCGCCTGGGTGAGCTGGAGGACACCCTCCGCCACTCCGGGGAGCCGAGCGCACCGCCGATCCCGCTCAGCGCGGTCATCGGCACCGGGACGGCGGATGACGTGGATGCGATCGAGAAATTCAATGCGCGGTCTCCGGAGCACGGTGGCCGGGTCGTGACAGTCGAGGCAAGGGCGGCTTCCGCCGGCGTCGTCCGCGCGGTGCTCGCCGGCGTTCCCCCGGGCTGGACCCGTTATCTCGAGGTGCCGTCCGGGGCGAGCGCCGAGGCCGCCCTCGATGCCGTCGCATCGGGTGGCGCGTTCCTCAAAGTGCGGGCCGGCGGGATCACCGCGGATGCCTTTCCCTCGGCCGATCAGCTGCTGGCGTTGCTGGTGGGCGCCGCCCGGCGGCGGATCCCCTTTAAGGCCACAGCGGGGCTGCATCATCCGCTCCGGGGCCAATACCGGCTCACCTATGCGGAGGGCGCGCCGGTCGGCACGATGACGGGCTACCTCAACATCCTGCTCGCCGCAACGGTCCTCCATGGCGGCGGCGATCCGTCGCTGGCGCGATCGGCGCTCCTCGAGGAAGACTCCGCCTCGCTCCAGGTCGACCAGGGTGCGATCCGATGGCGCGCGGAGCGATTCGGCGCAGGGGAGATTACCGCGATGCGGACCGGATTCTGTCACAGCTTCGGGTCCTGTTCCTTCCGCGAGCCGATGGACGAATTTCCCCTCCAGGTAGACGGCTGATGTCTCGACTGGACCAGACCCACGACGCCGGGATTCGCTCCTGGGTGGAATCAGCGCGGGATGCGGAAGGCGATTTCCCGCTGCAGAATCTCCCCCTGGGAGTGTTCCTGCCTTCCGGGACGGGAGAGGCGGCGCGGATCGGCGTGGCAATCGGGGCGGAGATTCTCGATCTTCGCCGGGCCGTCGCGGTGGGGGCGCTGGGCGCCCTGGAGCCGGCGCTGCACGAAGCCGCGATCGCTCCGACGCTCAATCGTCTGATGGGGCTCGGCCGGTCCGCGGCGGGCCGGCTCCGCCGGGCGGTGCACGACCTGCTGCGCGAGGATTCCGCCCGGCCGCGCCCGCCGGGGGAATGTCTGGTGCCGATGGCGGCGGCCAGGCTTCTGCTCCCTGCGGAGATCGGTGACTACACCGACTTCTACGCCTCGATCGATCATGCGACCAACGTGGGCCGGATGCTCCGCCCCGACCAGCCCCTGATGCCCAATTACAAGTGGGTGCCGATCGGTTACCACGGGCGCGCCTCTTCCATCGTGCCCAGCGGGACGCCAATCCGGCGGCCCTCGGGGCAGGTCAAGGGAGAGGGTGACGCACCGCCCGAGATGGGACCCACCCGCGCGCTGGACTACGAGTGCGAGGTGGCCGCGTGGGTTGGATCGGGGAGCGCCCTCGGATGTCCGGTGCCGATCGCGGAAGCGGAGGAGCACCTGTTCGGACTGGGGCTCCTGAACGACTGGTCCGCCCGGGATCTGCAACGGTGGGAATACCAGCCGCTGGGTCCCTTTCTGGCCAAGAATTTCGGGACCACCATTTCGCCCTGGGTGGTAACACTCGACGCCCTGGAGCCCTTCCGAGCCCCGGCGGCACCGCGCCCGGCCGGAGACCCCGCTCCGCTCCCCTATCTGGATCATGAGGCGGATCGGCTCCGGGGGGGCATTTCCGTGGATCTGGAGGTTTATCTCAGCTCGGCGCGGATGCGCGCCGAAGGGATGCCGCCGGTACGCCTCAGCCGGGCGAGCCTTGCCCACCTGTACTGGACGCTGGCGCAGCTCCTAACCCATCATGCGAGCAACGGGTGCAATCTCCGCCCCGGCGATCTGCTGGGGAGCGGGACCGTATCCGGGCCGGCGCGCGAGAATCGCGGTTGTCTGCTGGAGCTCACCTGGCGGGGCAGCGAGCCGATCGAACTTCCCACCGGCGAGGTTCGCCGATTTCTCGAGGACGGGGACGAAGTGCTGCTGCGAGGCCGTTGCACCCGGGAGGGATTCGCCACCATCGGGTTCGGGGAGTGCCGGGGGATCATCTCCTCGTGAGGACCGTGGTTCGCACCACTCACCTCGAGATGACGGCGGCGTCGGCGTTGGTTCCATCACCCAGGGTGCCGCCGGACGTAGTGCTGCTCCGTGCCGACGTGCCGAGCCCGGAGCTCGGCCGGTTTCTCTACACCGCGGTCGGTGGGGATTGGTACTGGCTCGACCGGCTCCCCTGGGACTACGCTTCTTGGCTGGCCTGGCTGGCTCGAGAGGAAGTGGAGACCTGGGTTGCCTGGAAGACCGGGACACCGGCCGGCTACTTCGAGCTGGAGGCGCAGTCCGGAGGTAACGTGGAGATCGGGTATCTCGGTCTCCTTCCCCGGTTTGCCGGAGCAGGGCTCGGCGGGTATCTCCTGACCCAGGCGGTGCACCGGGCCTGGCGGATCCGGCCGGGGGTGTCACGGGTCTGGGTGCATACCTGCACCCTGGACCACCCGCGGGCGCTGGCCAATTACCTTGCCCGCGGATTTGCAGTGTTCAAGGAGGAGGAAAGGGAGATGGAGCTTCCCGATCAGGCGCCGGGGCCGTGGCCGGGGGCGGAGCGGCCACGGTGAGCCTCGCCGAGATGCGGCGTGATTACGCCGGAGCGGTGCTCGATGAGCGCTCGGTGGACCGCGATCCACTGAAGCAGTTTCTGCGATGGCTTGGAGAGGCCAGCCAGGCGGGTGTCGTCGAGCCCAATGCAATGACCCTCGCCACCGCCTCGAAATCCGGTGCCCCATCCGGACGTGTGGTCCTGCTCAAGGAGGCGGACGAACGGGGGTTCGTGTTCTACACCGACTCCCGCAGCCGGAAGGGTCGCGAGCTCGCGGAAAACCCGATCGGTGCGCTGGTGTTCTGGTGGGGAGAGCTCGAGCGCCAGGTTCGGATTACCGGCACCGTCGAGCGGATCGATGACGGCGAAGCAGAAGCCTATTACCGGTCGCGCCCGGAAGGCAGCCGCATCAGCTCCTGGGCCTCCCGGCAGAGTCTCGAGGTCCCCGATCGCCAGACGCTGGAGACCCAGTGGGCCCGGGCCGCGGAGCGGCACGCCGGCGGTGAGATCCCCAAGCCGCCCTACTGGGGCGGCTATCGAGTCATCCCGAGCGAATTCGAATTCTGGCAGGGCCGCCCCAATCGGCTCAACGACCGCATCAGGTACCGCCGCGGCAGCGAGGGATTGTGGACGGTCGATCGTTTGTCACCCTGAAGCAGAGATTCGCCATGCGCCGACTGGCGTTAGTGGTGGTCGGCTGCGCCGGTCTGAGCCGCGCGGCGATTGCCCAGTTCCCCCTCACCGTCCCGCGGATCATGCGCG
>JBGPEJ010000084.1:0-11796 GCA_041482775.1 Gemmatimonadota bacterium | reverse complement strand
GCCATGCAGGAGCACCAGGTAACGGCGGCGGGCAAGACCTATCCCCTGCCCGACCCTTTCTTCGTGCTGGCCACCCAAAATCCCATCGAGCAGGAGGGCACCTATCCGCTCCCTGAAGCGCAATTGGATCGCTTCATGCTGGAGCTCCGGGTCGGCTATCCGTCCCGGGAAGAGGAAGAGACCGTGGTGGAGCGCACCACCGGCTCCAATCTGGTGGAGATTTCTCCGGTGCTGGACGCCGCCGCCCTCCGCGGCATGCAGCAGCTGGTGCGCCGGATTCCGGTGAGCAAGGGGCTGGTCCGCTCGGCGGTGGCGCTGGCCCGGATGACCCGGCCGGGTGATGCGGAGGCGCCGGCCTTCATCCGGGAGTTCGTGGAGTGGGGGGCGGGCCCCAGGGCATCGCAATACCTGGTGCTGGGCGCCAAGGCCCGCGCCGCGATGGACGGTCGCCCCATGGCGGATCTGGATGACGTGAAATCGGTGGCCCCCGCGGTGCTGCGGCACCGGCTGGTGACCAATTTCAGCGCCGAGGCAGCGGAGCGCACCAGCGAGCACCTGGTAACCGAGCTGGTCCGGTCG
The DNA here is from genome assembly GCA_041482775.1 of Gemmatimonadota bacterium. Classification (GTDB taxonomy): domain Bacteria; phylum Gemmatimonadota; class Gemmatimonadetes; order Gemmatimonadales; family GWC2-71-9; genus JABFSM01. Next base: position 11,217 of record JBGPEJ010000084.1, on the reverse strand, counting down.
AACGCCTGGCAGGACGGGCGGAGGGCCTGAGCATGAAGCGATTTCCGCTGCTGGTGGGGCTCCTGCTCGCGGTGGCCATCCACGCCGACTGGCACCTGGCCCGGAGCCACGGCCACCGGCTGAGCGGGGAGTGGGCCCAGCACTGGCTGGTGGGGATGCCGGTGTTCGCGTTCATCGCACTTTACGTAGCTCGCACCTGGCCGCAGGACACCTGGCGGGCCGGCGCCCGCCTGCTCGGCGCCGGCATCTTCCTCGGCATGGTGCTGGAGCCCCTCGCCGAGGCGCTGCTCTACAATGTGCCGCTCTCGGCGCTGGAGTGGCCGGCCCGGTGGACCGCGTTTTCCGAATTCGGAGCCGCCGGGCTGCTCACCTATCTCGGGGTCATGGCCCTTACCGCGAAGGACCGTCCCGCGGCCTGATCCTTCTCGGCTGCCGGGTCCCTACCCGTCGTTACCCTCGCCCCCTCACGGCCAGCTGATACCCGCGGGGTTCGTCCCACAGGCAAACTGCGAAGGGGGATAGTCGCCCACCGGCGCCGAGGGGGCGTAGAGCTGGACGGGGCCGGACGCGATGCTGTAGGGTTGCCACTGCATCGAGACCGGCATCTCCGTGTTGGAGGTTTCGTAGCCGAGACCGGCACCGATCGGCAGTCGGGGGAGCTTGAGGTAGCCTGCGGGCGCTCCGCCCTGACCGGAAGACTTGACACAGATTCCGGCGAGCCGCGCCAGATTCTGCCCCTTGACCAGCAGCACATCATCGTAGGCGAGGGCCGGATTGGGCTGCACGATCTGGGTAACCGAAGAGGGCCCACTCACCAGGAAGAAACCGGGATGGCTGGCACCGTTCCCCGCGGTGAACGGGCCGGTGAGCTGAACCTTTCCCACTTCATTCTGGATCTCGATCGGCCCCGCCGACGCCCCGGCAGGAACCCGGAATTGAACCGTCAGCCGATCACCCCCGAGCACCTGCGCGGGCACGCCGCCCACCCAGACCTGCGGCGGAGCGCTGTACTTCAGATTCTGGCCGTTGACGGTCACCTTCTGGCCCGCCTCAGCCCACGCCGGTGAGATCCGGTTCCAGGTGGGTGCGGCCATCACCTCGACCGACCCGGTAACCGTGCCGGGCATCACGGGGTCGGTGAGCGCATTCTCGAGGTAGAGCCCGACGGCATAGGGCCCCGGCGTCGCGGGCAGGGTAACGCTGAGGAACTCGGTGGTGCCGACCAGGGCGTAGGTGAACGCATAGTTACGGTTCGCCTGGTCGATCACCTTGGTGACCCAGCGGAGATTGGTTCCCCGGATGCTCACCTTCGAGCCGGGGAGCACCGGCACCACTCCATTCGCGAAGGCCTCGCTGCCGTCGACTTTCCCGGCCGGGGTTCCGCTGGCGCATCCGACGCGGATCGGGGCGTTGAGCCCCCCTCCGGTGATGTAGATCGGGGTGCCGCCGCCGGGCGGCAGCCCCCCGTTGAGCATCAGGATGCCCTCCTGGTTGCAATCCGGAGGGGTCACCAGCTCGACGTAGGTATCGCTCCGGTTCATCGCGCTCAAGAGTGGATTGGTGGCCGATCCCGGCGTTCCGGGCCCGAAGTAGCCACCGATCACGTCACTGAATCCCACGCCGTTCACCTTCATCCGTCCCCCGGCCCGGACCACCGTCTGCGCCACCGAGGTGATCTTCCGGACCGGCCGGGTGGCTCCAATGAAGAGCGGCGCGTCGCTGGTGTCGGCCAGAGCACCCTTGGTCACGATCACGAAGTACGGATACAGCTGGGTCTGGTACGGAGCCGGCACCTGGGGGACGAACGAGAAGCTCGCCGCGAGCTGGTTGACCGGGGTGACCGCGATCGGTTGGGCGTAGGCATTCACCCGCCACACGCCGCCCGCCGAGTACACCTCATGGATCGTCACGACCGCCCCGTCGAGACCGGAGCCCTGCACGACTACGGCGTCACCATTGTATGCCACCGCGACGCCATTGATCGGCTGCCCCACCGCGGTGATCACCGGCGGCGCATTGCCGATCGGGAAGGCTGCCCGGGCCGCACGCGCCGACAGAGCCGGCGGAACCAGCTTCTGAGGCGGCAGGTAGGCCACCGGACTGCTCGCCCCGCGGCGGCCGTCGGCGGCCAACGCCACGATCTGATAGGTGGCCGCGCCGGCGAACCCGGCATCCAGGTAGGCCAGGGTGCCCGCAGGAACAGCCCCAATCTGGGTTCCTGCGGTGTTGCCGTCCGGCGATCGGAGCACCAGATACTGGACCGCTTCGGCCACCGGCTGCCAGGATAGCTGGACGCCCGGTCCGCTGAATCCGGCCTGGACGCTTTGCGGAGCCGGAATTGTCAGCGCGACACGGACGGTCTTGGGAGGCCTGAGCTGAGCCCCTGCCGAGGGGGGAGCGAGGATGCCCCCAACGATCAGGAGGGGGACTGCGCGAAAACGACGAGCGGTAGCCACGGCAACCTCTGGGTTAGCGACGTGGGGGCCAAGATAGGCCGCGCGATCACGCCTGGATCAGCGAAGATCACCGGTGCATCATCTCGAATAGTTTCGAGGGTCCAGGCTGCCCCCCGGCCTGACCGCTCAGAAGTGGTAGCCCAGCCCCAGTGAAATCACCGGATACCCAATAGCGATCTTGTCGATGTCCTTCTCGGTCTTGGCGCGCTGGGCCTCCAGGTCGGCGGTGAACTGGGCGCCGGCGGAGCCGGTGGCACTGAGCGCGAGCTTGGGCTTTCCGATCACCATGCCGATATCGAACAGCAGCTTCAAGGCGCCGCCCTTTTTGGCCGCGGTGCCGAACCCCAGCCCGAAATAGGGGCCCAGGCCGGGCCACTTTCCGGTGGCGGTGAGGGTACCCACCTGAGCGGCGGTATAGGTGTTGTTGTTGAGGGTGAAGGTGCCGGAGGAGGTGGGCCGGCCGGTGCCGGTTGCGGTGAGCGGATTGGTCATGAATCCGCCGGTGAAGTGGAAGGTGCCCCGGGCGTGGGGGTAGAGGTCGAGCAGGGCGGACAGCGCCTTGAGCTTGATGTGGGCGTCGTAGGAAATGTCCGACTTGCTGGAGGTCCCGCTCCAGCTCCCGACGTTGCCGCCCACCCGGACCGAGAGGTGGCTGTTCAGCAGCTTGCCGGCCTCGAGGCCGATCCCGAGGGTGCTCAGGCGGAGGGCAATAGAGGCGTCCGCCGGTTTGGAGCCCTGCCGGGCCAGGAGTAGTGCTGGGGTGCCGGCGGAGATGAGGGCCAGGACGGAGAGCAGGGACCGGACGGGGGCTCGCATGGCATTCCTCCCAGGGGGTAGGAGCGCGGGGTGCTTCCGCCTTCAAACGTAGTCGAGCCGCCCCGGGATGGGGCGGGGAGATGGCCTCGGTGGCCTCGGCGCTGGCCAAAGGCAGGGCTTTTCCTCTCCCTACTGGATTCCCACCGGGCCCATCGCGTTCGTCCCGCCGGTCTATCCCTTCTTGCTCAGCCTGGGACCATCCTCTCGATAGCGTGGTGGCGAAGTACTCGCGCGTTCATGGAGAGGGGGCGACAGTGATCCTGTACTGGACGCAAGGTCAACGACGCGGTCTTGACTGTGTTCGGACTCCGTGCGCGCCGTAGTTGTTGGCGAGCCTGTCACCGGCTGGCCCAACCATGAAATCTGTTCTTCTTCGCGAGTTGACATGGAGGGGGTACGGTGCAGACGCTTGTCCGCCTACCTCCCGACCGATCGGCGCTCGTTCGCCCGAACGGGCCTTCCGGTGGTGGGGAAGCGGACGGCGACTGACGTTGGCCTCAGAGTACCACCGCTGCTCGCGGGAGAGCGCCCCAAGGTACTCGGAACGAGAAACGGTTGGGGTCTCGTTTCGGCATGAATCGAGCCCCAACTCCTTTCGTTTCAAGGAGTTTCCGTTGAGAATAACCTTCCCGGCGTCAAACGATTTCGCCCGAAACGGCGCTACCGAGTTGGGGGGCCATACGGCCCGATCGTAGTTTCACCCGGCCTCTCGACCCAAGGCGCGTCACAAGTACGGGGCTCCACGATGAACACCAAGTGCTACCTCAAATGCATGGGCTACCCAGAGCTGCGCGGGCCGGACGGGCTCCCAGTCAAGCTTAAGGTGCGCAAGCACCTTGCACTGCTAGTCTACCTCGCGGTGGATGTGCGTGCCGCCCACCGTCGCGAGGCCCTCGTGGAACTTCTCTGGGGCGGCGTTGCATTCGAGAAAGGCCGCCACTCGCTGTCCATGGCTCTTTCGGTTCTCCGGGGCGTGCTAGGCTCAGAGGCCCTGCTCAGCACGGTTTCTAACGTGCGCTTGGCCAAAGGCGCAGTCACATTGGACCTCGAACTCCTCCAGCGCGGTCAGGCGCTTGGCGACGAGACACGACCACCGCTCGACGTGGAGAGCTTCCTCACTGAATTTGAAATCGTCGACGCCCCAGCCTTCCAGCACTGGCGCGATCGCCACCACGCCAATTTTCTGCCGGCGATACGGGCCGGGCTGCTGTCTCTTGTCGATCATGCCCGCAGGTCGGGGGACATGTCGCGGGTCATGCAGCTCGCCGACCGCCTACTAGCCCTTGACGATCTCGCTGAGGAGGGCATTCGGGCAAAGATGGAAGCATTCGCCATGCAAGGAGACCGGATCAGTGCGCTCCGAACCTTCGCGAACTGGAAGGCCAGACTCGCAGTGGAAATAAGCGCCACACCGTCCGACATTCTCGAGGCCATGGCGACCAGACTTCGCCGCAGGGGAGCGGAGATTTCCCCAGCGCCAGCGAGTCCTTCGGTACAAACCGAGCATTGGTCCGGCCGTCGCTTCATCGGACGTGCCGCCCAGTACCGGGTGCTCACCGAGGCCTGGGAGTCGGCCACTCAGCTCAATACCCGCCACGTTCTCCTCACCGGGGAGACCGGAATCGGGAAATCCACCCTTGCGATGCGCTTCGCTACGTCCGCAGCCCTCGAAGGGGCCGCGGTCGCGCGAGTACAGTGCTTCGAGTTGGAGCAGCGCATCCCATTCGGGATGATCAGTTCTCTTGTGACCAGCCTATTGGACCAGCCAGGGGTGGTTGGCACGGCCCCTGAATCTCTCGCAGAAGTGGCACGCATCATCCCCAAGATACGGGATCGCTTTCGCAACCTGCCCCTGCCCCGACAAACCGAAGGTGAGGCGGCACGTCTGCTATTCGCCGAAGGATGCTTCGCCATCTTCGAATCGATTATGGACGAACAGCCGTTGATCCTGATAGTGGACGATTATCCTCGATCTGATGAGGCGAGTCTCAGTGTTCTGCACATGTTGCTCCGAAGGGTGACCCACGAGCGCCTGATGATGGTGCTCGCCGGTCGACCCCATGAGGCTGGCGAACCTGCGCAGGCCGCCCGAATTCGGAGGGGCATCGAGTATCTGCCGATAAACCGCGTGGAGATTCCTCCTCTTTCGGAGGATGAGAGCGAACACATGCTCGCGGCCGTGCTGGAGAGTACGGGAAAGGGGCCACGCCCCCCGGTTCGACGGGCAATCCTTCGAACAGCGGCTGGAAATCCGATGGCGCTCGAGCTGCTGGCTCAGGATTGGAGCGTACATGGAGATGCGGCGCTCGCAGTATCACTTCCAGCGATGCGCAGCGACATGCCAACAACGGCCTTTGAGGCTGTCGGTTACGATCGACTAATTGATCGCATGCTGCCTGCGCTGAGTCCAAGGACCCGCGCGGCGTTATATCTCGCCGCGATTCTGGGGCCGAGGCTCAATGACATCGAAAGCTTCTCCATAGTGGACTTGACTCCAGCACAGGCTCTTGCTGCGACGTCGGAGTTGGTGACGCGTCGAGTCCTCAGAGATGCTGGAGCCGGGCTCGAGTTCACTAATGAACTCATCCGAGCCCGTCTCTATCTCAAGATCCCATCCGCGGCACGAGTCAGGCTTCATGATCGTGTCGTCGACCGGCTGCTGGTCGCACTCGGGGAAGGGAATGGGATTCCCGGGCTTGAGATTTCCTGGCATTGCATGCGGGCGCGGCGGCGAGAAGAGGCGGCGCCATTCCTCATGCGCGGAGCACGGGAGGCCATTCTGCACGGTGCGCCAGATGAGGCAGCACGGGCCTTGGCCTCGGCGCTTGGGCAGCTCAAGGGACGGCCAAAGGTCGAGGCAACTCTCCTCCTAGCCGAATCCTATCAGGAGATGGGCGAACTCAGAGCATCGCTCGAGTGTCTTTGCGACATGGGAGCATCCGGACAGAGCGATGCTAACCTGATTGAGCTGGCCGACACACTAAGAATGGATTGCGAACGCCAAATCGGCGTTGCTTCCGTGCAGCATCTGGTCTCGATGGTGTCTCGTCTTATCGACAAGGCCTGCACCGACTCCACGCTTACATCGCGTGTTCGCGCCGCCTCTGCAGCCGCCTCGCTGGCGGGCCATCTCCTGCAACCGGAGCTCTTGTCTGCCGCGCGCGACGCATGCGACCGAATATCGGTGAAGGAATTGAGTAGCTACGAGTCCGGGCGAATAGAATTAGCAAAGGCCATCACCTCCTATCACTTTCGTCAGAATGAAAAGGGCCTCCAGGAGGCCCTCGTCGCAGCCCGGCTACTTCAAGCGGTGGGAGCGATGGACACCACCTTCGTGCAGATTCAGACCGGCCTCGGGGCAATCGCCTGCGCCAACGGTGCGTACGCAGACGGTATCGCACCCCTCGAACTCGCCTATGCAACCGCGTCTAGGCTTGACAATCCTGCTCTCATGTGCACTGCGGCTTCAAATCTAGCCCTATGCTTCTACCGAGTCGGTGTGTCGGAGAGCCACCTCAAGTGGGCGCTAACGGCCTGGGACAGATGCAGGATGGATGGTCGACCCGGATCCTATGACCGACTGCATTCCTCCGCTCAATGTAGCCTGGCGTACCTCGGTCTAGGCGAGACGAAACGCGCGATCACCGCGCGGGAATGGCTTCGCGAGTGCACGACTGACGCGCGCCTCGACTGGGTACGCCAGGCCGCCTGGCTATACGAGGCGGATATCGCTTGGCTGCTCGGTGAGAAACCACGCGCTCTTTCAGCAGTGAATCAGGCGCTCGAGATTTCGCGAGAGGCACTTTCGCTGGGGTTCGTAGGACGAATTGCACGGTGGCGCACGGTGCAGTCTCTGCGAGGCGGTGGGACCGAGAGCCCGCTTCGATTCCTTCACACTTGGTACAATCAAATTGACCGACTGGACGCGTTCGATCAGGCCGAGGTCTTGTGCAGCCTCGCACAACTTGAGCCCATCGTTCCGGCGGGAGGCTCGGATGTGTCAGTTCAAGCGCGGACCGCGCTTGGAAGGCTCCCCATGGCCTGCTCCAAGCAGATTAGAGCTCTAGGGTTGCGACTGCCCGACTGAGGTGCGCAATCCTTCCCAAAAACTCTTTTGAGATCTGAGAGCCGGCCTGGTCACTTTGGACATCTCTCGAGGTCGGATGGTCTGCTCGGCCAAAAAGCCCTTGTCGGAGACCATCCTTCGGATCGTCATTGAATTCACTGTTGCGTCGACGAGATCCGGGTCGAATTGAATCCCGCGGTACTTAATCAACTCGGATACGACCTTTTCGAACGAGAGCGCCTTTCGATACGGTCGGTCGGTGCTCATAGCATCAATGGTATCCGAGATCATGATGATACGAGCTCCGAGTGGAATCGCCGCACCAACAACACCGTCGGGGTATCCCTTTCCGTCCCAACGCTCGTGGTGATATCTGACACTCTCGAGAACGTTGCCTTGGAAGCGGCTAAATAGTGCGACTAGCTCGGCACTCTTCGTTGCGTGGGTCTTCATGATCTCCCACTCCTCTTCGGTCAGGCGACCCTCTTTGGAGAGAAGGGGGGCGAACTCTGCGTGGATCTTGCCGACATCGTGGAGAAGCGCTGCCGTCTCGATCTCGTCGACGAGCTTTGCCTCGAGGCCGAGGTCGGTCGCAATTGCCTTCGAGAGGGCCGAAACTCGGCGGGAGTGACCCGAAGTGTACGGATCGCGTGCTTCGATTGACCTTACCATCATCTCCAATTGTTCGCGGAGATTCAATTCGAGCTTGTCGTACGCGGCATCCAGTTCGTCGTACAAACTCTGCAGAGTATTGAGTTTTGCATAGACGTGCTTCGCGGCCACCAACGGTAGGAAAATAGCCAAGAAGCCAAGCTTAGAGAGTCCGTCTGGACTGTCGAACTTTAGAAACACCCACGCAACCAAGAGGGCCAGGCTGCTCGCGCCAATATCGTATCCGAGAACCCAGAGGTAACCGGTAGCCCAAACGTCGCGGAGCGATTTTCCCCTGCTAATCGCCACTGCGCCGCTCACGAGAACAGAATTGAGGGCGAAGTAGACCAACGCTCCTGCAAAGAAGGCCAGGACCTCGCGGATCACATCAGCAGCTATCCAGGGGGTCCCGGGCACCAAATAGACAGGAGGCAGCGAACCACCGAGGAGTCGATAGATGCAAATAGCAGAGGCGAGCGAAAGGGTGCGCTGCGAGACGTTGAACAACGCCTTGATCGGCTCACGTCGGGCAACAACCTGACTCAGAGCGGTTGAGATCGCGGCAAGCCAGCCGCCCCAAAACGCGCCAAAGAGTACACCACCGGCGAGGTGGACGATGAATGAAAGCGATCCCTTGGCATCACCACCTCTTACGGTGGTCGCAGAGTTCTGAAGGAGGAAAGCGACCAGCAAAAGAACCATGCTCGGCCAGATGCCAGGAAAAGTTGCGTGCTGGCGCCACGCAATCATCATCACACCAATCGCGAAGACCGCGACTGAGGCGACATATCCGGTAATCCGTTGAGCGTTTTTCATATAGGTAAAGACCGTGTCGGGATCGGGACCCCGGACCAGCTAGACTAGTGCCAGTCGCTACCCTCCGCGAAGAACAATCCGGTTACGAATCGTCCCAAGCCGAAGGCTGCAGCTGCGAGCCAGCTGATCATGAGCGTCACCTCCTCCCTGGGTGTCTCTGTCGTTCCGGGAAGTGGTCGGGCCCGCTATGCCCTACCAGACGCTCCGCTCAGTTGTACCCGCTCAGCTCCGCTCGTACCACAGCTGAACCCGGGGTCCCCTCCCTGTATTCCGTTCCTTTCCTGATTTTCGCTCGGGTTGGACTTCCCCCTCACACCACTACCGTTCTATCCCCAAAAAGGCCCCGCCGCCACTACGCCGGCCGCCGGACCTCGGTCCACCGATTGGTCGCATCCAGTACCGCCAGCACCGCCGCCCGCTCCGGACTCTCCTTGACCTCCGCCGTCCCGGTCAAAAGGACCGAATCCCGCCCCCCCATCGCCTGCACCGAGGCAAACACCACGTCCCGGTCCAAGGCCTGAATAACCCGCGCCCCCTCCAGCAGCATCGAGCCCTTCTGCAACAGCCGGTCCAGCACCGATACCGTGGCCCGGGCCGCCGCCTCCACCCTGCCCCGCACCGTATCCGGACTCTCCTCCTCCGCCCCTTCGGTCCTTCCCTCGCAGGAAAGCGACACCTGCACCATCGACCGCTGCGGCCGCCGCCCCGGCTGAATGCTCAACCCCTCGAACAGCACCGTCCGCTGGAGGGACCGCTCCCTGACCGCGTGCCGCTCCAGCGTCTCGATCGGCTTGACGTCCGCCGTCTGGGCAATGCTGATCTTCCGGTGGTCCACCCGGAGCCCCAGCTGCGCCAGGAGGGCGGACTCGACGTTCCGGACCAGCTGCTTGGCCGGAGTGCCCGCCTGCGCCAGCACGTGCACCTCGCTCACCTCACCCAGCGGGGTGGTGACCACCCGCGCCGAGAGCACCCCCTCCAAGGAGGTGAGCAGGTTCTCCGCCCTCCGCACGCCCCAGGGATCGGGCATGCTGTCGCTGGCCGGCGGTACCTGGCGGCCGGCTGACGGCTCGGACGGACGTACTGGATGCGGTCCGCTCACGATCGCGTTCCCCTGCGCGAGAGATGATCCATCTGCTTCATGCCACCGTGTTCCGCCCCGCCGACTTGGCCCGGTAGAGCGCCCGGTCCGCATTGACCAGCAGGTCCCCGCTGGTCGGATGGGCCGGATCGAATTCCGCGATCCCCACACTCACCGTCACCACGCCGAGCGGATACCCCAGCCGCCGCCCCACCCCTTCGATCCCTTCCCGGAGCGCCTCCGCCACCCGCTCGGCGCCGTCCTGTTGGGTACGGTTGAGCACCACCACGAATTCATCCCCGCCGTACCGCGCCGCCAGGTCCGAGGCGCGCACCACCGCGCGGATTTCCTGCGCCACCGCCCGCAGCACGTCGTTGCCCGCCTCGTGCCCGTAGCGGTCGTTGATTTCCTTGAGCCGGTCCAGGTCGAGGAACAGCACCGTGAACCGCTCCCCGCTCCGCTTGCTGCGCTCCACTTCCTGGGTGAGCCGGTCCCGCAATACCCGGAAGGTGGCCAGCCCAGTGAGCATGTCGGTGGCCGCCTCCCGCTGCGACTCGTCCGCCCGGCGCTCCTGGTACGGCGTGCACTGCTTGAGCGAGGCCCGTCCCAGCGCCGCCGCCTCGGCGAACTCGCGGCAGGTGGCGTAGCCGCAGGCCCGGCAATCCCACGGGCGGCCATTGGGGCCCAGCCCGATTGTCTTCAACACCTGTTGTACCGCCGCCCCATCCGCGGCCGGAATTCGTGCCTTGATATCGAACACCGCGCCAATACTTGCAACCACTCCGGGCTCCACAACCGGCGCCAAACTTCTGGGCGGTTCCGTACTTTGCACTATCGACCGGCGCCAGAAAAGCTGCTCCCGGGGGCCCGACAGCGGGTGGTCCAGCGCCCCCTCCCAGGAGAGCAGGTCCACGAACCCCAGATCGAGCTTGTCCACCGTCACCGCGCGGGCCAGGCCGGGCAGCGCATCCAGCCCGCGGATTTTCTGGAACCGCCGGCTGGTTTGCCGCAGCTCCTCCAGAATGGCCATCGGCAGCCCGCCCGCGGCGCTGATGTGCCGGCGCCGCTCCTGGGGCAGCCGGGTGAACACCGTGGGCTGCGCCGCCGCGGTAACCCCGCGCAGCCGGAACAGCTCGGTCAGGTCCTCGAAGGTGACCCAGGCGTCGATTTCCGCCGCGCCCGGTGATGCCGTCACCCCCGCCGAGACCACCTTCACCCCCTCGCCGTAGAGCGAGCGGATGTAGCGCGCCTCCGCCACCACCGGCGTCGCGATCGGCGCCAGGAAGGGCACCAGCTCCGGGTAGCGCTTCCGGATCGCGTCCACCACCACCGGG
>JBGPEJ010000083.1:0-11849 GCA_041482775.1 Gemmatimonadota bacterium | reverse complement strand
GGCCAGGAAATCCGGTACCATGCCGCCGACCGCCTTGAGCACCAGCTCGAGCGCGCTCAGCCGCTTACCGCAACAGCCGGCCACGAACGCCGAGGGAGGCGACTGGGTAAAATCGCCGGCGGCGCCTCCGGCCGACCCGGCGCCACCGCCACCAGCGGCTCCGCCAGCAGCTGCGCCCCCACCGGCGCCGGCGGCCCCGCCGGCGCCCGCGCCCGCGCCCGTCCCGTCGGGGGCCGACTGAACGAACCCGTCCAGCGCGGTTACCTGTCCATCCAGTTGGGTCACGTCCGTGGACAGGGTGGTGGGAATTCCCGGAATCGCTGGCGCCGGAAGCGCTTTGGCGACCACTGTCTCGGCCGGAACGACGCTGTACCGGTAAATCATTCCGTGCTCGCCCACCACGTAGGCCCGATCGCGGCGCGGCAGACTGAAGGCCCACACGCTGGCGGGGAAGGCATACTCGCGGGAATTCCAGCGACTCCCACCATCGGTCGTGTAGCTGAACTTGCTGTAGTGCCCCGCCCATCCCACCTCGGGATCGGCGAACTTGATCAGATCACCGGGCGAAGCCGCCATGCCGGTCCAGGTCTTCCCTCCGTCCACCGTCTTGAAGAGCTGGCCGATATCGGGATATCCGACCCGCACGTAGCCGGTGTTCTCGTCCACGAAGAACACGTCCTTGGGCTGGTCGGTGAGTTCGGCCGTCGTCAGCGCCCAGGTCGCCCCACCGTCGGTCGTCTTGGCCAGGAGCAGCGAGTGATGGCTGCCCTCCACGGCGATGGCGTAGCCGAGGCTCGAGCTCAGGAAATGCACCCGGCCCCAGCTGCAGTTGATGTTCTGCCAGAGGCCGTCGATCTGGATCTTCGCGGCGCACTCGAACACCGGCTTCCAGCTCCGACCGCCGTCCGATGTCAGTTTGATGAGCGCCCCCGAGAGCTGTACCCCGGAATTCTCCGACGTGAAGCTGTAGTCCCGATGGTGCTCATCCATCGTTCCGGCCAGGATCCAGTTCTTGCCGTCGCGGGTATGAAAGAGTCGCGCCGCGGAGCTGGTCCGCTGCACCGCCCACCCGTGGGTCTGATCCAGAAACCGAAGCTCCCATATGCCGCCATCACTCGATTGCGGATCGCCGTGCTGCACCTCCCAGTGATTGCCGGCATCCATCGTGTGGAGGATCACCCCCCCCGACATCTCACCCGCGCCGCCGGCCACCCAGCCCTCGTCCGCGGTGGCGAAGAAGACGTCCATGAGCTTGAGGTCGTCCGGATAGCTGACCGGCTCCCAGATTCCCTTGAAGGCAGGCTGGGCTCCGGCCGGTGTGGCCACCGAGGCAACCGGCCGGCGCGGTGCCGGGCGCTGAGCGGCGAGTCGAGGCGCCCCGACCGACGTCACCAGTGCCGCGGTGAGCCCTGCCGCGAGGGCCAGCTCGGGCCACAGCCATCGCTCGTCTGGCATCGGTCGGCCTCCTGGGGCCGGTTCGCTTGGTTCCGGGGTGAACTCGTCCACCACCACGTGCGCTTGCTGGTGCCGTATCGGGGGCGTAAGATAGGAATCGGGATCATTTCCCAATCCCATTTGATCAGGTCGTCTCAACGTGTTGCGCCTGAAGACCTTCGGAGCATTGTCGCTGGAGGGTGGCGCTACCGGCACCGGGGGTCGGTCGGGCCAGCGCCGCCGCCTGGCCCTCCTCGCGCTGCTGGCCGCTCACCACCACCGGGCAGTAAGCCGGGAAAAGCTCCTGCTCTACTTCTGGCCTGAGCGCGGCCCGGAGGAGGCCCGGCACTCACTGGCCCAGCTGGCCTACGGGATCCGTCAGGACCTGGGTGACGAGGTGCTGCAGAGCGGGCCCGACGATCTCAAGACCAATCCCGCCGTCTTTTCCGCCGACGTCGCCGAGTTCGAAGCCGCCCTCGACCGCGGCGATCTCGTGACCGCAGTCACCCTCTATGCCGGCCCGTTCCTCGACGGGTTCTCTCTCAACGATGCGCCGGAGTTCGAGCGCTGGGTCGACGAAACCCGCAACCACCTCGCCCGCCGCTATGCGCTGGCGCTGGAGAGCGTCGCACGCGCGGCGTCCCGAAGCGGCTCGGCGGCCGAGGCGGTGGAGGCCTGGCGGCGGCGCGCGGCACTGGAACCGCTGGATGCCGGGGTGGCGATGGAGCTCATGAACGTTCTGGTCGCGGCCGGTGATCGTTCGGGCGCCATTCGGCACGCCGCCGTGCATGCCTCGCTCATGCGGGCCGAATTCAACGCGCCCCCGGATCGGGCGGTGGAGGCGCTGGCGGAGCGGATCCGTCAGGAGCCCGGTTCGAGGCCGATTGTGCCGTCCCCGCGCCCTGCGACCGTCCCGATTCCCGCTTCACCGCGGCCGTGGTGGCGGAAACCTCTGGTGACCGTCGCAGGGGGCTTGGTGCTGGTGGCGCTGCTGGCCGGGGTGGTGGTGCGGGCTCGCGCGGGTCGCTCGGCATCGGGCGGTGGAACCAGGCTGGTGGTCCTCGGCCTCATCGAGGGTCCCGACTCCACCCTCACCCTCGCGGTGCGGGAGGCGCTTCGCTCGGGACTCGAAGAGGATCCTGGCATCCGGGTGCTGGGGGAAACCCGGATTCGGGAAATCCTCCGCCTCATGGCCCGGCCTACCGACATGCGGCTCACCGGACCGCTGGCCTCGGAGGTCGCCCTCCGCGGCGGTGCAGCCTTCGCGGTGGTGGGATCGGTAGTGCCGGTGGGGTCCGGCCTGCAGATCGTGGCGCAGGCGCTGGATCCGAGGAACGGCGAGGCGATCCTCACCGTTTCCGAGCACCCCGCCACGGCGGACCGCGCCGTCGCCGCCATCGCCCGCGTTGGGGGGCGGCTCCGGCAGCAGGCCCTGGGAGTGAGCCAAGCTGCGCGGCTCCCGGTGTTGCCCCGCGTCATGACCTCATCGCTCGAGGCACTCCAGGACTATGCCCTCGCCCGGCAGGCCCTGGCCCGGTTCGATCGCCCCGCGGCGCTGCGATTTGCCGAGGCGGCGCTGGAGCAGGACAGCCTCTTTCCGATGGCCCACTACGTCGTAGCCGATCTGGACTGGTTCGGAGACCACCAGCGCGACTGCGAGGTCCATCTGTCGCGGGCGCTGGCGCTCACCGACCGGCTCCCCCCGAAGGAGCGGCTTCTGGTGCGCGCCCGCTATGAACAGCTGGTGGCCGACCACTCCGACAGTGCGCTGGTGTACTGGGAGCGGCTCCGCGCGGCGTTCCCCGACGACGGCCAGGCGTTCGAAGGCCTGGCGTGGACCTACCGCGCCATGGGTCGGTTCAAGGAGGCGGCCGCCGCCGCCGACTCGGCCATCCAGCTCGATTCCACCACGTTTGCGCCGAGCGCCACCAACGAGATGTACGCGCTGATCGAGGCGGGAGACACCGCCGCTGCCCTGCGATACGCCGGCAGCGTCCACGCTACGATTCCCTGGCTCGAAGTGCAGGCGAACTACCAGATCGCCCTGCGGACCCGGGATTGGCGGCGCGCCCTCCAGGCCTTCCCGGATACGACGCCCACCACCATCGGCCATCCAAGGCCGGCCGTCGACCCGTACCACCACCTTGCGCTGCTGCTCAGCGGTCGGGTGGCGGAGGCGGCGCAGATCGTGCCCGTCGTACGCCGGAACTGGCCGGCGCACCAGTTCGCGCCCCGCGCTATGTGGGCGCAGGCGCGCATCGAGCTGGCGCGAGGGGGGTCACGCCGGGCCGCGAGCGCCACGGCGCGGGAGGTGCTGGCCTGGATCGAGGCGGGAGACCTCTCCGCTCCGGCGATCGCCCGGCTCACCGAACGCACGGTAGAGCTCGCCGCCCGGGCCGGCGACGGACTCACCATTCAATCGGCCCGCCATCTGATCGAGCGCCGCGATCGCGGGAGAGACCTGCCCAGCTACCGGCTGGCGCTCCTTACGGTCGACGCCGCCGCGGCGTTCGTCAAAGGGGATATGCGCACCGCCGCCCACTTCGCCGAGGCGGCACGGCAGGGAATGTTCCACGGCCGCTCGCTCTCGCTCGCGGCGCTCCTCGAGGCTGACGCCCGCGCAGCCCTCGGCCAGACCGAGCGCGCCGCGGCGCTGTACCGCCGGCTTCTCACTCCGGACGCGTTTGCCGCCGGAGATCTCGAAACCTGGGCCGTTCTGCAGGGGGACGCCGTCCGGGGACTCGAGCGGCTCGGGGTGGGCGGTGGAAAGACGGCGGACTAGACCGGTCTACGGCGTGGCAAGCACCGGCCGGCCGAACCGGGGGCGATCTTCCTCGGCAAGCGATTCCATCCAGTCGGGGCGGCGCGAAAGGAGTCGCTCGGACCAGGCCCTCTCGTAGTTGGGGAGCGCCCGCAGGTGCTCGGCCAGCTCCATGAAGCGGGCGGCGTCGGCGTGGCTCAGGAACACCGGCGCGCCATCCCGGATGACGAATGAGGTCTGCTTCTCCAGAACGAACGCGGTGAGCGAATCGATCGCCGCGGCCACTCCGCGTTCCACCTCGGCGTACTCGGCAAAGTCCCGCTCCCATTTGGCCAGGTCATCCTCCAGCGCCGTGGCCAGGCCGTCGAACCCGTTGGCCGATGCCTCGAGCGAGTCGGCCCGCGCCACCAGCCGGCGCGCCAGCTCCGCGCTTCGCGCCACCAGGCTGTCTACCCGCAACCGATAGCCCGCCCCGGCGGCCCGGGTGGCGCGCAGAAGCTCGAGATTCTTGAGGGCAGTCCCCCGCACTCGGCCGTCGAATCCCTGCTTGGCCAGCCACTGTTGGAGGTGGCGCTGTTCGAGCGCGACCGAATCACCGTATTGGAAGCTCAAAACCCTGAGATGGGCCTGGGCCCGCAGCCCCGGGCTGGGTGCGGTAACCAGGGCGCGCCGGCGCGCCGCCTCCGCCTCGCGGCTGAGATACCAGATCCGGCCCGCGGCGAGCAGCAGCAGAACCGCCGCCGTGGTGATAACGGCCCCGATGCGAATCGCGCGGCGCCCGTGCCAGGGGATCACCCCAGAAATCGCCGCGGAAGGCGCCTGATGCCGGGGGCCGGTGAGCCGGCCCAGACCGGCAAGCGCTTCCTGGTACGCGGTGACCGTGTCCGCCCGGTGCCACTTCCGGGAGTCTCCGACCGCCAGCTCGGTGTCGGATGTGACGGCGCCACTCCGGATTGCCTCGAGCAACGAGGCAACGTCGGAGAGCCGCACCACTTTTCCACGGGCATCTCGATAGCGGAACCGCATGAATTCCCCTGCAGTCGGACACCACTCAACGGGCAAGGGGCGTACCGTCCCGGGCCGGTCGGGGTGCGGCGTGCCAGGGCCTTGCCGCACCGGCACTTGGGTCGGTTGGCCCCGGTCCCGGTTCCCGCGCCAGACCGGGGGCAAACGGTGCCCCCACCCCCGGGGGACGCATCCTGCGACACCACTATGATTACGGAATGAAATCCGAACATGCCGGCCGGTCCGCCCGATTCTCCGCCGAGACGGCCACCCTCTGCCTGATCCTCTTGAGCACAGCGCTTCGCGTGCTCTTCGGCGCGGGAATCGGACTCGGCGTAGGTGAGTCGTACTATTTCTCCGCCGCGCGGCATCCGAGCCTCAGCTACTTCGATATGCCGCCGGCGACGGCCGGACTCGCCGGCCTGAGCCTGAAGCTCGCCGGCACGGTCAACGGCCTGGTGCTGAGGGCGCCGTTCATCCTCCTCTTCGCGCTCACCACCTGGCTCCTCTTTCTGATCGGCCGCCGGCTGTTCGGCGCCTGGCCGGGATTTTATGCTGCGCTGCTGCTCAACCTGGCGCCGGTCTTTTTTCTGAGCGTCGGCATTTTCCTGCAGCCGGAAGGGCCGTTGATGTTCTTCTGGCTCGCCGGCGTGTTCTGTCTGACGCACGTCCTGGTGGGGGAGCAACCCACCGCGCGGCCGCTCCTCTGGTGGAGCCTCACCGGCGTGGCGCTGGGCGGCGCAATGCTGAGCAAGTACTCCGCGGTACTGCTGGTGGCCGGCGCCGGCCTCTACCTCCTGCTGCGCCGGGACCAGCGCCACTGGCTCAAACACCCCGGCCCCTACCTGGCGCTCGCCATCGCGGCAATGTGCTTCATCCCGGTGTTGATCTGGAACGCGCAGCATGGCTGGATCTCGCTGCTCTGGCAGGGGCAGCGCGGGGTGGATTACCGGGGCATCCATCTCGACTGGATGCTCCGGAATCTCGGCGGCCAGGCCATCGAGCTCTCACCCTGGCTCTGGATTCCCCTTCTGGCCGAGTTGTTCCGGTCACACGGTAACGCGGTGGCGGACCGCTCGCGGCGCGCGTTCATTCTCTGTCTCGCGCTGCCGCCCATTGTGACCTTTACCGCCGTCGCCGCCTACGCCCGGATCGGCAATCACTTTCATTGGGGCACGCCGGGGTATCTGATGTTATTCGTGGCGCTCGGGGCAACCTCGGATCGAGCGATGCGGAGCGGCCGTGCCTGGCCCCGCCTGGCGCTCGGACTGGGCGCCGCATTGTCGGTGGCCTTCATGGGCGCAGCCACCCTGCAGACGGTGACCGGACGATTTACCACCGGGTACGGCGCGCTTTCTCGCTGGCTTGCCAGTGGAAACGACGCCACCACCGAGTTGATCGACTACACCCCGCTGCGGGAGGCCCTCGCTCGGCGCGGAATAGCCAAACGTGAAGGTCTGTTCATATTCTCCGACCGTTGGTATGTGGCGGGAAAGGTGGACTACGCCCTCCGGGGGGAGTTCCCGATGCTGACGCTCCATCGCAGCGATCCCCGAGCCTACGCGTTCTTCGAGTCTCCCGAGCGATGGGTGGGGAAAGAGGGCATTCTGGTCTCCACCCGGGAGAATCTCGAAGACATCGTGCGCGATTACGGCGGTTATTGCTCGAGCCTCGAGGCGGTGGACCGGGTGGGGATCGTCCGGAATGGACGGGAAGAAGCGACCCTTTACCTCTATCGCTGCGGAACGCTGGATCGGGCGTTTCCATTGCCGTACCACTGAGGGACCGGGGGGCGACCTAGCCATTTCCGCCCGGTGTGGTACATTGCCGCCCCGGCGAGCAGTCGCTCGCCCAATCGAACCAGAGCACTCCAGGCGAGTGCCCACGCGATCCGCGCAGCGCCTCCTCCTGGGGACGCTGCCCGCATCCTGTGCCCAATCCTCTTGATAGGGAGGCGCCCCATGAAGTTTCCCCGCAGCTTGCTGCCGCTCGCCGTCGTCGTTCTCACCCCCACCGCCATGTTCGCCCAAGCCGCCCCGATGCCGGTCAACAACGTCCTCTCGATCTTCCGGGAATCGGTGAAAGTCGGGAAGGGCGGGGCGCACGATGCGCATGAAACGGCGTGGGCCGCGGCGCTCAACGCCGCCAAGGGCGCCGATCACTACATCGCGATGGCGTCCCTCACCGGGCCGAATGAGATGTGGTACGTGTCGGCGTATCCGACCTGGGCGGACTACGAGAAGGCGACCGACAACGGGAACACCAACCCCGCGCTCACCGCCATCGGCAAGCAATATCGCCCCGGTGAGGCCGAGTTCCTCAACGACTCGCGCGGCATGACCCTTCGCCCGCGCACCGAGCTGAGCTACGGTGGTCCCGCCGACCTGCCCCACATGCGCTACATGTCGGTGACCCGGATTTCGGTGCGGCCCGGGCACGCCTCGGAATTCGAGGACGCGCGCAAGATGGTGAAGGAGGCGCATGAGAAGGCCAGCCTCACCGACAAGTACAGCATCTGGGAAACGACCTCCGGCGCGCCGGGGACCACTTTCTACCTGTTCGTCGCGCGGAAGACCCTCGCCGAACTGGACTCGGGTGCGACCATCCACGGCGCGGCCTACACCGCGGCGCTGGGCGGCGACGAGGGACAGAAGAAGCTCGCGGCGCTCGCCGCCAGCGCAATCGTCAATCAGGAGACCGACCACTTCGAGTTCACGCCCTCGCAGAGCGTGCCGCCCGATGAGTGGGTCAAGGCGAATCCGGGCTTCTGGAAGCCGAAGGCGCCGGCCCCGAAGAAGAAGCCGTAGCGCACCCTGAAGTCCCCATTGATCACAAAGCGGCCGCCGAGAGGCGGCCGCTTTGTTCACGGTCGGGGCAAGTCCAGACGTTGGACATCGGGCGGGTCAGGGTGCAGCTTGGGTGAGGTTCACGATCCCCACGAGGCAGCCATGACCCGCTCCCTGTTTCTGCTCGTTGCCTTCGGCCTCGCCGCCCCCTCCGCCCGGGCTCAGGGATTCACCGTCGAGCAGGTGAAGAGCCTTCCCTTCCCCAACGAGCTGACCGCATCCGCCACCGGGCAGCGGCTGGCGTGGGCGCTGAACGAACGGGGGCTCCGGAACATCTGGGTGGCGGAAGGCCCCGAATTCAAGGCTCGCCAGCTCACCAATTATCTGCTGGATGACGGGCAGGAGCTGACGTCGGTCGCCATCTCGGCCGACGGGAAGTGGGTGGTGTACGTCAGGGGCGGCGAGCACAGCGCGAATTGGACGGGGCTGCCGCCCAATCCTGCCTCGCTCCCAGTGGCGCCCAAGGTGCAGATCTGGTCGGCGCTCTTCGCGGGAGGAACCCCCAAGGTCCTCGCGGAGGGGGACGATCCGGTCATTTCGCCGCGGAGCGATGTCGTAGCGTTCGTGAACAACGGTCAAATCTCCAGCGTCCCGATCGACGGATCCGCCCCGGCCAAACGGCTCTTCACGGCCAACGGCACGATCGGCGACGCTGTCTGGTCCCCCGACGGCTCCCGCCTGGCCTTCACCTCGAGCCGGGGCGATCACGGCTTCATCGGCGTCTACAGCAACGAATCGACTCCGCTGCAGTGGATCGTGCCTTCGACGTCGCGTGACGGCTCACCCCGCTGGAGCCCGGACGGCACCCGGCTGGCATTCATCCGCCGACCCGGCGCCGGCGGCGCGCCGGCGCCGATCCTGGTGCCGCGCCATCAGCCCTGGGCCATCTGGACGGCCGATGTCGCCACCGGTCGAGCGCAGCAGCTCTGGAAGGCGCCGGAAACGCTGCGGGGCTCGCCGCCCAGCACCGAGGGCGGGACCAACCTCCACTGGGGCGCGGGGCGCATCGTATTCCTGTCATATATGGATGGGTGGCCCCACCTCTATTCCATCGCCGAGACGGGCGGCGCTCCGCTGCTACTCACCCCCGGGAACTACATGGCGGAGTACATCCAGCTCTCGCCGGACGGGAAGTTCCTGGTCTTCGCGGGGAACGCCGGGAGTGACGCCGATGACATCGATCGCCGCCATGTGGTCAAGGTGCCGGTGGACCGCGCCGCGCCCCAGGTGCTCACTCCCGGCAGCGGGCTCGAGTGGACCCCGGTGGTTCTGGGGAGCGGCGCGGTGGCCTGGCTCGGAGCCACGGCGCAGCGCCCTCCTCTCCCGACCGTGATGGCGGCGAACGGCGCCCCGATCCCCATCGGCGCGGACCGGATTCCAGCCGATTACCCCTCGGCCCAGCTGGTGACGCCGAAGAAAGTGGTGTACCGATCCAGTGACGGAATGGAAGTCCACGCCCAGCTGTTCGAGAAGGCCGGTGGCCCGGCCAAGAAGGCGGCGGTGATTTTCCTGCACGGCGGCCCGCCGCGCCAGATGCTGCTCGGATGGCACTACTCCGACTACTACTCGAACGCCTATGCCCTCAACCAGTACCTTGCCAGCCGCGGATTCGTGGTGCTGTCGGTCAACTACCGGCTGGGCATCGGATATGGATTCGACTTCCACCGGCCGGCCAACGCGGGGCCGCAGGGGGCCTCGGAATACCTCGACGTGAAAGCCGGCGCCGAGTGGCTCAAGTCCCAGCCCCAGGTGGACGGGGCCCGGATCGGCATCTACGGCGGGTCCTATGGAGGATTCCTCACCGCGCTCGCCTTGGGCCGGAACTCCGATCTCTTCGCGGCCGGGGTGGATATTCACGGGGTGCACGACTGGACCGCCGATGGCGGACAGCGCTTGCTCAATCGGGATCGCTACGAGGATGCTCCCGACCGGGCCGCGGCGCTCGAGATCATGTGGAATTCGTCCCCGGTCGCAGCCATTTCCACCTGGAAGTCACCGGTGCTGCTCCTGCATGCCGACGACGACCGGAACGTCCGCTTCAGCCAGACCGTGGACCTGGTCCGTCGGCTTGCGGCGCAGGGCGTGGAGTACGAGGAGATCGTGATCCCCGACGACACCCACCACATGCTCAAGCACTCCAGCTGGATCAGAGTGGACCGGGCCACCGCGGAGTACTTCGAGCGGAAATTGATGGGGTCCCGGGGGTACTGAGCCGCCTTTGCCTAGGTCGGGTTCGAGTCGTATGTTACGCTTGGAGGACCCGACCGATCCGCGCCCCAGGAACGTCACCAGAACGGGAGGATTCAGATGCGACGCGTTGCGATGGTAGTGAGTGCGGCCCTTCTCGCGGGATGCGCGAAGACCGAAAAGCCTGCGGCCGAGCCGGCGGCTCCGCCGCCACCGCCCGCGCCGGCCCCGATCAACATGGCCGATGTCGCGGGGACGTGGACGGTCAAGACCACGGCCGAAGGGAGTGACAGTGTGCTGGTGACCTACTCCCTCAAGGCCACCGCCGCCGACACCGGATGGTGGATCACCCTGCCCCAGCGGAAGCCGATGGCGCTGCACATCGTGGTGTCGGGTGACAGCATCATGACCGACGTCGGCCCCTATGAGAGCGTTCTGCGCAAGGGCGTCAAGGTTACGACCCAGGGCGTCATCCGGATGAAGGATGGGAAGATGGTCGGGACCACCGTGGCCCACTACGCGACCGCCAAGGCCGACTCCGTGGTCCACCTGCGGACCGAGGGAACCAAGGCGCCCTAACCGCGCCCTTGGTGTGGCCCGCTTCACACGGGCCTAAGCCATCCCTCACAGTCGACCTGCCAGGTTCCTCCCGGTGCGCACCGGGAGGAACCGATGCAGGCGGCCCCAGCAATCCATTCCACCACCCTCTCACCCGTGCTCCGCGGTCTGGCCCGGATCCGCCCGGGACCGCACCACGTGGTATCCTGCTACCTGCGACTCGAGGTCGGGGACCGAACCACGGGGAAGTGGCTGACCAAGCTGAAGAACGTGGTCAAGGAAACCCAGTTGGGGCTCGCCGCCCTGGACCGGGAGGCACGCCAGCTGATTGAACGCGACCTGCACCGGGTCCTCGAGCTCGTGGAGAAGCCCGACGGGCTGCCGGCGGCGCCGGGTGCGGCCATCTTTGCCTGCGAACCCCTCGGCCTCCTCGCGATCATCCCCCTTCCCCGGGTGCACCACACCCGGCTTTCGGTGAGCCCGACCCCGGAGCTCCGCGAGCTGCTGGGCGTGCAGGAGGAAATGGGCCGCGTCCTGGTCGCCCTGCTCGACCGGACCCAGGCGCGGTTCTTCGAGGTGGGTGCGTTCGAGGCGCATGAACTGCCGCGACTTCAGGCCGTGGCCACGCGCGGTGGCAAATACCGCAGCGACCGCCGTGACTCGCCCGGCCGGGGAGAGCACGACTTTCATGACCGGATCGAGGAGGAGCGTCACCGTCACTTCGCGATCATCGCTGAGCGGCTCGCTGCGCTCGACCGGCAGCACGCCGTCCAGGGGGTGATGCTGGCGGGACCCGCCGAGGAAACCAGCGCGGCGGAGCGCTTCCTGTCCCATTCCCTCGCCGAGCGTTACATCGGCTCGGCCCGCCTGAACCCCACCGCGGTCGAGCCGGCCCAGGTGCGCACCGCGGCGTTGTCGCTCCGCGGAGCGTTCGAGCGGCGGCGTGAATCCCGGATGGTCGAGGAGCTGGAGAGTGTGGTCGGCGAGGGATGGGCCACCAATGGCGCCACTGCCACTCTGCGGGCGCTCGCCCGGGGACAGGTGCGGACGCTGCTGAT
>JBGPEJ010000082.1:0-11899 GCA_041482775.1 Gemmatimonadota bacterium | reverse complement strand
CTCGACCTTTGCAAGATTGCCAACGACATCCGGCTGCTGGCGTCGGGACCAAGGACCGGCCTGGCGGAAATTCTGCTGCCCGCCGTTCAGCCGGGATCGAGCATCATGCCCGGCAAGGTGAACCCGTCGGTCGCGGAGATGGTCAATCAGGTCTGCTACCAGGTGATCGGGCTCGACACCACGGTCGCCATGGCGGCGGAGGCGGGGCAGCTCGAGCTCAACGTCATGATGCCGGTCATCGCCCACAACATCGTCTTCGCCATGAAGATCCTGGCCAACGCCATCCGGGTCTTCGATGAGCGCTGCGTCCGCGGCATAGAGGCAGACCCGGTACAGTGCGCCCATTGGCTGGAGCGGAGCCCGGCGCTGGTGACTGCGCTGGCACCCAGAGTCGGCTACGCCGAAGCCGCCAAGCTGGCCAAGGAAGCCGTCGCCAGCGGCCTGACCGTGAAGGAGTTGGTGGTGAAAAAGCACCTCCTCGCCGGGAAGGAGCTGGAGGAAGTGCTCGATTTGCGGGCCATGACCGAGCTCGGGGTGCCGGGCGGCAAGGGTCTCCCCGGCGGCGGTTGACCCGGGGGCATTCCCGCGCTACCATCTCGCCCCATCCGCCGCGCGCCATCTCCCAAGGCGCGCGGCTCTCAACAGACATCGGAGGGTGTATGCGGACCAAGTGCTGGGTCCTGGTCCCGCTGGCGGTCGGCCTGCTGGCGGGTCCGGCCTTCGCCCAGGGCCGGACCGTCACGGGCACGGTGCGTGATTCCGTGACCGGCGGGCCGATCGAGGCCGCGCGGGTGGCGGTCCAAGGCACCTCAATTCTGGTGAGCACGGGCGCGACCGGGCAGTTCACCCTGACGGGGGTCGCGTCCGGCGAAGTCACCCTGCTGGTGCGCGCGGTCGGTTACCGCCGCCGCGAAGTGCGCCTCGGGGCGGGGGCGTCCTCGGTCAATGTCGGGCTCGAAAAGGACGTGTTCAAGATGGAGGAGATCGTCGTGACCGGTCAGGCGACCGGTATCGAGCGGCGCAATCTCGCCAACGCCGTCGCGACGGTGGGCTCCGAGGATTTGGGCACCCACCCGACCGCGAGCCTGGAACAGCAGCTCCAGGGTAAGGTGGCCGGCGCCGAGATCACCACCAACGGCGGGGCGCCGGGGGGTGGTGTCCAGGTACGCTTGCGAGGTGTGACCTCGGTCAACGCGACGGCCGAGCCGCTGTACGTCGTGGACGGGGTGATCATGAGCGACGTCGCCATCCCGTCGAACGCCAATGCCCTCACCGGAGCGGCAGGTGGCGCCAACCCGTCGCTCACCCAGGATGGCCAGGTCAACCGCATCGCCGACCTTAATCCAGCGGAAATCGAGTCGATCGAGATCCTGAAGGGCGCCTCGGCCGCGGCGATCTACGGAGGCCGTGCCTCCAACGGCGTCGTGATCATCCGAACCAAACGCGGTCTCCCCGGCACCACGCGGGTGGAGATCCAGCAGCGCTTCGGCTTTGCCTCCCTCCGCCGCGAAATCGGGGCCCGGCGCTTTGCCGACGCCGCCGCGGTAGATGCCTCCGGCGCGTTCGCCCCGGGGACCGGGGCCAAATACTGCGGCAGCGGGGCCTGTCCGTTCTTCAATCATGAAGAGGAGCTCGCCGGCCAGAAGAAGCTGGCCGAGGAGACCACAGCGAACATTTCCGGCGGCACCGACAGGACCCGGTACTACGCCTCGGGCACCTACTCCAACGAGCCGGGCATCATCACCAACACCGGGTTCAAGCGGCAGTCGATCCGGCTCAATCTGGACCAGCGCTTCGGCGACCGCCTGAGCATGGCGGTCACCACCAACGTGCTCCACACCCGGGCCGACCGCGGCGTCACCAACAACGACAACAACGGGGTCAGCTACTACTACATGCTCACCGGGACGCCCAGCTTCGTTGATCTCCGGCAGAACGCGGATGGCACCTTCCCCAAGAATCCGTTCCAGGCGTCGAATCCGCTGCAGACCGCGAACCGGCTGCAGAACAAGGAGGACGTATGGCGGTTCGTCGCCTCGAATCGGATGCAATGGACTCCGCTCAATGCCGGGCGGAGCTCGCTCCGGCTGATCGCCATCGGGGGTCTGGATTACTTCATCCAGAAGAACACCATCTTCTCCCCGCCCGACCTCCAGTTCGAGCCGCAGGACGGGCTCCCGGGCACGTCGCTCCTCAGCAACTCCGACAACCTGAACCTGAACCTCGACGGTCAGGCGGTGCACACCTACACTGGCGCAGGCTACACCGCCACGACCTCGGCCGGGGTGCAGTACGCCCGGCGGAGCCTGGATATCAACCGGATCGAGTCACGGAACCTCATCGCCGGTCAGGAAAACGTCAGCGCCGGTACCGCGGTACGGGTCCGGGAGAACCGTACCCTGGTCAAGAATCTCGGATTCTTTGCCCAGGAGGAAATCCTCCTGATGCACGAGCGCCTGGCCGTGACCGGCGGCATCCGGGCCGATCAATCGAGCCTCGACGCCGACGCCCGCAAGCTCTTCTACTATCCCAAGGCGGCCGTGTCGTACCGCCTCGTCAGCGCGCCGAGGGGCATGATCGACGAGCTCAAGATTCGGGGCGCCTTCGGCCAGACCGGGAATGAGCCACTCTACGGCCAGCGCTTCACCCCGCTCAACTCCACGCTCAATCTCGGCGGCATCGCCGGGACCGTGGTCTTGGGCACCACCGGCGGCACCGATATCCATCCGGAGCGCAACCAGGAGGTCGAGGTCGGGTTCGACGGCCAGCTCCTCAAGAATCGGGTCTCGGTGGAGGCCAGCTACTTCCAGAAGAATGTGAGCGACCTCCTGCTCACCCGGAACTTGCCGCCCTCCTCCGGCTTTGCCCAGGAAATCTTCAACGGCGGCAAGCTCAGGGTGCGGGGCGTCGAGGTCGCGGGGTCGGTGGTTCCCTGGCAGACCAAGTCCGCGACCTGGTTCGTCCGGACGACCTTCTCCAAGAATCACAGCAAGATCACCGAGCTCCCGGTGCCGACGTTCCAGACCGGCGGCTTCGGAACCAGCCTCGGCGTCTTCCAGATCGAGCAGGGGAAGTCGGCGACCCAGATCGTCGGTACCCATCTTCTCGCGAACGGCACTCCGGCACCGAGCGACACCGTGCTGGGCGACGCGAACCCCGAATTCCGGATGTCGCTCGCCAATGATCTCAGCTACAAGGCGTTCAATCTCCACGTTCTGATCGACTGGCAGCAGGGTGGGAACGTCATCAATCTGACCCGGCTGTTGCAGGACGCGTTCGGCAACGCGCCCGACGGCGCCGCGGGAGACACCCGGATCGGAACCTGGGCCAAGGGCGCGGCATCGACCTACATCGAGAGCGCCAGCTTCATGAAGTTCCGGGAGATCGCCCTGTCGTGGGACCTGCCGAAGCGCCTGGCGAACACGATGTTCAGCGGGGTGCGATCGGCCCGCCTCTCACTCTCCGCGCGCAACCTGATCTGGCTGCACACGCCGTATACCGGGTTCGATCCGGAGGTCAGCAACTTCGGGAACCAGCCCATCGCCCGGAACATCGACGTGACGCCCTATCCGCCGAGCCGGACCTTCTACTTCTCCATCAACCTCGGGATGTGAGGTCCATCGACATGCCTCCCATGACACGGATTCTGCGCTTTGCCCCAGCGTTGCTTGGCGCGCTGGCTCTCGCGGGCTGCCACAGCCTGGACGTCGCGGACCTCAACAACCCGGGACTCGAGGAGCTCGAGAAGACCCCCACCGCCGTCGGTGTCAACACCGCCGCCACCGGGCTGCTGGTGGGTCTCCGGGTCGCCGTGGCCGAGCCGAACGGCTGGATAACGCTCCTCGGAGCGATGGGGCGAGAGGGATTCAATCTCAACACCAACTCCGACCCGCGGTACGTGAAGGAAATGCTGGTCGGACCGCTCGATCCGGGAGACTTCGGGAGCGCCTTTTGGGCGGCGGCCTACGCGAACATCCGGAATTCGGTGATCCTGCTGCACGCGGTCGACGGGGTTGCCGGGCTTTCCCCTTCCGAGAAGGAAGGCCTCCGCGGGTTCGCCAAGACCATCCAGGCATTGGAGCTCTTGAACGTCGTGCTCACCCGCGATGCCAACGGGGCGGTCATCGATGTCGACCGTTCACCGACCGGCGATCCCGGTGCCATCGCCACGAAGGCGGATACCTACGCCCGGATCAACACGCTGCTCGACGAGGCCCGGACCCACCTGCAGGCGGCCGGCTCGGCCTTCTCCTTCCCGCTCGGCAGCGGATTCACCGGGTTTGATACGCCGGCATCTTTCCTCAAGTTCAATCGCGCCGTTCGGGCGCGAGCCGCCATTTACAACAACGACTTCTCCGGCGCGCTTACGGCATTGAGTCAGAGCTTCCTCGATACTGCCGCACCGCTCTCGACCGGCGTGTATCACGTGTTCAGTACCGGCTCCGGCGATGCCACCAACAACATTCTGCAAGGCGCTCCGGTTATCCGGGCCAACCCGACCCTCGTCACCGCCGCGCAGTTGCGGGTGGGAGGTCAGCCGGACCTTCGGGTCACCACCAAGATCGTCACCGGTGATCCGGGGACGGGAACCTCGGGCACCGCGACGTTCACGTCGGACAAGCACTTCACGCTCTATCCGACCAACTCCAGTCCGGTGGCGATCATTCGAAACGAGGAGTTGATCCTGCTCCGGGCCGAGGCCAACCTGGGGCTCACCAACGTCACCCAGGCGCTGGTCGACATCAATTTCATTCGGACGAATTCCGGCGGACTCCCGGTCTACGCCGGGGCCACCACCGCGGCCGCCGTGCTCGACGAGCTGCTCTACAACAAGCGCTACTCCCTGATGTGGGAGGGCGGGTTCAGCTGGTTCGACTACCGGCATTACAGCAAGCTGACTACGCTGCCCCGGCTGGTGACCGGCGGATCCTTCTTCACCAAGATGCCGTTCCCCACCAATGAATGCCTGGCCCGGTCTCCCGCCCCGACGCTGGGCTGCTCGCCGGAGGTCGGTCAGTAAGACCTGGCCGGCTGAAAATCCGAACCCCCGCCGTGGCCCCGAAGGGCCGGGCGGGGGTTCGTCATTTGTGGCGTGCGGGTCAGGTGGGCGGGTCGGGTGCGGTCGGAGTGCGTTTGATGAAGCTGAAATCGGTCAGGAGCCAGCGCTGCACCACGATCTGCGGCGGCTTCGACCCCTGCCCGATGACGCAGCGCGCCTGGAACTCATGTGCCAGGGTGGGGACCAGTTGTTTGTAGAACACGGTGCAGAGGGCCGAACGGAACGAGCTGGAGTTGTTCGTCAGATTCACCAGATGGGCCTCGGAGCGCAGCAGCGTCATCGAGACCGAATCGATCAACAGGGAACCGGCCCAATCCACGCTCTTGGTCCTGGCGGTGGGGGCGAAGTCGATCCGGTATCCGGGAAAACCTTCCACGCTGTCGCGACCGGCATACCAGAAGCAATGCGACTTCCGGAACTCCTCCCGCGCGACATCGGAGGCGGTAAAGTAGTTGGCGTCATCGGCCCCGCCCCGCGGCTTTCGCACCAGGACCGCACCGCGACGATAGCCGCGCAGTTGCCGGCTGTCGTAATTGATGGTATCCACCCAGCCGTTCATCCGGACGTAATCGCTGTCCAGCAGGGTGGTCACTCGCTGGAAGGACCCCCGGAATGGATACTCCCGCTCCAGGGTCAGGAGCCGGTCGGCATTCTTGAACGCCTCGTCCAGAATGGTGCCTTCCTCCCCCATCGGCGCCCCGCCGTCACAGACATCCCCCCGGACGACCAGTTCGGGGAGCACGAACACCTGCCGGGCCAGCCGTATCACCAGCCCGGGTGAGCCCGGTACCACCGGGGATCGGGTGTCCAGGATGAGGGAGATGGTGATTGCCCGGTAGCCGATTTGTTGCACCCGAAGGGTGGTGAAACCGCTGCTCAAGCCGGTCAGGGTGAATCGCCCCGCCTCCCCGGCGAAGACTCGCTGGTCCCGTTCCACTGCCACAACCAGCGCGTAGCCCACCGGGCGGCCCGTGGCACTGTCCTCCACGACGCCGGTGAGCGTCCCGCCGGGGGCGCGCACCGCCGGCTGGGCCCCCACGCCCGAGGCGCCGAGCAGCACCAATGCTAGGAAGAGCAGGAATCGAGTCATGGCTCCCGAAAAATACCGCCGGGACACCGAACTTGTCCCCCTCGCTCAAAGGAGGGATATTGCCAGCATGCGGGTAACGACGTGGACCGAATACAGCCTCATTATCGCCCTCCATCTGGCCCGCCGCGGCCGGACCGGGGTCGGACCGGTGGCGGCGCGCGAGTTGGCCGAGGTTGAACGACTTCCGGCGGATTACGTCGAGCAGATCCTGCTCCGGCTGCGTCGCGCCGGGCTGGTCGAGAGCGTCCGGGGCGCTCGGGGCGGGTACTATCTGGCCCGGGAGCCGCAGGACATGACCGTGCGGGATGTCATGACTGCCTCCGAGCACCAGACCTTCGAACTCAACTGCGCGACCCACCCGGTGGACGGCGAACGCTGCAATCCGGCCAACGCCTGCTCGATTCGCCCCGTATGGCACGCCCTGCAGCGCCGGGTCGACGATCTCCTCTCCGGTATTACGCTCGCGGATCTTCTGAAGGAGCAGCCGTCCGGTCCGGAATTGGTGCCGATTACCGTTGACCGGTGACTGTTGACCGTTGACGTTTTCCCCCGCTGAGCTGGTCCGCTACGCCCGTCATCTCACCCTGCCCGAGGTCGGAGCAAGAGGTCAGGAACGCCTCAGGGCCGCCCGCGTGCTCCTGGTCGGCGCCGGTGGTCTGGGTTCGCCGGCCGCCCTGTATCTGGCCGCCGCCGGGGTCGGCACACTCGGAATCGTGGATGCCGACGCCGTCGAGCTGACCAATCTCCAGCGCCAGATCCTCCACGGCACCGGGTCGGTCGGCCGCGCCAAGACCGATTCCGCCCGGGAACGGCTGCAGGACCTCAACCCTCACGTTGCGGTGACGCTGCACCCGGTACGGCTGATGGCGGACAATGCACTCGACATTCTGAGCGGATACGATTTCGCCATCGACGGGAGCGATAACTTCCCCACCCGCTACCTGGTCAACGACGCCTCGGTGCTGCTCCACAAACCCTACGTCTACGGGAGCATCTTCCGCTTCGACGGGCAGGTCTCGGTGTTCGGCGCTCCCGGCGGGCCGTGCTATCGGTGCCTTTTCGCCGAGCCTCCCCCACCCGACCTCGTCCCCAATTGCGCCGAGGCCGGCGTCCTCGGCGTCCTCCCCGGCATCGTGGGCAGCCTGCAAGCGCTCGAGGCGATCAAGTGGATTCTCGGGGTCGGTGAGCCGCTGATCGGGAGGTTGCTCCTGGTGGACGCGCTTCGGCTCCAGTTCCGCGAGCTCAGCGTCCAGCGCGATCCGGCCTGCGCCGTCTGCGGGGATTCGCCCAGCGTTACCGAACTGATCGACTACGAGGCGTATTGCGGGTCGGGGCAGCACGCCGAGGGTGATCGCCCCGAGCTCGCCGTAGAAGAGCTCGAGTCCCGGCTCGCTGCGGGTGGCGCCCCGCTGATCGTGGACGTGCGCGAGCCTTGGGAGTGGGAAATCGCCCACATCGAGGGCAGCCGTCTGGTGCCTCTGGGCGAGCTCCCCGACCGGCTGGGAGAGCTGGACCCTCGCGCAGAGATCGTCACCCTCTGTCACAAAGGCGCCCGCTCCCTCATGGCGCAACAGCTGCTGCAAGGCGCCGGGTTCAGGGCCCGAAGCCTGGCCGGAGGTATCGACGCATGGGCAGCGAGGGTGGCTGCCGGGATGGCGAGGTACTAGGCGGGCCCTCCTGGGTATGCCGAAGGGGGGACTCGAACCCCCACGGGCTTGCGCCCACTGCGCCCTGAACGCAGCGCGTCTACCAGTTCCACCACTTCGGCTCGGGCCGCCAAACCTAGGACACCCCCGTTACCGGGTCAAGTTATGCGTTGCCTCATAGGGAGAAGTGACCTATCTTCCGCTCCCAGAGGCACTTATGAGCGAAAAGACCGCCACGGACGATGCCAAGGGCCGGATCTCCGTGGCACGAAATCCGCAGGCTTCCTATGACTACCACCTCCTGGATCGCTGGGAGACCGGAATCGTCCTGACCGGCACCGAGGTGAAAAGCCTGCGGAACGGTAAGGCCTCGATCAAGGAGGCCTACGCCCTGATCCGGAACGGAGAGGTCTGGCTGGAGGGGATGCACATCACTCCGTACGCGCAGGGCAATCGCTGGAACCCGGCGCCGATCCGCTCGCGGAAACTGCTGATGCACCGCCGGGAGATCGAAAAGTTGATTGGCGGCGTGGAGCAGAAGGGGTTCACTCTGGTGCCGTTGGAACTCTACTTCACCCGGGGCCGCGCCAAAGTGGCGCTGGCGCTCGCGAAAGGCAAGAAAACCCATGACCGCCGGGAAGACATCAAGCGCCGGATTGCCGACCGCGAGATGCGGCGGGCGCTGAAGCACCGCTGATGCTCGCCGCCCTCCTTGCCCCCATGGTTATCCTGGTCCACTCGGCCCGGGGTGACACGCGGGTACCCGTGCGTCTCGATCCCGCCGCCGGACCGGTGCTGCCTGCCCCGGTGTTGCTCCCGGCGCTGGATGCGAAATTGACCCTGGGCAACGGATGGGCCGAAGTAACCCTCGGCATGCGTTCGTTCCGCTTCTTTCTGGGGGCCCCGCTCTATCTCATGGATGGGAAGCTCCGCCCTCTGGTCGGAACCGCCTCGATCCGCCGCGACACGCTGCTGCTCCCGATCCAGTTCGTCTCCGAGATCCTCCCGGCCGCCTTTGCCCAGCGCTTCCGCTACGATCCCCGCGCCGCCGAGCTCCGGGACACTTCACCGGCGGTCATCGCGGCCAAGGAAACGCCCCGAGACCCCAACCGCCTCGCCAACGGCCTGCGCAAGGGGCACGTCGTCACCATCGACGCCGGGCACGGGGGCGTCGATCCGGGGAACCCGGGTCTCTTCTTCCCGAACGGCCTGACCGAGAGCGACGTGACGCTGGAGCTGAGCCTGCTGCTCCGCGACGAGCTCCGCTCGCGCGGCGTCAAGATCGTGATGACTCGACAGACCGACACCTTGATCGACCTCCGGCAGCGCGGCAGCTATTGCAACGATGAGTGCGACCTGTTCGTCAGCATTCACATCAACTCGCTTCCCCGGCGTGCCGGCTACACCCGCATTCGGGGCTTCGAGACCTACTTCCTGGCCGAGGCCAAGACCGAGGACGCTGCGCGGGTGGCGAGAATGGAAAACGAGGCGGTTCGGTTCGACAGCCCGGACGCCGCAGACCAGACGGCCGGCCTGGACTTCATCCTCAAGGACCTCCAGCTGAACGAGCACCTTCGGGAATCCGCCCGGGCGGCGGAGCTGGTGCAGTCGTATCTCCAGGAGTCGCACACCGGACCCGACTTGGGCGTGAAGCAGGCCGGCTTCATGGTGCTCACCACCGCTCGACGCCCCGCGATTCTCGTCGAGGTGGGTTTCAGCACCAACCCGGAGGACGCCAAGCTCCTGACCGGCCGCTCCACGCAGCGCAATCTGGCGGCGTCCATCGCGGACGCCGTCGTGGCCTACCTGCTCGAGTACGAGCGCAAGGTGGGGCAGGGCCCGGTCTCGGCGGGGCAGGGCACCCGCACGGGCCGGAAGTGACGCCTCCCGCCCTCTCGCGGAACGTCTTCGGTCACACCTTCCAGAATCCGATTCTCCTCGCCGCCGGCACCGCGGGCTTCGGCCGCGAGCTGGACGGAGTCATGCGGCTCGATCGCCTGGGCGGCATCGTCACCAAGGCGGTCTCCCTGGTCCCTCGACACGGCAATCCGGCGCCGCGAGTGGCGGAGTTCCCCGGTGGGATGCTCAATGCGGTGGGCCTCGCCAATCCGGGCCTCGCCCAGGTGCGCACCAGGGAGCTCCCCTGGCTCGCCGACCACCTTGCCGTCGCCCGGGTGATCGTCAACGTAGTCGGCTTCACCGAGACCGAGTACGAAGAGGTGGTCGCTGGGCTCGATGATCTGCCCGGTATCGCCGCGTATGAGCTGAACCTGTCCTGCCCGAACACCTCCGCAGGGGGCGTCGAGTTCGGCGCCGACCCGGCGTCGGTGCGCCGGGTCGTTCAGGGATGCCGGGGAGTGACCCGGCGGGCGCTGATCGCCAAACTTTCGCCCGCGCTCCCCGACATCCCGGCCATCGCGCAGGCCGCCATCGAAGCGGGCGCCGACGGAATCACGGTCGTGAACACCATACCGGGCTACCTCTACGAGGGAGATCTTCCCAAGCTCGGGAACGGCAACGGCGGAGTCAGCGGGCCGGCGCTCCTTCCGGTGGGACTGCTGGCGGTCCGAAAGGTGACGGAGCGATTGCCGGGGATCCCGGTCATCGGGGTTGGTGGCGTGGGTTGCGCCGACGACGCT
Source organism: Gemmatimonadota bacterium (assembly GCA_041482775.1). Taxonomy (GTDB): domain Bacteria; phylum Gemmatimonadota; class Gemmatimonadetes; order Gemmatimonadales; family GWC2-71-9; genus JABFSM01. The sequence goes on along the minus strand of JBGPEJ010000082.1, from coordinate 1,465 downwards.
CGCCAGTACCTTCGGGCCGGCGCTTCACTGGTGGCGATCGGTACCGCCCAGCTGGCCGACCCCCGGCTGCCCGAGCGCATCATCGCCGATCTCGAGGCAGACGGTGGCTGAACTCATCCTTGCGCTCGACCTCCCCACCCGGGAGGTAACCCTCCGGCTGCTGGACCGGCTCCCCACGCTCCGCTGGGCCAAAGTCGGCTCGATGCTCATGACCGCCGAGGGGCCGGGGCTGATTCGGGAACTGCGGGCCCGGGACCTCCAGATCTTTCTCGATCTAAAATGGCACGACATCCCTACCACGGTGGCCGCGGCGGTGGCGTCCGCCCGGAGCCTTGGCGCTTCGATGGCCACCGTCCATGCCCTGGGCGGACCGGCGATGATGCGGGCCGCCGCCGAGGCGGCGGGGGACACGCTCGCTGTCGTCGGGGTGACGGTGCTCACCTCGCACGACGAGCCGGACTACGCCGCGGCGCTCGGCCGACCCTCAGTGCGTCTGCTCGACGAAGCGGCCCGGCTGGCCCGTCTCGCCATCTCCTCAGGGCTCGGGGGAATCGTCTGCAGTCCGCTCGAGGTCGAGCGAATTCGCAGCGGGATCGGCCCCGGCCCCCTGGTGGTGGTCCCCGGAATCCGTCGCCTCGGCGATGAACCGGGGGACCAGAGCCGCACCGCGACTCCGGCGGAAGCGGTGCGGCATGGAGCGACCCACCTGGTGGTGGGGCGACCGATCCTGCAGGCGGCCGACCCCGCGGCGGTCCTCGCGGAGATCCTCACCTCGATAAGCTGAGCCAAGGTACTCGCTGGCCCCTTCGGATTGTGTTCGGCCCCGACCTCGGAAAGCCGTGGTGCGTCGTCATCTAGGCCCTTGCGGGGCCCTATCAAGGGATTCTATATTGCAAAGCTGCCCCTCAACCTTTGTTGGGAGATTTTTCGTGAAGGTACGGTCGAGCGTCAAACCGATCTGTGAGCACTGCAAGGTGGTCAAGCGGCAGGGCGTGATCCGGATCATCTGCAAGCGGAACCCCAAGCACAAGCAACGGCAGGGCTGAGATGGCGCGCATCGCAGGCGTTGACCTCCCGAGGGAAAAGCGGGTCGAGGTGGCGCTCACCTACATCTACGGCGTCGGCCGCCCCACCAGCAATCGCCTGCTCTCGGATTCGGGCATCAGTCCCGACACGCGGGTTCGCGATCTCTCCGATACCGAAGTGGCCCGGCTTCGCCAGCTGATCGAGCGAAGCGTGAAGGTCGAGGGTGCGCTCCGGACCGAGATCGCCATGAACATCAAGCGGTTGATGGATATCGGTACCTATCGCGGCTCCCGCCATCGGAAAGGGCTTCCGGTCCGCGGCCAGCGTACTCACACCAACGCGCGCACCAAAAAGGGGCCGCGCCGCGCCATCGCGGGCAAGAAGAAGGCGACGAAGAAGTAATCCATGACGACTCCCGAACAGCCGGCAGCCCCCGATT
>JBGPEJ010000081.1:0-11991 GCA_041482775.1 Gemmatimonadota bacterium | reverse complement strand
GCCCATTTCCCGCGCCTTGGTCACTTGCTGGCCCAGCCGGGTCACCACGTGGGACACGACCACCGCGACACCCGCGAGCATGTAGTCGGGGTAGTGCATCAGCAAGACATTCCCGGAGGAGCCGAACTCCCAACTCCCCCGGGCCCGCGCGATCAGCATCCCGATGGGGTTCATGCTGACCGCGATGAGCCCCGCCACCAGGGTCTTGACCGGGGCGCTCGGCACGATTGCGGCGAACATGAGGACCACTACCCCGATCCAGGTGATCATCGGCTGCACGGTCCATTCCCGCGGCACTGCTTCCCAGTGCCAGATCATTCCGATGAGAAAGGCGGTGAAGACCATGTACCCGAGCCCCAGGTCCAGGATGAACCGCGGGTCACGACCGGTCGTTCGGGTATAGGCGAAGAGGGCGAGCGAGGAGACGATCCCCGCCGCGGAAATCGCATCGGGAAAGTGAAGGGTGCCCGCGCCCTCGCCCCAGTGCCCCATCACCCGGTTGGCCAGATGATCGAGCACCGTTCCGGACACCCAGAGCACCGCGCCCATGAGGGACATGATGCCGAGGCGGATCGACGCCTCGCGCAGCAGATCGTTGGGGATGTCGCGCCCCCGACCGCTCGAGGCTGCGAGATCCGCCGGTGTGCTGGCCGGGGGCCGGCCGATCAGATGGGGATGGGGCATGGTCGGTCCCCCATATTATCCGCCCGGGAAGCGCCCCGCCAACCGGTTGCCGGGGGAGGACTTGGCCGGGGCGAATCGAAACTCATCAACCATGACATTAGATTGTCGAGGCACCCTTGCTCGAGGTCGTCCCATGCTCTGGTCGATTTTCGTCCTCGCGGCACTTCCCACCGCCGTGCCGGCCGGGGAAATCTTCGGCGATCTCCGGATGGGAGCGAAATACGTTTCGAACGCGGAGCTCCGACTCAAGTGCGGCACCGAAACCGCCAGCGCCAAGACCGACTCGACGGGATCCTTCCGCCTCACCGTCAAGGGCGGCGGGAAGTGCCAGCTGAGCGTTGTTCGCGAGAAGCTGACGCCGACCATCGATGTCGTGGTGTTTGACAAGCCGGCCCAGTACCACCTGCTCCTCGAAGAGAAGGACGGCAAGTTCGTCCTCCGGCGGGTTTGAGCGGTGGGCGAGCCGGAAGCGGGGCGCCCCAAGGACTTCTGGGACAAGCTGCAGATCTTTCTCTCACCGGTGGGCGGTCTGCTGACCGCCCTGGCGGTGGCGAGCCTGGGCTTCGTCGGGTCTCGAACGGTGGAACGCCAGCAGAGCAGTGAGGCCAAGCTCCGGCTCTATTCCGAGTTGATGACCCGGCGGGAGGAATCCGAAGCCACTCTCCGCAAGGAAATGTTCCAGTCGATCATCGGCTCCTTCTTCGATCCCCAGTCCACCACGCTCGAGAACAAGATCCTCAAGATGGAACTGCTGGCGGAGAACTTTCACGAGGCCCTCAACCTGGCCCCGCTATTCAAGCACATTCAGCGGGAGATCGAATCCTCGGCGCGGTCGCCGGCGGACAAGCGCACCTTCGAGGGGAGGGTGAGCGATCTGGCGCGGGAGGTGTCGCGCAAACAGATGATCGCGCTGGAAGAGGGGGGACGCCGGTTCGACTGGACCGTGTTGGTGAGCGACAGCCTGATCCAGGGCCTCCGGACCGAGCAGCTCCCCGATGTGGAGCTCTCGCTCGACGGGATCAAGCGCCGCTTCCGGGTTACCGTGTCGCACGCCGACACGGCGCAGCGGGAACTGCGGCTCGGCCTCGAGATCGAGACGCAGGCCCAGCCGGGCGTGGCCGCCCCGGCCGTGGGCCGGTCCACCGTGGAGTTCGACCTGGGCTTCTTCAGCACGCCGATGATCGACAACACCCGGCTGTCCAACGATCAGCGGGTGGCTCTGGTGCTCACCGACATGAATCAGTACGGCGCCAACTTAAGCCTGATGTATTTCCCCGGCTCACGGGCGAGCCTTCGCGAAAAGCCGTACTACGAGGAGATTCTCCGCAAACTGGCCGATACGGCGCGAGGACAGTAGGCGGCCCGGCCGGCCGCCTACTTGCCCTCGCTGGCCTTCTGCACGAACCCCGCGACCTCCTTCGACAGCTTCGCCAGCGACGGCAGATGGATGTACATCATGTGCCCCGCCTCGAAATATCCCCGGGTAATGTGATCCCTGAGCGAGGGGTCCAGTCGCAGGTGATTGAGAGTGTACTCGGCGGCGAAGAGCGGTGTCGCGGCATCGTAGTAGCCGAAGGCGACGTACAGGCGCATGTGGGGGTTCTTGGCGAACGCGCTCCGCAGCGACTCGCCGACGTCGACGTACTCGTTGTCGGAGCCGAAGTCCCACCGGGCGCCGATCCCGCCGCCCAGGATGTAGTACTCGAGGTCGCTCTTGTAGCCGAGCTCCCGGCGCACGTAGTCGTTGAACAGCGCGGTGTAGGGAGGACGGATCGCGGCCATGCTGGGGTCGAATTCGGGCCGGTCGCCTCCCTGGGTGGCATCGAACCCCTGGAAGCGGGTGTCCAGGCGCCCCACGGTGCGGCCCTGCTCCCGCAGCAGCTCCTTCTGAAACTGGCCCAGGTCCACCCGCAGATTATTCCGGGCGGTGAACTTCGGGTCGAGCCCGGTGAAGTGCGCCAGCCGGTCGGCTTCCTGCCGGTATTCCTCGGGGGTCAATTGATCTCCCCGGGCGAGCGCGAGCAGATAGTCGCCCATGACCCAGCGCCGCGCCTCGTCGACCGCCTTCTCCACGCCGGCCTGCTGGAGATCCGCGGAGAGCTTCTTGTGGTACCACGCCGTGGCGGTATAGGTCGGAATCAGGAGGGCGTAGGGGAGGTCGTTGGCGGTGCTCCAATCGGCGGTTTCGAAATTGAGGATGGTGGACACCAGCACCACGCCGTTGAGGGCGATGCCGTGATTCACCAGCCAGTCGGAGAGCCCCGCCGCGCGCGTGGTGCCGTAGCTCTCGCCCACCACGAACAGCGGGGAAGTCCACCGCTCGTAGCGGCTCAGGTAGAGCCGGATGAAGGTGCCGACCGATTCGATATCTCCTCTCAAGCCCCAGAACTTCTTGCCCAGCTCCGGTGTGGCCGCCCGGCTGAATCCGGTCCCCACCGGGTCGATGAATACCAGGTCGGTGGTGGTCAGCCAGGTCTGGTCGTTGTCCACCAGCTGGTAGGGCGCCGCCGGCAGCCACCCATCGTCCTCCATTCTGACCCGGCGGGGACCCAGGGCCCCCATGTGGAGCCAGACCGACGCCGAGCCGGGCCCGCCGTTGAACGAGAACATCAGTGGCCGTTTGGATCCGGCCGGGGGATTGTCGAGGGTGTAGGCCATGAAGAAGACGCTGGCTTCGACGGTCCCCTTCTCGTCCTTGAGGGGCATCATCCCCGCCGTCACCGAATAGGCAAGGGTCCGTCCGCCCGCCTGGATCGTGTGATGGCTCACGATCGGCTTCTCCTCGACCGCCGGGAGGGGCATCGCGGGAGCGGGGCGGGCCGTGTCGGGCCGGACCGCGGCGCCCTGGGTGGGGGGCGGCGCCGGGGGACGGGGCGGGGGAGCGGCCTGCAGGAGCAGGAGGACGGGCAGGATCGGAGTCATCGCATCCTCGACGGGGTTGGGTTCAGGGCCGGGCGAGCTCGCCTCGGCGGTTCTTCGCGCGTCCACCCGCGGTGGGATTATCCGCGCCCGGCGCGACTCCGAGCATCCTCATTCCGGTTCCTCTTGTGAACGGCGCTCACAAGTCTAGTTTCCTCCGGGGTCTTGTCCAGCCACATGCGTCCCGAGGCTCCTTCGTGACCACCCGAATTCTCAACCAGGCCGAAGTCACCGCGTTGCTCCCCATGGCCGAGTGTGTCGAGGTCATGGACGGTGCGCTGCGAACCCTCGCCGCCGGCGGCGCGGTCCTCCCGCTCCGCACCGTGCTCCGCCTTCCCGACGGACGCGGGGTGTTCGGCGTGATGCCGGCGCATCTGTCGGCCCCGGCCGCGCTGGGGCTCAAGGCCATCGCCGTCTTCCCGGGGAACGACGGCACCGAGTACGATTCGCATCAGGGGCTGGTCATCCTGTTCGACATCGAGCACGGCTTCCCGATCGCCATCATGGACGCGAGCAGCATCACCGCCATCCGGACCGCCGCGGTGTCCGCGGTCGCGACCCGGGCGCTCGCCCGCCCCGACGCGGGCGACCTGGCGATGCTGGGGAGCGGGGTGCAGGCGCGGAGCCATCTGGAGGCGATGGCGGTAGTCCGGCCGCTCCGCCGGGTGCGCGCCTGGAGCCCGAATCCGGAGCGGCTCGCACTCTACTGTCGGTGGGCCCGGGAACAGCTTGGCCTCACGGTCGAGGCGGCGCGGAGCCCGCGCGAAGCGGTGGTGGGCGCCGACATCATCTGTACCACCACCGCGTCCCGCACCCCCGTGGTGGACGGCGATTGGCTCTCCGAAGGGGCCCATGTCAACGCCGTCGGGTCGAGCCTGCCGAAGGCGCGGGAGCTCGATACGCTCGCCGTGGTGCGGGGACGCCTGATCGTGGACCGGATGGAGTCGGCGCTCAACGAGGCGGGTGATTTCCTGATTCCCCGCGCGGAGGGAGCCATCACCGACCAGCACATCAAGGGCGAGCTGGGCGAGGTCCTGCTGGGGCGGCTGCCCGGGCGCACCGCGCCGGGCGAGGTCACGATCTTCAAGTCGCTGGGCATCGCGGTGGAGGACCTGGCCGCGGCGCATCACGTCCTCCGGGCCGCCGAGACGCGGGGCGTCGGTCTGGTGACCGACCTCGGTGGGCGGCGGAGCTAGATTGGGTTGATGCACGCGCGGGTCAATCCATTCTTCGAGCCGGGGATCGTGGCCCACCCGCCGCGGACGCCGGTGCGGATGTTTCACCGGTCCCTTCCGGGCTACGCAGCCACCCCCCTGGTGTCCCTCACCGGGCTGGCGCACCAGCTCCGGGTCGGCGCGCTCTATGCGAAGGACGAGGCCCCTCGCTTCGGGCTGAATGCCTTCAAGGCGCTGGGCGCCTCGTGGGCGATGGAACGGATCCGCGCCGAGCAGCCTGGGGCCAGTACCGTCGCCACCGCCACCGATGGGAACCACGGCCGGGCGGTGGCGTGGGCGGCCAGGAGTATGGGGCTCGCCGCTGTCGTCTACATCCCGGCCCGCTCGGCGGCGGCCCGGGTCGAGAACATCCGGCGGGAGGGCGCGCGGATCGAGCTGGTGAACGGCACCTATGACGAGGCTGTCCTCCGCTGCGCCAGGGAAAGCGCCGAGCACGGCTGGCAGGTGGTGTCCGACACCGGATACGAGGGATATCTCGACATTCCCCAGTGGACCGCCGAAGGCTACTCGACGCTCTTTGAGGAGACCGACGAGCAGCTCGCCGCGGGGGGCCTCCCGGGACCCGAGGTGGTACTGGTGCAGGCCGGAGTCGGTTCGCTGCTCCACGCCGCGGTGGACCACTATCGCGCCAAGGCGTTCCAACCCATCCTGGTGTGCGTCGAGCCGATCGAGGCCGATCCGCTCTTTGTGTCGATCAACTCGCCGAACGGCGAGCCGACCGCCTCCCCCGGCCGGCAGGATTCGATCATGGCGGGGCTCAACTGCGGCCGGGTCTCGCTCACCTCGTGGCCGGTGGTCCGCCGGGGGGTCGAGCTGTTCATCACCGTGGCCGACGGCTACGCCGAGGAGGCGATGCGCCGGCTGGCCCGCCCGGTGGCCGGCGATCATGCGATCGTCGCGGGGGAGTCGGGCGCCGCCGGGCTCGCGGGACTGCTCGCGCTGCTCGAGGCGCCCGAGCTCGAGGCAGCCAAGGCGTTTTTGCACCTCCATTCCGCCACCCGGGTGATGATCATCAATACCGAAGGCGCGACCGACCCGGCGGGTTACGCCCGGGTGGTCGGAGCGCCGCGCTGAGCCACGCCAACGATTTCCCACTCACAGGACGGCCGCCATGCCCCTCATGCCTCCGATCAATCTGAAATCCTGGATCGACGAGCACCGCGCACTGCTCAAGCCCCCGGTCGGCAACAAAATGATCTGGCAGGACTCGGAGTTCATGGTGATGGCCGTCGGCGGCCCCAACCAGCGGAAGGACTTTCATGTCGAGGACGGGGAGGAGTTCTTCTTTCAGGTGGAGGGGGACATCACCCTCCGAATCATCGAGAACGGGAAGCTGCGGGAAATCCCCATCCGGCAGGGAGAAATGTTCCTCCTCCCGCCGGGAATTCCCCATTCGCCGCAGCGGCCGCCCAACACCGTGGGCTTGGTCATCGAGCGCCGGCGGGCCGAGGAGGAACGGGACCACCTGCGCTGGTTCTGCGAGAAGTGCGGTGAGATGCTGTACGACTCCAACTTCCAGCTGGTGGACCTCGGCAAACAGCTGAAGCCGATCATCGAACAGTTCTACGCCGATGAGAAGCTGCGGACCTGCAAGAAGTGCGGGGCGGTGATGGCCGTGCCGGCGGCGGCCGTGCCGGCGGCGGCCGCCCCCCCCAAGTAGTGCTCACGATCGATCTCCATACCCATATCCTGCCGGAGTCATGGCCGGATCTGGCCTCGCGCTATGGCTACGGGGGATGGGTGTCGCTCGAGCATTACGCGCCCTGCCGGGCGCGCCTGATGATCGACGGGAAGTCGTTCCGGGAGATCGGCGACAACTGCTGGCATCCCGCGCGGCGGCTGGAGGAGTGCGACCGGGACGGGGTTCACGTGCAGGTACTCTCCACCGTGCCGGTGATGTTCAGTTACTGGGCCAATCCGGAACACGCGGCGGATCTCTCCCGGTTGCTCAACGATCACCTGGCCCTGGTGGTCGCGAGCCATCCGCGGCGGTTCGTGGGACTGGGGACGGTCCCGCTCCAGGACCCCGAGCTCGCGGTGCGCGAGCTCGAACGCTGCATGAATGAGCTCGGGCTGGCCGGAATCCAGATCGGCACCCACGTGGGGGAGCGCAACCTGGACGACCCCGTCTTCTTCCCGGTGTTCGAGGCGGCAGTTCGCCTCAACGCCGCGGTCTTCGTCCACCCCTGGGACATGCTGGCGCCGGAACGGATGCGAAAGTACTGGCTGCCCTGGCTGGTCGGGATGCCGACGGAGACCGCGCTGGCGATCTGCTCGGTGATCTTCGGCGGTGTGCTGGAGCGATTGCCCGGCCTGCGGATCGGGTTTGCCCATGGCGGAGGCTCTTTTCCCGGCACCTTCGAGCGCATCGAACACGGATTCCACGCCCGGCCGGATCTCGTCGCCGTAGAGAATCCCCACCCGCCCAGCCGGTACTTGCGACAATTCTTCGTGGACTCACTGACCCACGACGCCGACGCGCTCCGCCGGCTCCTCCGGTTGCACGGCGCCGAGCGGGTTGCGCTGGGCTCCGACTATCCGTTCCCCCTCGGCGAGAAACATCCGGGGCGGCTGATCGGGTCGATGGAGGACCTCGACGCCGCCACCCGCGCGCGGTTGCTGCACGGCACCGCGCTGGAATTCCTGGGCCGACGGATGGACCAGCACACATGAGCTCGCCCCAAGCCGGGTTCCCGTTCGGCGCCGAGGCAGAGCAGGAAGCCTGGGCCCGGGAGCAGGACGCCAGAGATCCTCTCGCGCCCTTCCGTGACGAGTTCGAACACCCCTGCGAGCCCGACGGCCGCCGGCTGATCTACTTTTGCGGCAATTCGCTGGGTCTCATGCCCAGGTCCGCCCGCGGGATGGTCGATGCAGAGCTTGATGATTGGGCCCGCCTTGCCGTGGACGCCCATCTCGAGGGGCAGGTTCCCTGGTACACCTACCACGAGCGGCTGCGGGAGCCGCTGGCCCGCCTGCTGGGGGCGAGTCCTCGCGAGGTGGTCGCGATGAATTCGCTCACCATCAACCTCCACCTGATGCTGGTGTCATTCCTCCGGCCTTCGCCCGCGCGGTCGAAGATCCTGATGGAAGCGTCGGCGTTCCCTTCGGACAGCTATGCGGTGGCCTCGCATCTTCGAACCCGGGGGCTCGATCCGGCCCGGGCGCTCGTCGTGGCCCGGCCCCGCCCCGGAGAAGCGACCCTTCGGGTCGAAGACCTGGAGGCGTTGCTGGCGGAGCGCGGCGGTGAGATCGCGCTGGTCTGGCTCGGCGGAGTGCATTACTACACCGGCCAGCTGCTCGACATGGCGCGCATCACCGCCGCGGCCCATCGCGCCGGATGCCTCGTGGGGTTCGATCTGGCCCATGCAGCCGGAAACGCCGAGCTCCGGCTGCACGACTGGGACGTGGACGTCGCGGTCTGGTGCTCGTACAAGTACCTCAACGGCGGACCCGGCGTGGTGGGCGGGTGCTTCATTCACGAGCGCTTCGCGCGGCAGTTCGACCTGCCCCGCTACGCCGGGTGGTGGGGCAACGACCCGGCCACCCGGTTCAGGATGCACCTCAACACCGAGTTCGTCCCGGTCGAGGGCGCCGACGGGTGGCAGGTGAGCAATCCGTCGATACTCTCGATGGCTCCGCTCCGGGCCGCGCTCGAAATATTCGATCGGGCGGGGATGGCGGCGCTCCGTGAGAAGTCGGTCCGGCTGACCGGATACCTGGAGCATCTCGTCGGGCGACTGCCGCCGGGGAGGCTCGAGATCATCACCCCCCGCGACCCGGCCGGGCGGGGGTGTCAACTCTCGCTTCGGGCGGCCGCGGAAGCTCGGCGGCTGTTCGAATCGTTACGGGCCCGAGGAATCGTGGGTGACCACCGTGAGCCGGACGTCATTCGCCTCGCTCCGGTGCCGCTCTACAACACCTTTCACGAGGTCTGGCGGGTCGCCCGGGCACTCGCCGAGCTCACCAGCGGCGGATGAACGGCGCCTCCCGGCATCCCTTCGTTGTGGTCGGCGCCGGACTCGGCGGATCGCTCATGGCGGCGCTGCTGGGACGCGCGGGGCATCGGGTGACGGTGCTGGAACGCCGGGGCGACCCGCGGGTGGGCCGCGCCGAAGCGGGACGTTCCATCAACCTCGCCATCTCCGCGCGGGGGCTCAACGCCCTCGAGCAGCTCGGGCTTACCGAGGAAATCCTCCGTGCCGCCACCCCGCTCCACGGCCGGCTGATTCACCCGGTGACCGGTTCGCTGGCCTTCCAGCCCTACGGCGCCCGGGGCCAGCATATCAATTCGATGTCTCGGACCGACCTCAACGCGGCCCTGATCAACGCTGCGGAACGCTCGGGCAACGTGGAGTGCCGCTTCAGCCGTCGGGTGACCGAGCTCGACAGCGAGGCGGAGGATGTGACCTCGGTCGATGCACGCACCGGCGATGCCCCCGAGCGCCACGTCGGCACCGTTGTTGGTGCCGATGGGGCCTACTCCGCCGTGCGCACCCGCCTGCAGCGCCGGGAACGCTACGACTTTTCCCAGGCGTACCTGGAGCACGGCTACAAGGAGCTCTACATTCCGGCCGCCGCCGACGGGACGGCCCGCCTGGAGCGAAATGTCCTGCACATCTGGCCGCGCGGCGGGTACATGATGATGGCGATGGCAAATGTGGATGGCTCCTTCACGGTTACCCTCTACCTGCCCTTCGAAGGGCCCAACGGATTTGCCCGGCTGGATACCTCGCCGGCGGTCCGGGGCTTTTTCGAGCGGAACTTTCCCGACGCCGTTCCCCTCCTCCCCGATCTCGAGCGGGACTTCTTCGTGAACCCCACCGGTGCCCTGCTGACCGTGCGGAGCCGGCCCTGGCATCTGGGGGGCAGCGTGGTGCTCCTCGGAGATGCCTGCCACGCCATCGTCCCATTCTTCGGGCAGGGCGCCAACGCCGCCTTCGAGGATTGCCTGGCGCTCGACCGGGCCCTGGCCCGGCGCCCCTCCGACCGCGCCGGCGCGTTCGCCGAATACGAAGCGGAACGGCGCCCCAACACCGAGGCTATCGCCGATCTGGCCCTGGCCAATTTCCGCGAGATGCGGGATCACGTCGCCTCGCCGCTGTTCCGATTGGAGAAGCGGGGAGAGGCGTTGCTGCACCGGCTGTTTCCCCGCCGGTTCATACCCCTCTACACCATGATCTCCTTTACCCTGATTCCCTACGCCGAAGCGAGACGTCGGGCGCTGAAGCAGAAGCGGATGATGAGGGTTATCCTGCTGGCAGCCGGACTCGGCCTTGCCGCGGTGGTGTGGTGGCTGCTGCGCTGAGGCGTTTCGTCCACGCTCTGCTCCCAGGCATCCAATGGCACTCACCTACTCAAGCTACCTGAGCCTCCCCGAGCTCCTCGAGCTCCAGCGGCCCCGGTCGACACCCCCGGAACACGACGAGATGCTCTTCATCGTGATCCATCAAGTGTACGAACTCTGGTTCAAGCTGATCCTTCACGAAACCGCCAAGGTCAATCGGGACTTCACCCGCAACGATCTCTACGGGGCGATCGCCACCTGGAAGCGGCTCCGCACTATCCTCAAGACTCTGGTCGGCCAGCTCGACATCCTGGAGACCATGACCCCGATGTCGTTCGCTTCTTTTCGTGACCGCCTGGACACCGCCTCGGGCTTCCAGTCCTACCAGTTCCGTGAATTCGAATTCGCCTACGGCTATAAGCGCCCGTCGGTGACCGGTGCCATCCCCGACGGCACTGGCGAGCGCGCCCGGGCCGACCGCCGGCTCGCCGAACCCACGGTGGTCGACCACTTCTACGCTTTTCTGGGCCAGCGGGGTGTGCGGGTCCCCGGCGAGCTCACCGGCCGGGAGGTGACGCTCCCCACCGAGGCGAGTCCGGCGCTGCAGGAGGAGCTGTTCCGGGTCTACCAGACGCAGCCCGAGCTGGTCATCCTCTTCGAGCTCATGACCGATTTCGACGAGGGCCTCCAGGAGTGGCGGTACCGGCACATCAAGCTGGTGGAGCGAACCATCGGCGCCAAGAAGGGGACCGGCGGCTCTCCGGGTGTGGAGTTTCTGAAGCAGAGTCTCTGGAAGCCGCTGTTTCCCGATCTCTGGGCCATCCGGCACCGGATGTAATCGGCGGCCATGATTTACGACATCAGTCCCCGCATTTCCGCCGACCTCGCGGTCTGGCCCGGCGATACGCCACCGACGCGCGAGGTCCTGCTCGACCTTGCCCGCGGGGCGAGCGTCACCCTGTCGACGCTGCGTGCCACCGTTCACCTGGGCGCTCACGCCGACGCGCCGAGCCATTACGGCGCCGGCGCTCCCGACATTGCCAACCGCGCCCTCGACCGGTACCTGGGTCCCTGTGAGGTGATGCGGGTGATCGGGGCGCGGGGGAAGTGCATTACGCCCGCCATGCTGCCCCGCGCGCCATCCCAACCGCGCGTGCTGCTGTCCACCGGGACTTTTCCCGACTCCACCATGTTTAACGAAGACTTCGCCGCGTTGTCCCCCGAGCTGGTGGATCAGCTCCACGGGGCCGGCGTGGCGCTGGTGGGTATCGACACCCCCAGCGTCGACCCGTTCTCCTCCCGGGAGCTTCTCGCGCACCACCGCTTCCTGGCGCACGACATGGCCATTCTCGAAGGGCTGCTGCTCGAAGGGGTACCGGAGGGTCGCTACGAGCTGATCGCGTTACCGCTCAAGCTCGACGGCTTCGACGCCAGCCCGGTTCGCGCCGTGCTCAGATCGTCGCAATGATCTTGAGCTCGATCGCGATCGGTGTGGGCAGGCGGCTCACCTCGACGGTGGTTCGGGTCGGCCGGTCGGTGGGGAAGGCCTCGGCGTAGAGGCGGTTGAAGGTCTGGAAATCCCGGCGGATATCGGTGAGATACGCCGCGACGTCCACGATCCGGTCCCAGGACGACCCGGCGTCCTCCAGCACGACGCGCACATTCTCGAACACCTGCCGGCACTGTCGCTCGAAGTCGTAGGAGGCCACGTTGCCCTGGGCATCCAGGGTCACGCCCGGCACCCCCTGCACACCCTTCACCCGGGGACCTATGCCGGAAAGAAACAGCAGATTGCCGGCGCGTCTGGCGTGCGGGTAGGGGCCGACCGGTTCGGGAGCGCGCTCGCTATTCACAGCTTGATACACACAT